>CAYMFU010000334.1:0-7188 GCA_964389805.1 uncultured Roseivirgaceae bacterium | reverse complement strand
GGTTTACTACCCCTGATCTCAGCGGAAGATCCGGGTTTATTTGGAGAGGGAGATAGTCGGCTACAGGCTTATTGTTTCCGCATGTGTCTCAGTAATCATCCAGATAATAAAGTGGACTTTCAAAAGCCCGAAGGATATGATTCCTTGCAATATGAACTCCTGGTGAGGGTGTTCAATACAGGAAGGAAGGATTACTTTGATAAATTTGATCCAATACCTAATAGAAAAACGGATACCAACAATCATGGACCCTTTAGTACCGATAACATAGGTATGAACTATGACTACCCTGAGGCCACATATGAGCGAAGAAAGGAGATCATAAAAGAGCATGAGACCTATCAGAAAGGTCTGATGCACTTCATTGCCAATGATCCCAGGATTCCTGAGGATATACAACAGAAGATGCAGCAATGGGGCCTGGCTAAAGATGAATTTACGGATAACGGAAACTGGCCGCATCAGATCTATGTGCGTGAGGCCAGAAGAATGATTGGTTCGATGGTAATGACCGAACATGAAGTCCTGGGTAAAAGAGAGGTACCCAAACCTGTTGGGATGGGATCTTATACCCTTGATTCGCATAATATACAGCGATATGTAAAACCGGATGGATTTGTTCAGAATGAAGGTGATATTGGTGTCCATCCACCCCATCCATACCAGATCTCCTATGATGCCCTGGTCCCTAAAAAAGGAGAATGTGATAATCTTCTGGTCCCAGTATGTGTATCAAGCTCACATATTGCTTTTGGCTCGATCCGGATGGAACCAGTCTTTATGATCCTGGGTCAATCTGCTGCAACAGCTGCCGGGCTGGCTATTGATACTAAGGTCTCAGTGCAGGATGTGGATTACATAAGCCTGAGTAAAATCCTGGAAGAGGCCGGCCAGGTGTTAAAGTTAAAAAACTGAAATGCAGACAAAAAAATTACGAGGCTTTTTTCAAATCTCGAATTTCTAATTCTTTATCTGTCATTTTCTGTGTCTTGGAATGATCGATCTTTCTGAAAGGGCTCAGGATCAACCGCATTACATCTGAGAATCGCATAAACTTGCTGAAACCCCGTACCAACCTATATGTTCTGATGGGATGCCTGAAGATCAGATTCTTAAACAACAATTTATATCCTTTTTTCCGCGTCTCGTGCACCAGATCTGCCGGTAAAACAGTAGGGTCCACTTCTGAACACCTGAACCATTTATTCCAGTCTTTTTCATCATCGATCAATCCACGGGATACATATTCTGCCCATATTGGTGTTCCGCGGTATACACACAACCGGTTGAATCCAAAGGAATCAAGATTCAGTTTAGATGCAAAACGGAAACTTTCCATTATCTCTTCTTCTGTTTCATCAGGACTTCCAACAACGAAGAAACCGTGTACTTTTTCAATACCCTGTCTTTTCGCTTCATCAATAGCAAATTTTACCTGTTCAAGGTTTTGATCTTTCTTCAATCGATCAAGGATCTTTTGAGAACCCGATTCAACACCAAAAGCCAGAAAATTACAATTTGCTTTAGACAAGAAGGGTAACATTTGAATACCTACCGAATCTACCCGGCCCTCACAACCCCACTTGAATTTCAAATCCCTTTCTACAATCCCATCACAGATCGCCTGTATTCTTTTATTCTTTAATAAGAAGTGATCATCTGTCAGATATATAGATTTATACCCCTGATCACTCAGTTCCTGCATTTCCCCTAGCACATGTTCTGGTGATCGGAATCGCCATTTACCCTGATTCAGATTAGGAATATCACAATATATGCATTTATACGGGCACCCTCTGGAAGTCTGGATAGTACACCATTTATCCATGGAAACAACTGCAGGTATATCCAATGGAAGAGATTCTATATATTCGATGGGAAGCGTTTGTCGGTCAGGGTATGGAAACTGGTCCAGATCACGTATCAAAGGCCTGGGTTTATTGACCTCAACCTTATCGCCATTTCTCCATACCAATCCATCGACTGCGGCCGGATTGTCTTTATTTTCTATATAGTCTGGCAATAATTCCTCACCTTCGCTAGGTCCTACACAATCGATGTACTGACAATCCTCCAAAATTTGCCTTGCATTATTGGTCGCAAAAGCACCCCCCACAATTATGGGGATATCCGGATCCTCAGTTTTTAACCGGCTGGCCATACTTTTTAGAAGCCTGTAGGAAGTCGTCGACAAAAAAGACAAGGCAATTACATCCGGTTTTTCACTGCTCATAGAATTGGCAATATCGTCCTGCTTCATTTCAGGATGGCAGGTATCATACATCACTACATCGTGCCCGTGCTTGCGCAATACAGGTGCAAGGGTCTGGATCCCCAACGGGGGGAATGCCATCACTTTCAACTTGCCATCATTCTTATTTTTATTGAGCCGTTCGGGCAAAATATGATAAAAATCCTCGTCACGCACATATACTAAAAATACTTTCATGTTTTGTTCATTAGTGAAAATGCAAACTACCTCGTATAGACTTATCCTTCAATTAAAGTCCCTTGAATTGATAAACAGAAATGAAAAACAGGCGAAGCTATTATAAATGATGATTTTTAATAAAGGTTAAATTTTTCATTTTATTCCCATATTCTGCCACTCTCAAATCGATATTAACCCTAATTTGCGCTCCAATGATAGTATACTTTAATTGGAATAACAAAAATAAGATTCCCACAAAGATAACAAATTATAGTTCAATTACCTTCCCAGCCTGCCATACGTGCGAGGGTCCACCAGAAGGCATAGGCTTTACGATTAGCTGTTATATGTTGAGTATTATGGGCGCCATATGTTACTGAACCTCCGGGTGCATTTTTATTTTCATAATAGTTAACTCCAAGCGTGGTATTGCCCTGCCAATCCTTATAATAATTGCCTCCGTAACTATCAGAATTTCCATTATCGCCAGCGTCAGGCCAGTATTTACCTGCCATACAATGGCTATCGATCCCATAATAATCCAGGCAGAATTGATTATTAGTTCTGCAATAATTAAGTATAAGGTCAGCCTGACCTTCAGGATTCCCTGGACCACTATTCTCGTTCTGATTTGCATGCCCAGTCATAAATATAAATTGTACCGGATTGATGCGTTGCCCTTGGCCGGTTCCAATTTTCCACCCTTCAGACCCATATTCAATGATCAGGGAATCCATCCCTGGAAGATAATTCCCCTCAACATCATGGCCGGCAATATTACACCAGGACCACATCACCACATTTATCTCAGAATTTTCAGGATCATCCAGAAAATTCCTGGTTGTTTGAATAAAAGCCCTTTCATCACGGCTGAGGTCTGCAGCATCCACACCTGGAGGTGTGTAATCAGCCAATGCATAATCCCTGAAATCCAGTTTCCCAGATTGGGGATCATTATTGGATATGGCAAATAATGTTTCGTCACCTGACTTATAATCCTGAAGACCGAAAATTCCATAACTGACATGAGTACCATGTGAAGTGTGCTGGTAAGCAACATGGAATTCATCGCGTGCCTTTACTATATATTCTTCGGGAATATTTCTCAACACTTCTTCAAGGGCTATTTCGTGTCCTGCAACGAAGGTTGGCACAACAGGATCCGGTTCAATATTTTCTTCTTTACAAGCTGTAATTAATAACAGCAAAAAATAGATTGTGAATTTCGCAAAACTTACTATTACCCTCATTTTTATTGCTGGTTAAAACGGTATTGTAATAACGACAGTATGATCACAAAATTATCAAAAAATATGACATTTGCCTGTATCCTAATGGAGACGAGGAATTGTAATTATATCACTATAATGCAGGTTATCCTCAGAACATTATAACTCCTGATTCACTTATTCCTCTCGAATGAAGCTTCTAATCTTTTTTATTCGATAATAATTGCTAAAAATTAACTCCAATGGTGAAATTCATGTAGGCAAACTTTGTTTTTTCTCCTGTGTCTGACGGATCAAGAAAGTTTCCAAGATAAACTTCCGAATCTTCATCACTGTTCATCTTCATATTATTGCTGGAGTAATCAAATCCCACAATCAGTGCACCATACCTGATGTTTATACCGGTTGAAAACCCAACATCAATCGCGCCAAGGTAATAGGATTCATGAAGTTCAGGATCATCAGGGGCATCAAAATACCCGAAAGCAACCCATGGTATTTTCAGTTTAAAAAAACCATCAAACACAAGCCGGTTAACCGGGCTAAAAGACAAGCTGGGCCCTACTTTTGATGAAACCTGTCCCATGTACAAATCCACATACTCAACATCATCCTCATACCTAAACTTATGATAGGTTATTTCAGCATAATCCACATTGATACCTAAGCGTAAACCATCAGCAAGATTCAGGTTATTTAACATAAAAATGGATCCTATTTCAACTACCCAGCCTTTACTGGTAATTAATTCCGGATTAGGTGTATTATTATAACCCAGATATGCGTTAGTTGGATTTGAAAATCCGCCTCGGAAGTAGAACCTGTTATCGAGCCCCTCACCATCCTGGGCTGTTGATGCAAATGACAAACAAATAGCAAGTAAAAATATTGATAGCTTTTTCATGGCAATAGCTTTAGTGTAATTTATTGAACTGATCTTAAATTGAAGTTAATCAATAAATACTTAAAACGAAAGTTTTGATAATTGACATATATCAACAACAAACAAACTTACTGCTAACTACGAAATATGGTATTAAGAAGAATTCCTTATTAAAAATTGGCTAACCAGATAATATTTTTTTAGAAAGGATTCAAAGTAATGAGATAATTACCGTCTTTTGTTATTTCATACATTTTTTGATCATTTTTAATAATAGCCTCATGTCTAGAACAATTGTCTGCCTCATATTAGTGACTTTCCCGTTCCTTTCCTTCGCACAACAATCTCTCCAAATCAATGATAAGGGATATTTCGAAATGCAAGGATTGAATGTTACTGTTTTCAGTGATTTTTACCCCGATGGTCACCAGACAGGAGTCACCATCATCCAGCATGGCATCAGGGTTGCTGCAAACGGTGATTTACGATTGGAGGCTTCACCAGGCCAATGGTCACCTGTACCAAAGGGTGGCCAACAGAAGGTGGACCGGGAAGCCGGATTGATATCACAAAAAATGTGGTATCCTGACAGCAGTAAAAACAGGAAAGGATTTAACCCTATCGAATATCCGGATTTTACTTTTACCTATGACGTAGAAGTCAAGTCTTTGGAAGGCAGCAGTTTCCAGGTAAACATTCATCTTGAAGAACCCTTGCCGGAAGAATGGATTGGAAAGGTAGGCTTTAATTTTGAATTGTTCCCCGGGGATCTGTTTGGCAAATCATGGCTTTTAGACGGGCAATCCGGAATATTTCATACGCAACCCAATGGCCCGGTATTAGAAGAGTTCGGTGAAATCCTGGCGGCACCACTTGCCACCGGAGAAAAACTGATCATTGCCCCGGAGAATGACTATCAAAGAATAAATTTTCAATCTAACACCGGAAAATTAGAACTGCGAGATGGACGTACAAACCACAATAATGGATGGTACGTTATCCGGGAACTGGTACGCGGCGGCATAACAGAGAATGTTATTCAATGGATAATTACTCCAAATGTAGTAGAAGCGTGGACATATAAGCCTGTAATCCAGGTATCTCAGTTAGGATATCATCCGGATCAATTTAAAAATGCGATCATTGAGATTGACCCGACGCTCAAGAATACTGATAAATTGCTTTTGTACAAGCTTGACGATGAAGGTAAAAAACTGGTGCAATCCTATGAAACAGAAGAATGGGGTGGATTTTTGAGATATAATTACCTTACAGCAGATTTCACCAATGTCAAAGAACCCGGAATGTATATGTTTGAATTCGCCGGATCAAAATCACATGCCTTCAGAATCGATAATGATGTTTACAGTCGCCATGCCTGGCAACCTGTACTGGAGTATTATCTCCCGGTAATGATGTGTCATATGCGAATCAATGAAAAATACAGGGTATGGCATGACTATTGCCACCTGGACGATGCCTTAATGGCCCCGACGGACCACAATCACTTCGATGGCTACAAGCAAGGCCCTGAAACTTATACACGTTTTAAATCCATGGACCCAGTTCCCGGTATCAATAAAGGAGGTTGGCATGATGCAGGTGATTACGACCTTAGGGTAGAATCCCAGATAGGTACCGTATGGAAACTTGCACTCATGATTGAGGAATTTGGTCTGGATTACGACGCAACCAAGATCGATCCTGCAAAAAGGCTGGTTGAGATCCATGTTCCTGATGGGAAGTCAGATGCCATTCAGCAGATAGAACATGGGTTGGAAGCAGTCCTGGGAGGTTACAGGTCTTTGGGAAGATTATACAGGGGGATCATATGCCCAACGTTAAGGCAATATATCATGCTGGGTGATGCCGCCTCGATGACAGACAACCTGGTGTATAATTCAACCCTGGGTGAAGGTGAAAAGACAGGTACAGAATCATCCCTGACGGATGACCGATGGGTTTTCACTGAAGAGAATCCACGCCGGGAACTTCAGGTTGCGGCAGGACTAGCTGCTGCATCGAGAGTCCTCGCCGCCAGCAATCCAGGATTGGCCGCAGAGGCGCTGGAAGTAGCTGAGGTATTATACGAAAGGGCGGAGTTCAACCAATTTACAGTTAGCTCCCAGGTAATAGCATTATCTGAATTGTTGCTTACAACAAAATCTGAGGAATATGCAGAAGCCCTAACTGGCTTGCAGGAAGAAATCATCAAGCAGATCGGCCGATGTGGATGGGCCGTGGGGCATGCACTTCCTGAGATCAAAAACAAGAAATTCCTTAAAGCCATGAATGAAGCAGTTGAGGAATACCAGCAAAAACTTAAGCAGGAACAGAGCATTGATTCGCCGTATGGCGTTCCCTATAAGCCAAATATCTGGGGCGCCGGATGGAACATTCAACGGTTTGGTGTGGAACAATATTTCTTTTATAAAGGCTGGCCGGAGTTATGCAACACTGACTTTTTTCTAAATTCTTTGAATTTCGTACTGGGTGTACATCCTGGTATCAATACTTCATCATTTTCCTCTGGGATAGGTTCCCAATCAGTCCTGGTTGCTTACGGAACTAATCGTGTTGACTGGTCATTTATCCCCGGCGGTGTTGCTTCAGGTACGGCATTGATTCGTCCGGATCTTCCGGAA
>CAYMFU010000333.1:0-44819 GCA_964389805.1 uncultured Roseivirgaceae bacterium | reverse complement strand
ATTTTGAACACTTAGTTATATTTCAAAACACTATTTTATATTATGAAGGACAATTTATCATTAAACCGATCCATATCCACAGAATCTGAGGCCATGTTAAACAATCAGATCATGATGGAGGCTCAGGCTTCGGCGCATTATCTATCCATGGCCTCCTGGTGTGATGTCCAGGGATATAGTAACTCAGCTCAATTTCTGTATGGACATGCCGATGAAGAAAGGATGCACATGATGAAACTTTTTCATTATATCAATGATGCGGGCGGTCATGCACTACAACCGGAAATAACCGGTCTGAAGCACAGTTATGATTCTCTTCGGGAAATCTTTCAATTGATCCTTGAACATGAAATAAAAGTCACACAATCCATTAATGAGATTGTTGAGCACTGTTATAATGTTAAAGATTTCGCCTGCCTGAATTTTATGCAGTGGTATGTTTCTGAACAAAGGGAAGAAGAGTTGACATCCAGACGCGCTCTTGAACTTTTCAATATTATTGGTGAGGAAGGAATTGGGCTGTGGACCATTGATCAGGAGATCGGCAAATTAGAGCAAGGTATACAGGGCGGCCCCGATGCTGTTTGAGCAGAGCAGGGAAAGTAACGCGGATGGGCTGATAAAGCATATATACAAAATAAGAATATTTACCTCGATGTATATTGCGGAGTTTTTTGCAATACAAATAACAGATTATGAAAATAGATCAGACACTTAAAAAGCATACTTTAGAAATAATTAGATCCAGCCCCGTTTTCATTTGGCTAGTACTGATTTCCTTTCTCTCCATTTCTTGTAAATCCGAGCCAACAGTCGTTTTAAAGTTGAGGGTCAGCGAAACAGCTGGATTGGACAGATCTTTAGAATACCTTGAAGTAAAGGTTCCCATGGGAATCAATCCCCGGGAAGCAGGAGATATATGTTTAAAGGAAGTGGACCAGGTGGAACTTATTGCCGGACAGATTCTGGACACTATAACTCAACAATCAGGCAAAAAGTACTTAAGATGTATTTTCCCTATTTCTATTAAAGCAAATGCTACAAAATCATTTGAGATTGTTCAGGGTACGGTAGAATTGAAGAGCGAAATCCTAAAATACCAGGGTAAGGATTCGAATATAAAGATAGAAAACAGAGATTATATTGCCGACCTGACTGACATAAAAGCAAGTGTTGATAATGGCCTGGGTTCAGGGCAACTTGCTGGATTGATATTAAAGCAATTTAGCAATCAATTGCTACAGAGGGACCATATTAATTTGCACTGGGCCCCTAACTTTCAAAAGGAAGGGCTTGAATACAAAACATTTGGCCATATCCTGAGTCCGGATACCCTTGAAATGATCAAGGGTCCCTATATATTTTCCTTATTCAGATCAGGATCAGTAAACGGCTATGAAGAGATCCAGGTAAACTGCCGGTATCAGTTCTATGCTGGACTTCCATATTTTACCTTTTCATCGGAAATCCTTATCGAAGAGAATATTGAATTAATGTTGCTCAGGAATGACGAAATGACTATGGATAGCTTGTTTACCCATGTCACTTTCCTTCATCCTGAGGGAGACGGCAATACTGTAAACCTATATGAAGGGGATGGGATCGATCAGTTAGCTAAGGATCCCATTCATGATGATGCCACCTGGTTGTATTTTTATAATGAAAATAAGCAATATGCTTTTGGAAGCATACGTCTTGAATATGATAATACAAATTTAGAAGGGGAAGCTTCGCCACTTTATGAAGAGCATACTAAAATTACGCGAAGTTTAGGAAATGGCCGGTACTGGAACCGTAGATTGATAAATGATCATAGCACACTCCTTCCAGCTGGCAGTCGCTACCGGGCTAAAAACGCATATATTATTTTTAAGGCAGATAAGGAAGATCCTTCAAAAACAATAAAGGAATACCATAAAAAATTATCTCAACCACTAATAGTTCAATACGAAAAACAGTAATCGACATGAGCTAATTAATCAATACAAGGATCAATAATATGCCCGATAATTACTTTTTACGGCCTATGCGAGCAGAAGACATTCCGTCCGGCATGCGCTTGAAGAATGCTGCAGGATGGAACCAATTGGAACAGGACTGGAAACTCTTTTTGGACTCCAGTATTGATGGAAGTATGGTTGCTGAATACCATCAGAAGGTAATCGGCACGGTAACTACAGTCAATTATTCCGGATGCTTCAGTTGGATAGGCATGGTGCTTGTTGATCCGGAAATCAGACGTATGGGTATTGGTACTACCTTGTTAAAAGAAGCCATATTCAAGGCAAAAGATAAAGGCACCATCCGTTTGGATGCTACTCCTAAAGGAAAGTTGCTCTACGACACCCTTGGATTCAAAGATGAGTATGGTCTTCACAGGTTTGAAATTAAAGATTATACAACAAATCTATCCCAATTAAAAAAGCAGGACTGTTTAAAAATATCAGATACGGACCTTCCATCGATCATCAAATTCGATCAGTCAATATTTGGAGCAACCAGATCCGGAATCCTAAATTCACTTTATAAAATGGGCAGGGATTATGCCTGGATCCATGGATCAAGAAACAATATTATGGGATATTGTTTTGGCAGGCCGGGAAGTAATTTTGAACAAATAGGGCCAATAGTTTCAATGAATGAAGAAATAGCATTTTCATTGTTATGTCATGCAATTGAACAATGTAAAGGAATGCCAGTTATTATTGACATTCCTGATGATCAGAAAGCCTTCCGAAAATCTGTGACAGATATAGGTTTTGCAATACAAAGACCATTTATAAGGATGTTTTTAGGGAAACACCCATACCCTGGCAAACCGGAACTGCAATTTGCCATTGCTGGCCCGGAAATCGGATAATCAATTCACAGACAGGGATTTAGATTATACATAACAGTTCCCCCATGATTGGAAATCGGAATAAGAGGGCCTTATATTAGTTCCTCGATAGGATCGAGGGATATTGTAAGGTGTCGAAAGAATTGATCAGGAATAAAACCCATATAAACTTTTAAAAAAGGACAGTTAAAGGTATTTTTAGTCATATTATTTTTAATGGATGTTCTGCCTGGGCATTGTTAACTGAAATTTTTTATGAAAAAACTATGGAGTTTTGCCCGTTTGGGCGTGATCATTCTTTCTATACTGATCTTTACACCACTTGTAATTCCCCAAAATGAATATAAGCCTGAATTTATGGGGCTACCCTATACACTATGGGCCGGGATACTGGCATATTTTGGTTATGTCGTATTAATAATGATCGGGATTTATGCTCATTCCAAGGTAAAAAAGGAGGAGGGCAATCATGATTAAGTGGTTTTGGATTTT
This sequence comes from uncultured Roseivirgaceae bacterium, assembly GCA_964389805.1. Taxonomy (GTDB): domain Bacteria; phylum Bacteroidota; class Bacteroidia; order Cytophagales; family Cyclobacteriaceae; genus JAGTVG01. Next base: position 41,488 of record CAYMFU010000333.1, on the reverse strand, counting down.
CGGAATTATTTTCATTCTACTTCTTATCCTGGCTTCATCAAGGGCATTCAAAAAAAACAGGAGCATAGATGATTATATGCTCGCCGGGTCCAATATAGGAGCGATTTTGGGTGTGCTTACCTATGCTGCGGCACTTTTCAGCGCTTTCATCTTTATAGGTGTCCCAGATTTTTTCAGGGTACATGGTGTTGGCGCCTGGATCTTCCTTCCCGTTTCAGACGGTATTATGTTTTTTATGATCTTCTGGTTTGGTTATAATCTGAGAAAAAAAGCCCGTGCCACGGGTTATAAAGGTATGGCTGGGATGATGCGTGATATTTTCGGGAACAAATGGGCGGGATACCTCGTATTTACAGGAGCCTTTTTGTTTCTCATACCATATGTAGCCATCCAGATCCGTGGAATGTCCATGTTTTTTACAGCTATATTCCCGGAAATGCTGCCATCATGGGGTTGGGCACTGATCATTGTGGCCATTATGCTTGCCTATAGTGAATTAGGGGGCTTAAAAGCCATAGTATTCAGTGATGCAGTTCAGGGTGTTTTGCTATTAGTTGTATTATCCATCATAGGATATAACTGCGTGATCCATTTTGGAAATGTAAAGGAGCTATTTAATCAGGTTCAACAGGTAGATGACCGGCTGTTGTCTACACCTGGACCAAAAGGATTGTTTACTACCCAGTTTCTGGTCGCTTCATTTCTTGCGATTATGCTATTACCCATTTCCCAGCCTCAGTTTTCCTCCAGGATAGTGGTTATGAAGAGCATGAAAGAAACGTATAAGATGGCTGGAGGTGTTAGCATAGTGGCATTCATTGTTTTTGTTGCCACAGCATTTATTGGAATGTATGGCTCGGTTAAATATCCGGGATCCCCTACAGTAGAATTTGTTCAAAATGCACTCCTCTTCGATCAACCCAATTTCCTGGCAGGTCTGGCTATTGTAGGACTATTTGCTGCGGTATTATCTACCTCAAACGCGCAGATATTTGCCCTGGGTTCTGAGTTCAGGTCATTATTAAAAGGGGAAGATAAGTCGGTATTGATACGAACAAAAATAGCACTTTTCATATTTGCCCTGATCGTTATGGCATTCTCAGCGATCATCAGTGATGAGCTGGTATTACTGGCAAGGGTCAGTTTTGCTGGAACCTCTATGTTGGCCCCGGTCATCCTGGTTGGCGTTCTATCAAAAAGACAACCTGGGATAGAGTTGTTGTTCATCTCAGCTATAGCTTTATTCGTATTCTTATTCTCCGTGTTTCAACTGATCCCGGAAAACATAATGGGCGTCAGACTTGATCTTGGATTGTACGTGATTTTGTTTGTAATTACAATGATTTCAATAGTTGCCCGTGGAACTCTTAAAAAAGGTTCCTGATGTTCATATATTTATAAGTAAATAATATTAGTATATCAATGGCTGCACCCTTAAAAAGGATTTCGAATGAACATGAACTGAATGAGATACTTTCCAGGCCCACGGAAGGCCTTGTAAAGATGATATCCGGAATTGATGGTGACATTCTGTTATTGGGCGTTGCAGGGAAAATTGGCATTTCAATGGCTACAATGGCCAAGAGGGCAATAGATCTTGCAGGTGTCAGCAAACGTGTGATCGGATTAAGCCGTTTCAGTCAGGAAAACCAGATGCAGATATTGGAAAAAGAAGGTATTGAAACCATAAAGGGTGATTTACTGGATCCGGCATTTGTTAGGAGCCTGCCGCAAGTAAAGAATATTATTTTCCTTGCCGGAATGAAGTTTGGTACTGAAGAAAACCTGTCATTAACCTGGGCAATTAATTCATATCTTCCTGCGTTGGTAGCCGATCATTTTACAGAATCAAGAATTGTTGCCTTTTCCACGGGGTGTGTTTATCCTTTGGTACCCGTATCATATGGCGGATCGAGGGAAGAGGACCCACCCGCCCCTGTTGGGGAATATGCACAATCCTGCCTGGGCAGGGAACGAATGTTTGAATACGGAAGTAATAAGCATGGAACTCCAGTAATACTGATACGGTTAAATTATGCAGTTGAAATGCGTTACGGAGTTCTGGTCGACATTGCCCTAAAAGTGAAAGCCAAAATACCCATTGATCTAAACATGGGGCATTTCAATGTGATCTGGCAGGGTGATGCCAATGTGATGATATTACAGGCATTAAATTATTGTCAATCCCCTGCAAGAATATTAAACATAACAGGACATGAAATACTTTCCGTAAAAGAGGTCGCCACCCAGTTCGGAAAACATTTGGGAATTGAACCTGAATTTATTGGAACGGAATCAGAAACCGCTCTGCTTAGTGATGCAAAAGAATCTTTTAAATTATTCGGGAGTCCATGTACTAGTGTTGAAACAATGATCCAATGGATAGCAGACTGGGTATCTAATGATAGAGCACTATTGAATAAACCTACACATTTTGAAGTTAGAGATGGAAAATATTGATTTATTTTAAATATTATGATCCTTCCAGTATTACCGGAAAAAATAAACAAAATATTGCAGAAAGGGGTGGTGATCCCTGCCTTACCGCTTGCCTTAAACAAAGACCGAAAACTTGATGAACGGAGGCAGAGGGCATTAATAAGATATTATCTGGATGCCGGTGCCGGGGGTATAGCCGCAGGTGTTCATACAACTCAGTTTGAAATACGCAAGCCTGAATTCAACCTTTTCGAGAAAATATTGGATATCGTTGCAGAAGAAATCACAGATTATACGGAAAGATCGGGAAAATCAATAATAAAGATCGCCGGGGTGATTGGCAGAACAGAGCAAGCCATTAACGAAGCTCAGTTCGCAGTAAAAGCAGGACATGACGCGGCATTGTTAAGCCTGGCTGCTTTTCAGGATACTCAGAATAAGGAACTACTGTCACATTGCCATAAAATAGCCGAGGTGATTCCACTGATTGGCTTTTATTTACAACCGGCGGTAGGTGGCAGGATTCTGGATGCAGATTTCTGGCGATCCTTTTCTCAAATTCAGAATGTGGCTGCTATTAAAATCGCACCATTTGACCGTTACCAGACCTATGATGTAGTCCGAGGCGTAGCAGAATCCGGCCGGGCTGAAGATATTGCACTTTACACCGGGAATGATGACAACATCCTGGGAGATCTTCTGACAAAATACCGAATACCAGTGGGTTCAAAAATAGTGCATATGCGAATTGTAGGAGGCTTGTTGGGTCATTGGGCGGTATGGACTAAAACCGCAGTCAAGATCCTGGACAAGGTGCATGCTGCCCGAAGTGCTGAGGACATAAATGCCTTATTGGCCCTGGGAGCAAGGGTAACAGATTCAAATGCTGCTTTCTTTGATGTGGCCAACAATTTTTCCGGAGTGATCGCAGGCATACATGAGGTTCTGAGAAGACAAGGATTACTGGAAGGTATCTGGACATTGGATCAAAATGAATCGCTGTCGCCAGGCCAGAAAGAAGAAATTAACCGCGTCTATACCTCCTATCCCGATCTAAATGATGATGATTTTGTAAGGGAGAACCTCGAAAGATGGCTTTCATAAATTGTACAGATATGATTGGCTCTTTATACAATGCGGAAATAATTCATTTTTAATCCATAAATTAAGATCCCAGTCAGGGAGCTACCGTCTGCATCAGCAAGCCACAGATCCAGGCGCCGTAGGTTCCCAATGCATAACCTAATACAGCAAGTAATACACCCACAGGCGCTAAAGAGGGATGAAAAGCAGCCGCAACTACGGGAGCTGATGCAGCGCCGCCTATATTCGCTTTACTTCCCACAGCAAGAAAGAAATATGGCGCTTTGATCAATTTCGCTATGATGATTAGCAGGATGACATGTATAGCCATCCAGATCCCACCCACAACAAATAAACCAGGATTCGAGAAGATCTCAGTAATATCCATTTTCATACCTATAGTTGCTACCAGGAAATAAATAAAAACACTACCAATCCTTGAGGCACCAGCGCCTTCATAATTCCGGGCCTTTGTAAAGGAAAGGATCAAACCAAAGGATGTGGCCAGAACGATTAGCCAGAAAAATTGCGAGGTCAGGCTGAATCGCTCAAGAAATGGTAACTTCTCCTGGAAAAACCGGGCGAGTCCATCTGAGAACAAGTGCGCCAACCCGGTTAAACCAAAACCGATACCAAGAATGACCATTATATCGGTCAGCGAGGGAATTCGGGCAATACTCAAACTGAAATCATGCATTTTCTTCTTCAGTACATTAACAGCTGTAGCGTCTGCTTTAAAAAAGCGGTCAAGCTGAGCCGATTTCCCTACACCTATCAACAGAAACGCCATCCAGATCTCTGCTACGATAACATCGACCGTGATCATAATTGAATATAATGAATCGGATGGTTTAAATATTTCATACATAGCTGCCTGGTTGGCTCCGCCTCCTATCCAGCTTCCAGCTATTGTAGTCATTCCTCTCCATACTGCTTCCGGGCCCATACCGCCTATGGTTTCAGGACTGAATATAGAAACGATCAATATGGCCAGCGGGCCTCCAATAACTACACCTACTGTCCCGGTAATAAACATTACCAGAGCTTTAGGACCAAGTTTAATCACTTCCCTCAAATCAATGCTCAGGGTAAGTAAAATCAAACTGGCAGGTAGCATAAACCTCGATGCTACATAATACAGGTTTGAGTTTTCAGCATCCGCAATCTTAAAAGTGGTTAATAGAGAGGGCACAAAATAACACATCAGAAGCATGGGGATGACTTTATAAAATTTCTGCCAGAATGGATTTTTACTCGACGAGGTCTTAAAAATAAATCCTAAAATAACCATCAAAACGCCCAGGAGTACTGCGTCATTTTTTATCAGTGGTTCCATACTATTCTAATATTTCCTTTAATATTGCTGAGAATTCACTTAGAATCATTGCCGTAGCTCCCCATACTATTTCATTTTTTATATCAAAATAGGGTGCCATTATTTTATATTTATCTCTTATCAGCAGTTCTTTAACCTTTCTCTTTTCGCTCGAAATCAGATCACCGACCATTCCATCAATCACCCTGCTAACTTCTTCGGGGTCAGGGATATACTCAGGTCGATATGGCAAATAACCGACTACAGGCATTACATTATAATGACTTGCCTGTACATATAATTCTGTCAGTTTGCCTAACACTTTAACATCATCTGCCTTTACTCCAATTTCCTCCTCCGTTTCCCTTAATGCCGTGTCAATACGGTCTATATCATGGTCCTCAACTTTTCCACCCGGCAGGCCAATCTGACCACTATGCACTCCGGTATAAGGCGGCCTTTGGATCAATGGAAAAAACACATCTCCTCCGCTTTCAAACAGTACAATAAGGACGCTGCTTTCTTTTGGATCGCCATTAAAATTAAAATCAATTCCCGTCTTCCCTCCCGCATAAGCAGACATTTCTTTTTGCACATTTATACCCGGAAGCGGCTGCTTGAGACGCATCTCTAATTTCTTAAACAAATCTCCATTGTTCTGAATTGGCATGCTGCAAATATAAGTTGATAATATTTTATTATCCTAACCATATTGAATTAGCAAAATAATGGATCTTCCTTTGCGACTTACAATAAATTTTATTCTCTTGATAAAATGATAATTTTAATTTATTTTGCTGAGCATTTTTTTATGGAATAATGACAATCGATTCCAGAAAAGTTTTAAGAATATACAAATCACTAGATAAGGATCAGCTTCAGTTTGTCCTTGACAAAAAGATTGAGGATATCCTAACGATTGAAGAATGGCTTAAAAAACTTCACGGAATTGCAGAAATGGATACTCTTGGCGACGAGTCGAGAAAACAATCGGGAAATTTATCAATAGTTTTTGGGATACTCACCATCGCTACTATTATTCTCACCATCACTAAACCTATTCTTTTCTTTTTTCCTATCGGATTCCTGATTCTCTTTATTTACTTCGTAGTTACTTTTTTTTTGTTAAGTAAAATTGATATAGGCAACAATATGCGCCTGTTCATTGTACCTATGCTTGAACATTTCCATCGAAAAGGTTCAATTAAAGAGGCCTTTAGTTTAAGAATGGATTTTTCACATCCCATTACTAAAGAACGTCTCTCTGAATCCGATGAGGAAGAAAACAAAAATGCGGGCAGCATTTACAGACATCATTGGATGGATGGTAAATTGGCATTTAATGACGGAGTAAAGATCACGTGGGAAATTGAAGACGTAATTAGTAAAAAGGATAATAATATCAAAAAGGACCCGAAAAAAAAAGATCCCAGTGGGAAATACGAGATCCAGCATATACTAAATATGCATTTTTCAGCACCAAAAGAACATTTCTCAGCGGTTAATGAAGACATGATGGAGACTGATGATGGACTTTTTTACATCACTTCCATTCATAAGAAAGATATTTCTGAAAGTCTCGATGAAGGTATGTCGCCGGATATCTTTATATCGTCCATTGAAGAAGGGTATCATTACGTTAAGCAAAAATAATTATTTTCTTTCCAGAAAGCTGGTCATGTCACTGACGTGATAATCGGCAGGAATTTCAAAATTGTCAGGATTCAGGGATCCCGTGGTAACTTTTATCGCTACCATTTCAAAATCATGGGACTGGCCATTAGAGTTGGTTTTTCCTGTAAACCGCAGGGGGAATCCTTTTTCATTCATAAATAAAAGTAAGGGATTGTTCTTATCTTTCAATATATCAGGGACTTGTACCTGGATCTTTTCGGTGAGCCATACTTCGGATTCAAAAAAGGCCTCCCCCTTTTCGGCAGTAACGATATACTTCTCACACTCATATCCTGCAATAGTCATAGATTCTCCGGTCTCCGAAAGATCGATCTGTTCGGAATCAAGTACATCATCTTCCTCCTTAAGGGCTTTCTCATAGGCTTCCTTAAATTCTTCCGGCACATTTCCAATACGCTTCTCACCGGTGTCATCGCTTACCATAACCTTCATGGCTGTTTTGGCTTCATCATCAATCATATAAAATATGCTATGATCGCCATCGAGCAGGATCCTGGCCATTTTAGTGTCGTCTGCACCGATCATCTGTATGCTGATGTCCTTTCCCCTAATATGGTACTCAGTAAAAGCAGGCATCATGCCAGAGTCCATATTTCCCATGGAGTTTATAATTTGATACCGGATTATGCCCTCAAATTCTTCCTGGACCATCGTGCCTCCTATCCTGGCATCAATATTTTGATTGAGCAGGGAAAGGATCCCCAATAGGATTAAAAACCGCAATGAATATACCATTATCTTTATTATATATTTAGAAATGATTGCCAGGGAGAACCCTGGAAATTTTCCCTGACCATAAACTTACTCCCGGTAACGATGTACACCATCATCGATTTTCACATCGTAAAAAAGAGGAGGATGGCGGAACCTGGCATGGAAAGCGTTCGCGATGTTCTCTTTAAAGGATGGTATAGTTGCTTCATTTATAATGTTTATTGTACACCCCCCGAAACCACCTCCCATCATTCTGGATCCCAATACATCCGGATTGTCTTTTGTAAAATCAACAAGAAAATCCAGTTCTTCACAACTCACTTCATAATCTTTTGACAGGCCCTCATGAGTTTCGTACATTTTTTCTCCAAAGTCTTCGATCTTGCCGGCAAGCAGATCCTTGCAAGCCTGTTGGACACGATCGATCTCGCCAACAACGTAATCACATCGTTTATAAACTATCGGATCGAATCTGTTTCTTTCAACTTCCAACATATCACGGGAAACATCTCTGAGACTTTTTACCTGTTCATTTCCTTCAGCCACTAACATAAGCCCTTGCTCACATTCTTGTCGCCTTGTATTGTATTCTGAGGTACCAAGCGAATGTTTTACTTTTGTATCTACCAGAATAATAGCATTGCCATTTAAATTCAAAGGAAAATATTCGTATTCTAATGATCTGCAATCCAACCTGAACACGTGACCTGATTTCCCAAAAACCGAAGCGAACTGGTCCATGATCCCACAGTTGACGCCCACAAATTCATTTTCCGCTTTTTGTGATAACTTAACCAGATCCAGCTTTTGGACCTTCAAATCATATAAATCATTTAATCCCGTTGCTAATCCAGCTTCCAGTGCAGCTGAAGAAGACAATCCAGCTCCAATTGGAATATCACTCGTAACCACACAGTCAAAACCCGGGATATCATGTCCTCCCTTAATTAACTGGTCAATCACACCCATAAGGTAATTGGGCCAGCCCTTATTTGAGTGATGAAGTTTACCCACATCAGTCTCATGTGATTCCTCTAAATCAATGGCATGAAAGCGGTATGTATTCAATCCATTTTCTTTCAAACCATAAATGACGTGCTTATCAATTGCCGCGGGCAATACAAAACCGTCATTGTAATCAGTATGTTCGCCTATCAGATTGATCCGACCTGGAGCTATATAGATATCAGGATCGTTATTATAAAGGGATCTGAAAACCTCTTTAACGTGAGTTGTTTTCATTACCAGAAGAAATAATATAATAGAACAATAATAATAACTATCCCGATAGATCCAAGTGTAAAGATCGGTGAGGTTTTGTAAATGACAGGATCTGTAACATATGATTTTTTATTAACATACTTCATCTTCACATTAAAGATTAAAATCAGTCCCAGGAAGACAAACAAGGTGGCAAGCATGAATATTGACTCGATCCCAAGATATCTGTACGGTTCGAAGAACAACAGGCCGACTACCAGACTTATTATTCCTAGTACTATAAAAAACCATCCAACTGCTACGATCTTTTTTGAACGTTCGGTTATCTCAACATCCCTTTCTACATTTCCTCGCTTATCATATAGGCTGATCAATGTGGCGACAAAGGCCAGAACAATAAAGACATATCCCATTCTAAGTATGAATGGCATATCAGGAAAGATTGCGCGTATTGCAATACCTATCGGGATCGTGATTATTGCTGTCCACAAAGCCGCATTTGAGGTGGCCTGCTTCCAGAAAAGTCCCATACAAAATACAACCACGACTCCCGGATAAATATATCCTGTATATTCCTGGATATATTGGAAGGCCTGGTCTAGTCCGCCTAAAAGTGGTTTTGCCATAGCCACTGCGATGATAAGGGCTATGAATGAAACGAGACGACCAGTAAATACGAGTTGTTTTTCCGAGGCATCTTTGTTAAAGTGGGCCTTATATATGTCCATCGTAAAGATGGTTGAAGTACTGTTGATCATGGACGCCAATGAGCTTACAATAGCGGCTACCAGAGCAGCAAAAGCAAGACCACGAATCCCAACAGGCACAAAATTCTTTAAAAGCCACGGATACGCTTCATCAGCTATTGTTATTTCACCGGATGTACTGGCCCCCTCCATTAAATCCGGATTATTAAAAAGAACATAGGCAGTAATTCCAGGTATTAAAACCAGTAATGGAATTAATATTTTCAAATAGCCTCCAAAAATCAATCCTCTTTTTGCATGTGACAAATCCTTCGCAGCCAATGCTTTCTGGATAATATACTGGTTAAAGCCCCAATAGCCCAGGTTAGTAAGCCACATTGCTCCGAAAATTACGGCCAATCCAGGGAGACTTAAGTAAGCATCCTCTGTCCCCCCCTTTCCATCAGGCACTATGGTTCCCTCCGGGACGATCATTTGAAAATGATCGAGAGCTTTATCGTAAATTACAGAAAAACCTTTCCATATCCCTTCACCCCCTGAAACAGCGTCAAGCGCCAGAAATGTTGTTATCAGTCCTCCGCCTACCAGAAAAACAACCTGTACGACATCGGTCCAGGCTACTGCTTTTAAGCCTCCATAAATAGAGTACAATCCTGAAAAGGTTGCTAATCCTATGATGCCCCACCATAGGGGTACTCCCATAATTTCTTTAAGTGCAAGGGCTCCCAGCCAGGTTACAGAGGTTAGATTCACAAATACATATACAAGTAACCAGAAAACGGCAAATGCTGTGCTCACACCTTTATTAAAGCGGTCTTCAAGAAATTGAGGCATGGTATAAATCTTCTTCTCAAGAAAAATCGGAATGAAATATTTCCCAACTATGATCAATGTAATAGCGGCTATCCATTCATAGGCAGCTATTCCAAGTCCAATCCGATATCCGGATCCGGACATAGCAATAAAATGCTCTGCAGAAATATTGGCAGCTATCAGGGATGCACCTATCGCCCACCAGGTTAGAGACCGGCTTGCAAGAAAATAATCCTGCGAGGTTTTTTGTTCTCCCTTCTTCGTTCTCGAAATCCACAATCCCAGTGCGACAATAAAGATCACGTACAGAAAGAATACTATATAGTCAAGTGTCGAAAAACTCATATGCTAAATATTTATAAAAACGAATCAAAAAATCAGGACTCCAAAGATAAAAAAAAACATGTATTATGCTATCTCTAAATCTAAAATACAGAAGGTATTTCGCATGGCTGTAGATTGTTCTCAACATTAATCACCTAATAAAGGCATGAATAACTATAGATTTACTCGAATATTTAATAAATTTATTAACACGTTAACTTATTTATCAAATTATTGAAAATATTCTTTCTGACTTGTATTTATCCTTTTGAAGGAAATGATATTTTTCATTTAATGTCAAATGCATCAACCTTTCAGGATCACCCTTCAGGAAGTTTACCAGGAAAAGAAAGAAAGAAAAAATAAATTTTAAAAAAATGAAAATGGATCCCATTTCCCGAAGAACATTTATTCAAAAGAGTTCCCTGGCCGCAGGATCATTGGCCGCCAGCAGCGCTTTGATCAGTTCATGTAATGCAAAAAAGGATGACGATGCCGTTAATTCCGATGGTGTTTCCGCCTTGTCCGGTACCATACCTACACGGAAATTTGGAAAGACAGGTGTAAACATTACTATCCTGGGCTATGGAGGGGGATCGCAATTTATGAAAATGCCAGATGGAGAATGGGAGCCACATATGGAATGGGCTCTAAAATCGGGTATTAATTATTTCGATACAGCCTCGAGTTATGGCGCTGATGCAGAAAAACCCAGTGAATCACGTTTTAGTGAAATTCTCCCTCCACACAGAGATAAAATTGTACTTTTAACAAAGATCCATGAACGTGAGCCCGACAAGGCAAAAGCGGAGTTTGAAGAAAGTTTAAAAAGACTAAAGACCGATTACGTAGATTTCCTGTTGATCCATGCCATCACGGATGAGGATAAATTATCCGATATTGCAGAAGGCAACTATAAGCTCCTGGAACAACTCAAAGCTGAAAAAATGGTACGTCATATCGGATTCTCCAGCATGGACAGTGCAGAACGCTCAAAGGAACTAATAGAGAACCTTGACTTTGATGTCACCTTACTTGCAATGAATCCAACTAATTACGGCAACTTCATCGATGTAGCACTGCCTGCTGCAAGGAAAAAGAACCTGGGAACCATCGCAATGAAAGTAATGCGGGATATCGTTAACGATTACGCCGGGCCAAAAGAATTGCTTGAATATGCCTGGGAAAAGCAAGGTGTACACACCGCTGTGGTTAGTATGACGGGCATGGATCCATTAAAACAAAATATTGAGATCGCCAGCAATTATACCGAAGGAAGTCAATCCGGCCACATGGATTTAGAACTGGAAAAGAGGCTTTCACCCTTGGCTGAATCACAGCATTTTGTTTACTCAAAACCAGGCTATTACGATGGAATGATCTGTTAGGCGGCACGTTGAGGATTAAATATTATAGTAAATCGGATGGGAGGATTGCGCAATAAAATTGGACGCGGAATATTTATATTTCTTATAGTCTTGGTCACCTGTGGTCCTTTGATCACAGGCTGTTCATCAACAAAACAAGGATCTAAACCTCATAAATCACAATATAGACGATCAACGTATAATGTAAAAATCAAATCTATTAATGACATCCAGTACAAAGGAGCTTATAAATATGATACAGACGGTAAAAAATATAAAAAGCACTATAGAAAGAAGAAACGAAGAGAAAACTAGCTATAAATAGTACGACTTATCCTATCCCCAGATTGCAATTCTATGCAGGCCCAAGGCAAACTTTTACCATGTGATTCTATTTGGTTACTAAAGTATTACCATCTATCTCGACCTCCGCTCGTCCTTAAACATTTTCAACATTTCCGAAAGTTCCTTAACTTTATCAGGGTGATCAGCATAGATATTATTCTTCTCACCAATATCGACGTCCAAGTCATATATCTGTCCAGCCGGTTCATCTGGATTCCCTTCATATGTCCATCCCCCGGATCCCCTGCCTTCGATCAGCTTCCAATTGCTTTTACGTATAGAATACATCCCACTAACAGATTGACTGACCAACTGATCCCGAGCTTGACTATCTTCTATTCCGAATAAGGCATTAAGATGGCTGTAACTGTCTTCAGCGCTGTTGTATGGAAGTTCACAATCAACAATTTCAGCACAGGTGGCGACAAGGTCTGTCAGGCAGACTAGGTGATCACTCTCAACACCTTCTTTTATTTTCCCCGGCCATCTGGCTATATAGGGTATATGATGCCCCCCTTCCCAGACATCCGATTTCATACCACTGAAAATGTAATTCGATCGATGATCAAACTCTTCAATATTCCCAGGAAACCAATATGCTCCATTGTCACTGGTTAAAAATACAAGCGTATTTTCCGACAATCCCTTTTCTTCAAGGACTCTTAAAACCTCCCCTACCGTAAAATCAACCTGCGAAACAAAATCGCCATATCTACCGGCACCGGATTTTCCGGTAAATTCTTCCAGAGGCATCCAGGGTGTATGTGGCGCAGGTAAAGGAAAATATAAAAAAAACGGATTTTGATAAGTATTTTCTGATTGCCTTTCAATAAATTGAACTGCTTCTGAAGTCAGAATTGGTAAAGTCTGTTCAAAATCAAAATCTCTGGAAGCATCACCGGGTCTCCAGAATTTTCCCTGGAAATTATCATCGTGGGCTCCTTCTATTTTTATAATATCCGTGTTCACTATTTTTTTATTCCTTATAAAAAAATAAGGTTGTATATCAAGAGAAGAGGGAATTATAAAAGAGTAATCAAATCCACAATCAACAGGTCCACCATCAATCTCAGCAGAATAATCAACATTCTCTGTACTGCTAAGATCCCATATATCTCCTTCTACCAGAGGCTTTCCAGGATCTTTCTTCTTGAAATCCAGACCCAGGTGCCACTTACCTATACAAGCTGTTTTGTATCCCTTTTCCCTGAGCATAGAGGCCACTGTCAATCTACCCGGTTCAATTAATGATGGCTGATGACCTAAAAGAACACCAGATTCCAACCTTGTCCTGAAACAATATCGCCCGGTTAAGATGCCATACCTGGTCGGTGTACAAACAGCTGATGGCGAATGCGCATCTGAAAAATGCATTCCCTCCGCTATTAACCTGTCCATATTTGGTGTCAAAATCTTCGAATCGCTATTCAATCCATTAATGTCTCCATACCCCATATCATCAGCCAGGATATACACAATGTTGGGATAATCATTCGTGGTTGCGTGCTCTTGCGAATCGCATCCCATAAAGCCTAATGTTAAAATTAGGGAATGGATCCAATATATAAGTACATGTTTTTTCATGGTGAAAAGTATATCAATTTTGCAAGATCCAGGTCTCCTGAATCAGAGCTCTGGTATTTGTCGCTAAGATAATAATATCAAGGGTAGTGCACAATTCTATCATTTTATAATAATTTCGCATAGGTAAAGTAGTTTACTAAATGGCCAAAAACAAAAAAGGTATTTATAAAAGGATTCTTATAAGATCTCTGTTAACCGGAATTCTATTGGTCATTCTGATTCTTGGAGGATTTCTGGGGATGATCTTTATGGGTGCTTTTGGACCACTTCCTTCCACTACCGAGCTGGCGGACCTGAAGGATGAAAATGCCACACTGGTATATAGCAGCGACCATGATCTGATCGGCAAGATCTTTTCAAAAAACCATACAGAGATAGATTGGGAGGTACTCCCACAACATCTTATTGATGCATTGATATGTACGGAAGATGTTCGTTTTTACGAACATAATGGGATTGATAACCGAAGCTTAATGAGGGTTATCATCAAATCCATAATTATGGGAAACAGGGCATCCGGAGGGGGTAGTACCCTTACCCAGCAATTGGCAAAAAACCTGTATGGCCGGGAAGATTTTGGCCTGTTAACCCTTCCTGTAAATAAAATCAGGGAAGCCATTATAGCAGTTCGTCTTGAAGAAGTATACAGCAAAGATGATATTCTACTCTTATATTTAAATTTTGTTCCTTTTGGGGAAGAAGTATTTGGAATTGAAGCAGCGGCAAACAGGTATTATAATAAAACCGTATCTGAATTGGAGATTGATGAAGCTGCAATGCTCATCGGACTATTGAAAGGAAATACGTATTACCATCCCAGGCTGAACCCGGAGAGGGCTCTGGAGCGCCGGAACCTGGTCTTACAACTGATGCACGATCAGGGAAAACTTGACGATGGATTGTATAAGGAACAGGTAGAGCGGCCACTTGATCTGGATTATTCAAATCTGAGCTATGAAGGACCAGCCCAGTATTTCCTGTTTCAAGTAGAGAAAAAAGCTCGTGAGATCCTGAATAATCCGAAGAATAAGAGTGATAAGGAATACGATATTGAAAGAGATGGCTTGATCATTACCACAACACTTGACAGTCGCTTGCAGATCCTGGCGAAAAAATCAATTCGAAAACAGCTAACTCAGATGCAAGGGGCTTTTAATATTGACCCGGAAGTTAAAAACAAGAAAGTTGAGTTGGTGGATTCGTTTGACAATACCATCCAGGAAAAACGAGAATTGTGGTCCTGGGATGGAATTAAAGTACAGGAACTGACTAAGCTGGATAGTGCCTGGCACTATGAAAGCATGTTAAACGCCGGGGTCCTTATCCTGGAGCCGAAAACAGGAGAAGTAAAAGCCTGGGTGGGTGGTAATCACTTCAGGTACCTCCCTTATGATCTTGTCCTGGCAAAGCGGATGATTGCTTCCTCGTTCAAACCTGTTTTGTATGCTGCAGCTATAAAAGATGGGAAATCTCCATGCGATTATCTGGATAATGAGGAAAAAGTATTCGAAGAATACGACAACTGGGCACCGAGGAATTATGATGGCAGCAGTGGGGATGAAACTTCAATGTGGTATTCCCTAGTCCATTCGCTGAATATACCTACTGTTGATTTGTACTTTAAAGTCGGGCATAAAAACCTGGAAGAGATGTGCTCCCTTCTGGGCATTGAAGAAAAACCGGCTGATAATCCTTCAGTAGCCCTGGGTACCATGAATATTTCCTTGTTTGAGGCAACCCGGGTATATGCCACCTTCGCAAACCAAGGACAGATACAACAACCTGTAATGATTAAAAATATCACCGATTCAGATGGCAAAGTGATCTATGAAATACCGGATAATACCGGCGATCGTGCAATAGATCCGGATGTGGCCAATACAATTACGGCAATCCTGCAAAAGGCTATAAATGAAGGCACAGGAGCAAGGATACGAGGCCAATTTGGGATCCGGTCTGACCTGGCTGGTAAAACCGGAACTTCGCAGGAATACAGCGATGCCTGGTTTTTCTCTTATACACCTGACTTTGCATGCGGGGTATGGGTTGGAGCACGTAATCCGCAGATTCATTTTTCTAAAGGATCAAATGGAAGTGGATCGGCTCTGGCCTTACCGATCGCTGGAAATATCATCAGGGATATTGAAGGTCAAACAGAGCTTCGGCGGTCATATCTTACCCCGATAAATATTTCTTCTGAATATACTGAATTGATGGAATGTGACGAGAGAAGAACAAAAGGTGCCTGGAACCGGTTCTTTGAAAGTCTATTTAAGAAAAACAAAGAAAAGGAAGAGGATAAAAAAGACACAACCCAAAGTGACAGCACTGAAGTCGCGGAAGACGGGAAGGTGAAGAAATTCTTTAAAAAACTATTTAAAAAGAAGGAATAGAGGATCAATTTTTGAACCTCTCATTGTCGTTTTGAGGATCCACTTAGGATCCATTTAATTTTTTATTAATTTCATTAGATAAATAGGAGAAATTAGAACTTCTCGAATCGATTATCAGGGCTTTACCAATAAAGGTTTTTGCTTCCTGAAGCAACTTTCGTTGATCACCTGATATTGGATCTGAATCCTTCTCAACGGCATCGGTATAGAGCAATAAAGCATACCCATAATATAATTGCATCTGATAGTAATCTGACATGGGTTCCAGTTGAAGCGCCTTTTTGTAGAAAGTTTTTGCCATTGATCTGTCTTCCAAATTGTAAAGGTATAAATCTCCCAGCATCCACCAGCCCTGGGGAGAGAGGGAATCCAATGAAAGGCTTTTTCTATACGTATCATCTGCCTCGACATATTGTTCATTCATTTTATAAATACTTCCCAGGTTTATATAGTACACAGGCTCAGGATTTATTGCTATTGCCTGGGAATAGGCCTCAATCCCCTCATCGTACCGCTCAGCAGAACTATATAAGTCTCCCAGAAAGGCATATGTGGTTGGATCATCCGGATCAAGTTGAACCAGCCTTCTTGCAGCGGCTATGGCTTCACTATTTTGTGAGAGATTAATATAGGATAGGGCCAGTCCCCTCAGGGCTAGATCATTATAGGGATCTACGCCACATATCACCAAATATAAGACAAGCGATTGTTCATATTGCTGGTTTTGTAAATGATTAGATGCTAGAGAGGCCATCCTTCC
This sequence comes from uncultured Roseivirgaceae bacterium, assembly GCA_964389805.1. Lineage (GTDB taxonomy): Bacteria > Bacteroidota > Bacteroidia > Cytophagales > Cyclobacteriaceae > JAGTVG01. The sequence goes on along the minus strand of CAYMFU010000333.1, from coordinate 24,728 downwards.
AAACCATACTATTTTCCATGATCCCTTTTCATATAACAGTCTATAATTCCAGGTACCAAAGAGTGTATCCATTCTATCCAACTTTATACTTTGATAGTTCACGTTAAATCGTGCAAAATCAGGATTCCCAAATACTGGTAATGAATCAATCTCTGTTATGGCAAATGTATAATTATTCCTTATACTGTCAGGCTGGTTGTTATAGATAACAAACTCCTCTTCTGAGACAAATGATTTGCAGGTATCCGCAAGGAGAGAATATGCTTCCGTAAGTTTCCATTCATCCCGCAATTCCCGGTATTTGACCAGAGTCTCTATAGGATCCGGCCTCTTCTCTGAGTTGTTTATAGAACAGTTATATAGAATAATAGCTAAAAAAAATAAAATGGCAGATACCAAATTCTGACGGATCATGTTATCATATTAATTTGAAGTGAAAGTTAATGAATTACTTACTTAATCTTTCTACTGAGAATATAATATTTAGAAGACGCTGGCTATTTCTACTGCTATTTTCAATCATATGTGAATCCCGTACAATATAAAAAATTTCTACTCACACCAATATTATTAAATCTAAGTTATTGTTGATCATGGCATCCGTTTATGATAGTAGTAAATTACTTCATGGCTTAAGAGTTTAAGGTTAATAGAAAGTCCCACTAAGAGCGGGATTTTTTTTATTTTATACTTTCCATATTAGAAAATCCTGATATTCAATACTTGTTTTTATTTTTATTAAATGGTATATTATTAAGCAGTTTCAGGAATTTTATCAAATTAAAGGAAGGACCTAATCAAGAGCAATTATGGTAAAAAGTTTTAAACCCAAGTTTACAAAGAAGGAATCATCAGAAACCCGGAAACCCCGTGATGAGCAATTTGAGCCTATTACAAAGTATATGGCCACCAACCTGATCACTTTCTCACCTGACACAGACGTGATTGAGGTGATAAGAACATTTCTTAAAGAGAATATTTCTGGTGCCCCCGTGTTAAATGAAAAAAAGGAAGTCGTGGGTTTGATCGACGACAAAGATTGTCTGAGGCTATTGGTAGATAGTGTTTATCATAATGAGCCAATCGCTAACATTAGAGTCGAATCATATATGACCAGTGTAATGAAAGTCATAGATATCTCAGCTAATGTTGTTGATGCCGCAAAGATATTTCTGGAAACAAAATATAAGAGATTGCTGGTTATCAATGAAGAAGGAAAACTGATCGGGCAGATCAGCCGGGCTGATATCCTGGAAGCCATTGAAACCATTTATGTCCCGAAATGGACATCTAAAAAATAAAAAAAGGTGACTCGAAGGTCACCTTTTTTTATAATCAATATTTACTGTTGCTTCTGTGCTTCAAAAGGGAAATCGTATCCGGCAGCTGACATGTTTGCCTTTAACACCTCTCCTTCAAAGGTTCCACTCATTTGTATCTCGTACCCCTGGGCTTCAAAAGTTCCGGATACCTTTTCCTCATCGATAGCAAAATCCGACAAAGGTGTTTCACCTTCCCCGCCACCAACTACACCAACGACAGCATCATCTACCTGACTGAATTTCAAATACCCGTCAATATCCTGATCAGGTAAGGACAACACATAATTCCATTGGCCGATGTAATTTGGCACTGAGGTCTTGCTTTTTTTAGTGGATGCGCAACCCGACATAAAAAGCATGATAACCACCATTACAATTGGGAATACTCTTATTGAATTTTTCATAATTTTTAATTTAGATATTACTGTTGTTTCGTTCCTGCAAATAAAATTTCATAGCCTTGAGCTGACATAATTCCTTTAATCGCATCGCCATCAAAGGTACCCGTCATATCTATATGGTATCCTTCTACGTCAAAATTGGCCGACATCTTCTCTTCATCAATAACCAGGTCTGATAACTGAACTTCTCCCTGGTCTCCTCCAACAAAACCAGCTACCTGATCCTCTTCCTTTACAAATTTCACATAACGGTCTTGATCACCATCAGGTAATGAAATGACGACATTCCACTGCCCGATATAATTAGGTATGGAAGTCTTACTTTTTTTTGTTGAGGCACACCCTGCCATAATCAGCATGACCACAATCATTGCAAATGGGAATAATTTTATTGTTTTTTTCATAATTACTTTTAAAAAATGGATTATAAATGATTATTCTTCGTTTTCATTCTTAAAAGGAGTTAAGTGGGCTTCTTCAATTACTTTTTGTGTTTCTTTCCAATCGGCATCCAACCATTTGTCAATCTGCTCAATGACCTTTTCTACCTCTTCAGATACCTGAGCCAACAATACTTGTTGAGATTGATTTGGTCTGTCAATTGCTGAACCAATATAATAGTTAAGTGTAGAAAGCCTGGCCGACAAGATATCAGGGGATCTTTGTATGCCCTGGACATCTTCCGGAGCATTGATCAACTCGATGAAATATTTGATCGTATCTTTAGCTATTTTAGTGCGGTCCTTAATATCCTTCGAAATATCATCTTCAGAAAGCATTTGCTCAACCAGTGAAATAGATTTTTTTATTTCATTTAACTGATCAACCTTTCCGGTTACTTTCGCAACAAGTACCTGGGCCTTATCAATGCTAACTTCTATTGTACTTAATGCAGTTTCATTAAATTGAATTCTGGGATCAAGCTTAACAATTATGGTTGTTGAATCAACATATTCTCCATATTGTATCCTGACCTTATATTTACCCGGCAATACATTTGGTCCTCCAGGATCAGACACTTCTTTGGAAGCTGGTTTAGGTTGACCAGGATACCTTTCCCCTTTTCTTTCAAGGTCCCAGTAGTACCGGTTAAATCCCTTCCTGGTTCCAATTTTAATTCTCCTTATTCTCTCGTTGCTTTCATTAAAAAACTCTACCCAAAGGCTGTCGTTCTTCACCTCTTTGACTTCTTTCACGCCATCTGTTTCAACTGTATCCGACTTTAAAGATTCCAGAAAATACGTAAGGCTAACACCACTGGGCCGGTTTTCACCTGCAAAAATGCCATAGCCTGCAAAGCGGGATCCTGATGCCTGCTGTCTGGCACTCAGATAGGCCACCGGCGGATCGAAAACACTCAACCCATTTATATTGCTGCCCTCACCATTTATAGCCAGCGTTCGAATGGGCTGTATATCATCAATAATATATGCAGCACGGCCAAATGTACCAATGATCAAATCGTGTTCCCTTGGATGTATTTTCAGATCAATGGTAGAAACTGTAGGATAAGTCTTACCCCATTTTTCCCATTTTTGCCCCTTGTTAAGGGAATAATATAAACCAAATTCCGTACCGAGAAACAGAAGATCAGGAGCTACCGGATCTTGTACAACGGATAGTGTATAACCCCAGACCTTATTTCCTTCAACGAGGTTCACCCATGATTTGCCATAATCATCTGTATAAAAAAGAAAGGGTGTCCAATCATCCATCCTGTAGTTGTTGACGATTACATAAGCCTCTCCTGCAGAGTATGTGGAAGGTACTATTTGGGGTATCCATGCCCCGTCAGGCATTTCATTGATCATTTTTGAAAGGTTTTCCCATGTTTCACCACCATCAGTAGTAAGTTGCAGGTTCCCATCATCCGTTCCAACCCAAATTACATTCTTTTCAACCGGGCTTGGCGCTATAGCAAGTATGGTACAATGGTTTTCTGCCTGCGTCACATCATAAGTTAATCCACCACTTTCTATCTGCTTCTGTTTTTCCGGATCATTTGTCGTTAGATCAGGGGAAACGACAGACCAATTCTGACCTTTATCGACGCTTTTATGTACAAACTGGCTCCCATAATAGATCGTGTTATTGTCATGTGGATCTTGTGCTATTCCAGCATTCCAGCTAAATCTTAAAATGGTGCCATCAGGATGCACCGGCCTGATCATCTGTGTCCTCCCGGTTTCTGAATCATAATATCCCAGGAATCCTCCCTGTGACATAGCATATCCATATCTGGAGTCATCCGGATCAGGGACAACATCAAAACCATCCCCAAAAAACAATTCCTGCCAATAACTGTTTCTGATACCACCTGCTTTCCATACGTAGGCCGGCCCTTTCCAGGAGCCATTATCCTGCATTCCTCCATATACATTATATGGAAATTCCATGTCATAGTCGATATGATAAAATTGAGCAAGGGGCAGGTTTTCGACAAACCTCCAGGTTTTACCACGATCCCTTGAAATGGCCAGTCCCCCATCATTCCCATTGATCAGGAAAGATGGATCCTGAGGATGTACCCACCATGCATGATGGTCAGGATGAATGTCAGTAGAATTTCCTCCGTATGTCAGCATGGTGCTGAATGATTTCCCACCATCTTCACTTACAGTAACAATAGAATAGAGATTGTAAATCCTGTTTTCATTTAGGGGATCAACATAAATATCCGCATAATAAAAAGGCCTGTTACCAATATTTTTATCACTTACTTTTTCCCATTTGAATCCACCATCGTTTGATACGTAAAGTGCATTTTTCTTGGATTCAACCAGTGCATAGATGATATCTGTATTACTTGGAGCGATGGCAAGGCCAATTCTACCAAGGTTTCCTTCTGGCAAACCATCTTTATCTGTCCGCTCTTCCCAGGATTCACCTCCATCATAAGAAATATATAATCCGGATCCGGATCCACCGCTGTTAAAGAACCATGGCCATCTTCTGAATTCCCACATCGCTGCTATTAACTTATCCGGATTGACGGGATCTACAATCAAATCGGCGATTCCGGTTTTATCATTGATAAACAACACTTTTCGCCAGGTCTTGCCTCCATCGGTAGTTTTGAAAACACCTCTTTCAGAGCTTTCCCCCCATGCTGAACCCTGGGCTCCCACCCAGACGATATCGGGATTATCCCGGTGAATTATTATTCGATGGATATTCCTGGTATTTTCTAATCCCAGATGTACCCAGTTTCTGCCACCATCAATACTTTTATATACTCCATTTCCACTCGATTGACTATTTCTTGGGTTGCCTTCACCGGTACCCGCCCAGATTACATCCGGATTCTTCTGGTTAATAGCCAGAGCCCCGATAGATGCAACATCATATTTGTCAAAGATTGGCTCCCAGGCGATACCCCCGCTTTCAGATTTCCATAATCCACCAGATGCTGTACCCACATACATCACATCCGGATTTGCCAGTAATACATCGATCGTAGTTACTCGACCGCTCATCCCCGCCGGCCCTATCGATCTTGGCTTCAAAGCACTGTATAAAGTAGTATCAACTTCCTGGGAATCGGATATGAAAGGATTCAATAATAACAGGAATAGTATATATTTCCTGTTAATAATTTTAACTTTCTCGAAAATCATACACATTTTGTTATTGTTTCAATTAGTCAAAAAAATGATATGGTTGGAGCTTTCAAAGATCTCTATAAATGAGGCGTAAATATAGAATCAATATGAATTAAATCCAATCAACCTCAATTTCAATATCCCCATTATTTACATTAGTGGTTAAAATTGAATGTAAAGTGAGAATCAAGACTATGTTGAATACAATTTATCGGGGACCCGCTGAACATCAGGCCGGAAGGATTGGTACAGATCTTTATTATCCTTGTTTTTGTTTTTGGATCGCTGGTTTTTAATGGTTATACCTGAATTTCCTTAATCTTTCCACTTTGACAGGCGCCCGTTTTCGAAGAATATATATTTTCCATCAGGATAGTACCAGGTTTCATTTACTCCCCATGAGCCCTCTGATTTTTTCTTGCTGTCGGGCTTTCCCCAACTATCCAATGCCATTTCAGGAGATACACCTACCCATACCCTTCCATCAGCTATCATTGGTCCTTTCTTTTTACCATATTTTTCGATCATAGTTTCTAACTTTTCCTCAGCATTGAACTCCTGACCCAATAAGAGGTCAATTTCATCGATACGCAGGTACATTGAATCTATTTTCGCTTGAAGAATCTCCTTTTCCTTTTCCAGTTTATCCGTTTCCTCCGGAGTTTGTGAAAATCCGAATTGCGAAACAGAAATTAATATTGAAAAAAAAACAAATCGTTTCATGGTATAATATATCTGGTTTCCAATGAGAAAATGTAAGAATAAATTTAATTCAGGTTAAGATTTTATAGCTGATCCCATCTGATCGACCTGGATCAAATGAAATTTGAATTAGTCGAACTTGTACTTTTTTTTCTTATTTTTTTTCTTTTTAGGATTATTCATCTCTTTTGTTAAAACATAATCCCGGTCATACCTGTCATTCTGATGCATATCATAATATTTCTTTTTTCTTTTCCCCGCACGGGTCTTATATGCGGGTTTTGGGCCACATGAAGAAAATAGAATAATTATAATTACAAAGCTGGATAGAACCTTTTTCAAATCAATTTTATTTATTTCAAACAATAAAAATATTAATCTTAAATAGCCTTATGTTTCTTTTCTGAAAAAACGAATAATGTGTATAAAGATTGTATAATATTTTACATAATTGACTGGTTACTTATATACTGTTCGCCATATGTATACATACCTAAACATTTGACCTAAAAACAGTTTTACAGCATTTTAACTTATTTGTTACATGGGTAACAAAGTGGGTTTCTTTTGTTTTTTTTAGGCTGGATGGGGGACTAATTTTATCACGAAAACTTTGAGAGACGATCATACTTTTTGGTATCGATCCCAGCTGGCCAGGTTCACAAAGAATTCGACATTTAAAATCAATTTATAACTAATTTTTAACCTAAATTAATTGTGCTATGAAAAAATTATTTATTATTCTGGCAATGCTAACCCTATCAGCAAGTTATTTTTCCTCATGTTCAGAAGATGAAATCGTTACGCCAACTGAAGAAGGTGGATCAACGCAGGAAAGTACTAAGCAGTGGGATTAATTTTCAACAATTATAGATATTTAATTACCATAAAATAGTAACACAAATCCCGCAAAGGTTGCGGGATTTTCATTTTCTTTCATTCCCGTACACACATTCGTCTTATTCACTACAAATAATTTCCCGTTCACTTATTTTATCTTTCTAAGTTATTCACTAACAGCTGTTTTCTAAGTATAGATAAATACAAGAATGTATTATTTATCTCTAAAAATCTAGACTTGTTATTATGAATGCTTATGAATTTTTGCTAAAAAAAGGAATAAAAAAAGTACACCAGCCGGATAAAAATTACAACTTATCCGTGGCTGAATTGATCGAATTTTTGGAAGAATATTCTAAGGAAAGGAAAATTGCCAGGATTCGCTCTATGACAAAAACAGCCCTTCGAAATCCCTAGGTTATATAATTGTAATTTGGGGCATTTATATTTTACCAGCCCCCCTTGATCTCTACATTATCTGCAAGGTCAAACTGTTATGGATTATGGGTGAGGGAAGTCAATTCTTTTAAGGAAACACATATCTGATTACATTCTTAATACTTTACCTATCAGGATATACAATTCAAGAATTAAAACGGATTATAGAAATTAAGATCATCAAATATATCCGTTTTAACGGGTTCTGCTTCAATCAGAGGATCATCTTTCAATTCCTCAAGGACCGTATTGGAAACATACAATTCATCAAGATGCAAAGTGTCTTTAATCCGGATAACGCGTTCAGCACCCTCCTCTACCAATCCGCAATTTCTTAAGGCCAAAAGCAATGCTGACTTGTCATTCTCGGCTACAATTGGGATCTTTCCCCGTTCCAGGAAGCTACTGGTCGCTACATTCTTGTTGGTCACCTCAAAATTTATCTTATCAAACAGTCTCTTTGTGATTACATCTGCCAGACCAATCCCTATCGCATTGCCATGAGACTCTTCCGTAAGGTCTGAAACCACAATAGACCGGATATCAGGTTTCTCTGGTTCAGGTTGTCCAAAAATTTTAATCCTTCCAATGATATTGGTATCAATTCCAGCGCCACTCAAATTCTTGCCCATCCTGTCAATCAGCAATACGTCTATTTTATCAACTGGTAAAGCAGGCATATTTGATCTGGAAATGTCCAACAGACCCGGTTCTATAGACATGAATTCTAGTCCCTCAATGGCCTGAAGGAGCATGGTTTTATCGTTGGCATTTTCAATAAGTGCAATCCCTCCAAGAATTTTGCCAGTGCCAAATATCACTTTTGCTACTTCAGGGATGAGGTTTGTAAGGCCAAATACTCCGTAGTGATGCATCGAGGCAGCTCCAAGTTCCTTTCCAAGTCCTATTACAGACATTTTTACCAATCCACTTTCATAGGTTGAGTGAAAGTCAGTATGCGGCTTTATCTTATTTATAAGAATGACACCATCAGATTGAAAGGCATTTTTACCCATAAATACAGGGTTTGGAACACCATTATTTGACAATTCGACTACCTCCATTGAAGACCGGATTGGGGCTCCAACATTTCGTTCTGTAATTCCATAAGAATTCAGGATCTCAATCTGACCTTCTGCTGTAGCACCTCCATGACTACCCATAGCAGGAATGATGAAAGGGTTTGCATTCTGAGATTTTACAAAATCTACAACCTCCTTAGCGATCAATTGAATATTATCCACCCCCCTGCTACCTACACCTATAGCAATGCTGGAATCTTCTTTAATAAGGCCAACGAATTTTTTTAGCTCATCCCGACAGGTTTTTCCTACATCTTTCAGGGAATTATCCGGATAATGACGCTTGATCCTGGTTAATTTAAATTCTTTCATTTAATTGCTCAATAATCAGTTCAATTTAGCAAAAATCCACCTTATAAAATCAATAAACTCATAAAATAGACGACTAATGAAGTACATATACCAAGAACAAGTGTCCCAATGGTTTGTAATTTATATCCCTGGTTAACAGTCATATTAGACATCTGTGTGACAACCCAGAAATAGCTGTCATTAGCGTGACTGGCTATCATGGAACCGGCACCTATCGCAACAACTACCAAAGCCCTGGCGGAGGGTGATTCCATCCCGAGAGAAGACACTAAGGGTGCCATTAAACTGGCCGTAGTAATTATGGCTACAGTACCAGATCCCTGGGCAATCTTTAAAGACATAGCAATAATTATCGGCAACCATATACCCAGGCTCTGTGCACCAGCCAGGTTTTCCTTAACGACCTCAGCGATACCGGATTCCTGGAGAACTTTCCCAAAAGCCCCCCCACTGCCCGTTACAATAATTATAGTGGCTGCGGCAACAATACCTTCTCCGAGCCAGCCTGATGCAGACAGCATATCCTTACTGAATTTTACCGGAAGTAAGAAAGAAAGACCTACGCCTAATAAAAGTGCCACGGATGGTTGGCCAACAAAACCTATAATCGTTGCTGCAATACCGGATCCAAAAGGTGTGGAGGGCAGATCATTGATAGAGCGGAGGATGATTAAAATAATTGGAATGAATATAGGGAGCAAAGATTTCAGTAGTGATGGCTCGCTTTCAATGCTATGAGAAGATACTATGTTGTTTGAATCAAAGTCCTCTTTACTTAAATAAATATCCTTATTAGTGGCATCAGTTCCTGTGTCTGGGCTATTACTATTGCCTAGATCTTCCTTTGATCCTGATTCCGGATCGCTCTCAGGATCAACTGAAAATTTACTGGCATATTTTACAGAAAAAAGCCATGCAATGATCAGTCCCAGCAAACTTACAGGAAGACCCAGCAAAATTACTGTACCCAGGTCGGCTTGCAGGATACCGGCTGCCGCTACTGGCCCGGGTGTAGGTGGGATCAGGTGATGGGTAATGAACAATCCCAAGCTTAAAGACATCGCCATAACGGCAAAAGATATTTTAATAGTTCGGGCAAGGGCTTTGGAGAGCGGGGACAGAACGATAAACGCAGAATCACAGAAAACAGGGATACTCACTATATACCCGACAATGCTCATGGCCAATGGCATATTTTTTTTGCCTACAATTTTTAATGCCCCTGTAGCAAGTTTAAACGCTCCCCCGGATTTTTCCAGGAACTTACCAATGATCGATCCTGCCAGTATGACTATCCCGATATAACCAATGGTGTTGCCAAATCCAGTATTTACTGCTGCCACCACTTCATTCAAGGACATGGTACCCGAAAAAACACCGAAACCAAAGGCGGCTGTAATTAACGATAGGAAAGGATGCCATTTAAAGACAGAAGTGGAAACGATGATAAAACCAATTGCTAATACTAATAAAATGATCAACCACATGATGGGGCAAGATAACTGAAATGTTATAAGAAAAAAAGAAAATTGAATCGTTCATTTCTCTCAGAAACGGCCATTGAAATGAATTGAACCATAGTGGGACCAAGGCGAGGGTTGATACAAATATTAGGTTTTAAATCATTTTTTTACCTTATTTACATGCTTCATGCCCGAAAAAAATCTAAAATCCTATAAAAATACACCCAGATGGCTTATTATATTTTGCCTCATCCTGGCAGGTGAAATGATCTTCAGTCTTCCCTTTCACGTTCCCCGTTTCTTCCGCCCTACTTTGTTAGAAGTTCTGGATATGTCTAATGCAGAATTTGGTGATGCATTTGTTTTGTACGGTATCATGGCAATGGTGTCATACATTCCTGGAGGCATGATTGCGGATAGAATATCTGCACGGAAACTTATTGCTTTCTCTCTTGTCGCAACTGCTTTAGGCGGCCTGTTTTTTGCCATGTTTCCAGGCCAGGCAGGACTTGCATTGATCTTTGGTTACTGGGGAATCACAACGGTTCTTTTACTATGGGCTGCTATGCTAAGAGCCACAAGAGAATGGGGCGGTGAGTTATCGCAAGGAAAAGCATTTGGATTACTGGATGGTGGAAGGGGACTTGCAGGTGCAGGAGCAGCTTCTCTGGCCGTTATCGTGTTGGCTTATGTTCTCCCGGATGATGTAGATGCTATAAACCTGGAAAATCGAACCTCAGCCATGCGATCCGTGATTTATTTTTATAGTCTGGCCACCCTTGGGGCTGCCTTCTTGGTGTGGTTTTTCATACCAGATTCTAAAATTGAAACGAAAAAACCTAAGCTTGGAAGATTCTCCGGCATAAATTATGTGTTGAAGAATCCTGCTGTATGGTTGCAGGCAATTGTGGTTATTTGTGCTTATGTTGGTTATAAAGGGCTCGATTATTACACGACCTATGCTGTCGATATCCTTGGAATGAATGAAGTACTGGCTGCGAAATATATGTCTAATGCCTCATACCTTCGGGCTTTTTCTGCCATCGCGGCCGGATTTATCGCTGACAGAATCACCTCCAGAAGGGTTATCGGGATCTCATTCACTCTGGTATTGATCAGCTATATAGTCCTCCTGATCCTTAATCCTGAATTAAAATTCATGAATATCATTTATGCTAACCTGATATTTACCTTTATTGCAGTGTATGCGCTGAGAGGTGTATATTTTGCTCTAATTGGAGAAACAAGAATCCGTGGAAGATATACAGGAACAGCTGTTGGTTTAATCTCAGTGGTCGGTTTTACACCTGATATTTTTTTCTATTCGGCCGGGGGGCGGATAATTGATGCTTCGCCCGGATTAACAGGATTCCAGAACTACTTCCTCTTTCTTGCGGCTTTCGCATTTATAGGCATTTTAGCAACACTGGCTTTGACGTATCGGAAAGTTTGAATTCAATAATTTCTAGTGCATTATCCAGGGCTTTCCGGCCCGGCCAATAGGATTATTTATTATTTAGAAACCGCGTCTACAATCATGCCCAGCGATGTAGCAAAATCATTCGCCCCGATGCTGCCTCCTTTATAATGCGACAATTTCACAACAACAAGGTCATGACTTGGAATAATAATCACATATTGTCCTCCCGCACCTGCCATAAAAAAAGCATTTTCAGGTATCGGAAATTGGCCATCTCCGTTAATCCAGAAAAATCCGCCATATATTAGCCGTCCATCAGCTACCCACGGAGTAGCCAGGGTGCTGACAAAATCCACAAAACCATCGGGTAATATTCGTTCCCCCATCCATACACCATCATTCAGATATAAATTTCCAAGCCGGGCCCAATCCCTGGCTGTTCCAAATTCATAACCCTGGAGCAGAAAATTACCATAAGGATCGGTTTCCATTACCATATGCCGGATACCGATCTTATCAAATAATGCTTTCTGAGGGAAGCTTAAATACTCTTCACTTTGCCCTTCAACACCTAGCTTGACCAGGTAATTGACCAACACAGGATCACAATTCCGGTAACGTCCAATTGTATTGGGAGGCCATTGCTGAACCCTGTTTGCGGTCCACTGAAAAGTGTTTACAGCACTTGTGTAAACAAAAATATGGTCAGGATAACCAAATGACCGGTCAAAATCAGGATCCTGGGGAGCACGGAAACGGATTCCGCTTGACATATGGAGAAGGTCTGTTATGGTTATTTTCGCTCTTGGATCATCTTCCTTTTCCAACCATTCCGGGATTGGGGCGGGCTGCTCGAGCTTATAGACCCCTTGCTGGATCAAAATGCCCATTAGGGTTGCTGTTAGGCTTTTCCCCATAGACCAACTTTCAAGCTGTGTATGCATATTAAGACCTTCACGGTATCGTTCTCCGATTACCTTGTTTTTATATGTGACAATGTATGCAGCGGTAAGTGCCTCCGGATTACTAAAGGCAGTATCTATTGCTTTCTGTATAAGTTCCATATTTACTTCCTTTGGTGGCCTTTGCCCAGGAAGGACATCCCCCATAGGCCAGGATTGTGTATCAGGGTCAGGAAGACTGGATTGTACATCCACAGGATCGAAATTGAGCTTGTCTGAACCTTCCTGGAGACAGATACAGCCCTGATCCCCGAAATATTTAGCAGTTCTAACCACGCCGTTCGGAAGGGTTATGTGAACAGCTTTATTTTCCAGATCTAATTTTCTATCAGTAAGGTAGGACCGGATCTCATATGGTGCTGTAAAATATCCGATATTCTCGGCTGCAAATTCGAAATCCAAACCAGTTATAAAAACTGCTGAACAAAGGATCTTTGCAAATCCTGAGGCATGCAGGGATAAAGTATCGCCAGGCGGGGGATCATATGGCGTGTCAAATTCAAGAGAATCAGCCCGGGCCAACATCTCTTGTAAGGCCTGTGAACCAGAGCTTTCCATTTCATATTTAGAATTCTTTTGACAGGAAAATCCCAGAAAGCTTATTGTGATGATTATCGATATTATGATTTTGTAATTCATGTCAGAAATATATTAGGTAATTTATATGTATTGAGCATTCCAGAGCATTCTTTCATAGGCAGAGTATATTTTCTAGGAATTATCTAATATCAGATATTATTTCCATTTTTTAAAATCTATTCAATCCTGATTATTTTTTATAATTTATGTGTTAAATTATCTTTAAATTCCGGACACATGATACATGTATTTTTTAACAACCAAAAATCAGCCTCTTTAAAAATGTCATCCCCCAATAGATCTTTATTATTTCTGGCATTCATATTTATCTTTCTGAGTCAGAATTCCTGTTCACCAGGGAAAAATACCGGACAGAATCAAAAATCACAATTGTTGCAACTTAAAAAGGAAATATCAGAAGATCTTACCGGAAATCTTCTTCCTTATTGGTCGACAAAAATGCCTGATACAATCAATGGGGGATTTTACGGACGAGTGGACGCGAAAGAACAGGTATATCCCGATGCGGAAAAAGGCGGCATTCTGAACGCCAGAATTCTATGGACTTTTTCTTCTGCATACCGTATCTTTAAAGACAGCTCCTATCTGCATGTTGCCAACTATGCCAGGGATTATATTGTTACCCACTTTTTAGATGAGGAATATGGTGGAGCATATAGAACGGTAAACGAGATAGGCGAACCTGCGGATACCCGGAAACATACATTAACAGAATCCTATTTTATTTACGCTTTTGCTGAATATTACCGGGCAACAGGAGAGCAGAAAGCCCTGGAGATTGCAATAGAAATCTTTGAGTTACTTGAAATACATGCCCTGGATAAAGATTTAAATGGATATTACGAGGTTTTTACAAGAGATTGGGAACGAAGCCGGGATCTTTTGCTTAATGAAAATTCACCCGAAGATGAGAAAACCATGATCACACATCTGCATCTTGTGGAAGCTTACGCTGGATTGTATCGGGTTTGGCCTGAAAAACGGATGGAAGAAAGATTACGGAATGTTCTTGAATTGTTTATTAATAAAATAGTGGACAAAGAAACCTTCCATACTATTTATTTCCTGGATAGAAACTGGAATCCTACAACCCAAATCGATTCATACGGCCATGATATAGAAGGTGCCTGGCTAATTGTTGAGGCTGCAAGGTTGCTGAATGATGCTGAATTATTAGAGGATGTAGAAAAATTGAGTATAAAAATTTCCAATGCTGCCAAAGAAGGGTTGGAGGAAGACGGAAGTATGTTAACTGAGAAAGATCTTTCTACCGGACATGTGGTAACAATCAGGTCATGGTGGGAACAGGCCGAATCCATTGTGGGTTATCTGAATGCATTTGAGATCACAGGCGATGAATCTTATCTGGATATATCCATGAATAGCTGGAAATATATTAAGAATCATTTTATCGATAATGTAAATGGGGGATGGTTTAGTTTGGTATCGGAATCAGGTGGACCTGTTGGAAGGGATAAAGCTAATTACTGGACTTGCCCTTATCATAATGGCAGAATGGGTATGGAAGTTATCGAACGGATACATTAATGTGCATTTGTAATAAAAACGAAAGATATATTAAATGAAATATACAAGATAGATCCTGGCCAGATTTCACTTTATACATATATAAGATATCCGAGTACAGAACATACATATATAAATCCCAGTATTAAAATGATCCATGCGAACTTATTATTTTGTAATAGTTTAAACCAGAGGATAATTCCTGTCAGAACAAAAAGTATCAATCAATCTGAAAAGGAGAATGCTTTTATTGAGTTGATATTACCTAGGGCATATTATATCCAGAAGAGGGGAACTAAATAAGGTCCAACATAAGCCCGCCCCAATCCCGGAGTAATTATAACAAAAGAAGGATATGTTCTATTTATTTTGATCTAGTAGATTTTGTAGCAAGATCTCAACTTCCTTAACGAATGAT
Organism: uncultured Roseivirgaceae bacterium; assembly: GCA_964389805.1. GTDB lineage: Bacteria > Bacteroidota > Bacteroidia > Cytophagales > Cyclobacteriaceae > JAGTVG01. Next base: position 9,639 of record CAYMFU010000333.1, on the reverse strand, counting down.
TCAATTCTGTTTAATGCAGTCTTTTTAGTACTGATCAAATTTGGGGGAGAGGAAATGCCCTTCTTATTTAAAATATTTACATGAATTAAAGTAATGTGAACATATTGGATAACGTGCCTAAGCTTATCGGAATCAGTTCTCAACGTTTTTTTACTGAATTGATGCCTTTTTAAAATCCCGAAGAGATCTTCAGATTCACAGAAATAATCTTCACATTCCATGTTGATTCTTTCAAATGTATCCCTCAATTCCTCAAATCCAATTTTATTTATTTTTTTAATCAAAAAGGATTTATTGAGTTCCGGGATGTCCCGGTCAAATAACTCAACCAGGTAGTTTAAGGTAAACTCCCCTCCCGGATTCTTCAATCGATGGATTTCTTTTAAATAAGTTATGATCTGAACAAACCGTGAATCAAAGGACTCAACAGGTTTATTTATTTTATTTACACCAATATCGAAATTTACATTTTCAAATTTTTCTTCCGTTTCGAAGATCCCAGAGTTTGATGCAATAAGATTGGCAACAATATTCATTAGCAACAGTTTTTAATTTCCCCAATAAGTTGATTCAGTTTAGCAGATAATTCTAACATTACTTCAGAGTTGAGGCAGTAGCAGATATTAGCCCCTTCAACCTCGCCTCTAATGATCCTTGCATTCTTCATCTCTTTGAGATGTTGTGATATGGTGGACTGTGATAAAGGCAATTCGTCCAGGAGGCCATTAACAACGCAAGTCCTGTTTTTGAAGAGATATTCAATAATAGCAATCCTGGCCGGATGGGCAAATACCTTTGCAAGTGAGGCCAGTCTATTCTGCTCGTCTGAAAATAATATCGCTTTACTTAGTCCCATAATTTATCGTATAATCGTATAATCGTATTATTGCGATAATATACGTCAGCTTTTAGGTAAAGTTGCGAAATAAGAAAACTATTTCAGTTGCTGGAACAAATATGAAACAGTGGTTTGAAAAGGAAGGTAGTATCTTTACGTGATCAGATTAAATCAAAAATTGATCAATTCACACCTTAGAAAGAAAATTCAACCAGGAATTGTTCGGGAGGAGCAGATTATTCATTATTTTCGAATTTCGATCTACTATCGTACTTGGAATCGTAGAGCAATAAATTTTTAATACATCATTATGAAAAAGATATCAATCATTACCATTTGCCTGGTAATTCTTTCCTTAACGCTTGAAGCAAAATTAAAGGTTTTAATTATTGATGGACAGAATAACCATGTAGTCTGGCCAAAATCGACGATTATGATGAAGCAATACCTCGAAGAGACCGGCTTATTTGAGGTAGATATCATGCGAACCCAGTTTACATGGAATGCTCAAAGAGAAAAAGATTTTCTACCCCTGGCTGGTGTTGGGGAAACTCAGAACCTGGATAAACCAAAGGCTGATCCTGATTTTGAACCGGAATTCACCGCATATGACGTTATCGTATCCAATTTTGGGTGGAATGCAGCTGACCTGCCAGAAAAAACCCAAAAGGATCTTGAAGAATATATGGAAAAAGGAGGAGGATTGGTTGTTGTCCATGCAGCCGACAATTCCTGGCCAGAATGGAAAGGATTTAATGAAATGATAGGCATTGGTGGATGGGGCAACAGGAATGAAAAGGACGGCCCCTATGTATATTATACAAATGAAGGCGAATTGGTAAGGGATGATTCACAGGGCAGTGCGGGAGCACATGGGCCACAGCATAAAATCCCGATCACAATACGTGTTTCCGATCATCCAATTACACAAGGAATGCCTGAAACATGGACGACTACGAAGGATGAATGCTATGCGATGCTTCGTGGTCCCGCAGAAAACATGACCATTCTGGCAACAGGAAAGGATATGTCAGGTAAAGCACCTACAGACCGGCATGAACCGATCCTGATGGTAATTGAATATGGCAAAGGACGCATCTTCCATACTACACTGGGGCATGATGATTATTCCTGTGAAGGGGTAGGATTTATCATATCATTTACACGAGGAGTGGAATGGGCTGCCACCAATAAAGCCACACAACCCATACCCGATGATTTCCCAACAGCTGAAAAAGCGACAAGTCGAAAATTTAAGTTAAAGGAATAGAGAAATCTGCCCTTAAAACAGGTCAAATAATAGAACTGGTTGCTTTACAAGGTAAAAATCCTTATTTTACATTTACAAAGTACGAATCTTCTGTACAGAAGATAGTTTGTGTGGTTAACCCTATATCATTGACCATATCGTAGGTCACCACAGGTTACATTTTCTATTACTACAATCCTTTACCACCACAGAAATGAAAAAATGCCCTAAATGCCGCCATGAGAATTCCATTCAGGCAAAATTTTGCAATAGTTGTGGATCGCCTTTGACAAATATATGCCCCGAATGTGGGAGGGATAATGATATTGAGGCTAAATTTTGTATGCAATGCGGATTTAACCTTGAAAACGATGAGCAAAGTGAGAGGCCTATAAGTTCCCAATCAAAGAAAGCAAGTAAAAAGGAGGCAGAACGACGGCAATTGACCATCCTTTTCTGCGACCTTGTTGGTTCCACGCCACTATCAGAACAACTCGACCCGGAAGAATACCGGCAGGTGATCACAGATTATCATCAGGTAGCTGAGAAAGTGATCAAGCAAAACGGTGGACATATTGCCCAATACCTCGGGGATGGTCTGCTTACATATTTTGGATATCCGGAAGGGTTGGAAGATGCACCCAAAGCAGGTGTCAAGACTGGCCTGGGTATTTTGAACGCAATGGCTGATGCCAATAGGGAATGGGAAGCCAATGGCAAAACGCCAGTCAGTGTACGCATTGGTATACACACCGGATTGGTAGTAGTTGATGAACATCTTGCACTTGGGGAAGCGGTCAATGTTGCAGCCCGCCTGGAAGGCCTTGCCCCCCACAACGGATTAGTGATCAGTCCGCAGACACACAGGCTTATATACGGCTGGTTCGAAGTTAAAAGTATCGGGAAACATACTCTTAAAGGCATTTCTGAACCTATGGAAATCTACCAGGTTCTACATGAAAGCGGTGCTATCACCCGTCTTGATGTTGCCAAAAGTAAGGGTCTTTCTCCCCTGGTCGGACGAAGAAACGAGCTGGATATCCTCATTGAGTACTGGGATAAGGCAAAAAAGGGAAACAGCAATCTCGTATTATTACATGGTGAAGCCGGCATTGGTAAATCCCGGCTGGTCGATACAATGGAAGTAGAAGTTGCAAAGGATCCGGAAGGAAATCTCGCAGTGGCAAGAGGATCTGCATATAAGCAGAATAGCGCATTTTCCCCTATTTCGGGAATGATAGAAGAGTATATTTTCCAGTTTACAGATGGTGATAAACTTGCTGATAAATTGAATAAATTGGAAGGATACCTGAAAGGTTCGAGCCTCGATTTTGATTCAGCCCTGCCTTTATTAGCTGAGTTTCTGTCAATCCCATCAGAAAAATATCCTCCGCTGATTATCAGCCCATTCGCAAAAAGGCAAAAAACCCTGGATATCCTAATGCAACTTATGTTATACCAGGCTCAACTTAAACCTCTTTTACTGGTTATTGAAGATTTGCACTGGGCAGATGCTTCAACTCTTGAATGGTTAAATATGTTTAAAGACAATCTAGAAGGTAAAAATCTGCTTGTACTCTGCACAACCCGCCCGGGTCTCAAAGCTGAATGGCAGGACCTTGCTGATGTTATGAAGATAAACCTTCAACGATTGGCATCTCAAGATATGGTGGAAATATGTCATCATCAGACGAAAGGGAAAGCGCTTCCGGAAGAGATCCTGAATCAAATTGCCACCAAAACAGAAGGTGTTCCTCTGTTTGTAGAAGAATTGACCAAAACCATTATAGAATCCGATCTATTGGTTGAAAAATCTGATTGTTTTGAAGTGGCCGGACCAGTATCATCATTGGCCATTCCTTCTACTTTACAGGATTCTCTCCTGGCCCGCCTGGATCGTCTGGATGAAGTAAAAGAGATCGTGCAGATAGGATCAGTACTGGGTCGCGAATTTTCAATTGACATGTTACATGCGGTACTTCCGGATAAAACTGAAAACCTGGAACTTTCAATGCACAAATTATTGGACTTGGAAATTTTCTACATGGGCGGGACGGGTGAAAAAAAAGTATATCAATTTAAACATGCATTGATACAGGATACAGCCTATGAATCTCTATTAAAAAGCCGCAGGCAGCAAATGCATCAGCAGGTAGCCACTGTACTGGAAAATAAATTTAAGGAAACCACCCAAATCCAACCTGAATTGCTTGCACATCACTATACCGAAGCCGGACAGCCGCTGCCGGCCATCCCGTTATGGTTGAAAGCAGGCCAGCAAGCTAGCGCGAAGAATGCAACCGCTGAAGCCATTTCCCATCTTGAAATGGGATTAGGATTATTACATCATATAAAATCAGAGGCAGATCGTAATAATCTTGAATTCGATTTTCTATTAACGTTAGGAGGGACTTATATGGTTTCACATGGATTTCCTCACCCCAAGGTTGAAGAAACCTTTAAGCGTGCACTTCTTGTTGCAAAATCTTTAGAGGTAAGCCCTAAACTGGCATTTGTTCTTATGGGATTACTTGGATACTATTTCAACCGGGAAGAGTGGGAGGCAGCTAATGAGACTAAAGAATATTTAATTCAGTTATCGGAAGATCCGGAGCATGGATTTTGGTTTGAAATGGTTTGGCGCCAGATTAATGGTGGGACGTTAATTGTCCAGGGGAATCTTGTTTTGGCCAATAGCGAATATAAAAGAGTACTTGAATTATTTGATCCCTCAATACCATTTCCCTGGGAAATAACACCTTCGGGATATATTGAAGTAGCTGCAAAAGGATGGTGGATGGTTTGTCTTCACCCCCTCGGTTATATAGATCAAGCTAAAAGTCTCTCCGAACAACATCTTTCTTATAAAGAGGAGCATAAGGATTCTGCCACACTTTATCATACTTATACTTTTATTGCATTACATAACATGGAGGCGAGAGAATGGAAATCAGCAGAGAGAATTCTTGATGAATACCTGCCAATCGTAAAAAATTTCGGCGATCCGATATATACTCTGACAGCTGAAGTGTACTATTATGTTTCAAAGGCATATCTGGGAGATAGAAATGCTTTTAACACAGCAATTAATCTATTAAATATATGTATTGATGTTGGATTTAATGCATTTGCCTCTGTCGGCTCATCATATATAGCTGAATTGTATTTCTTGTTTAAGGATTATGATGGAGCCTTATCATGGATTGAAAAGACCCTGGCTCGCGTTAATAAATCGGGATCTCATTTTCACACAACTGAACTATTCAGGATCAAAGGGCTTACACTCCAGGCTTTAGGAAAACCCGACGAAGAGGTCGAAAATTACTTCATCCGGGCTATGGATCTGTCCAGGAAACAGTCAGCCAAAACCTTTGAGCTCCGGACAACACTTGAGCTGGCCCGGTTCTGGGAAAAGCAGGGAAAGAGGGATGAGGCATATGAATTGCTGAAAGGCATATATGACTGGTTTACTGAAGGACATGATTCGGTCGATCTCCGGGAAGCGAAAGCAACTCTGGATGAATTGAAGAAATGACAAAAAATTTAGCGTGAGTGGCCTGGCTATTAAAGAAATGCGCCTTTGGCCATGTCTGAAGTAGTATCAGGTATTGATTACTATTTATTTGATATATTTAGGTAAATTCCAAATATTTCCTAATTAAAAAATGGAATATCCACATATAGAATACAATCAAATCCAGGAACTTTTTGATGTTGCATAAAGATCCCTACGGATCTATTGATAACCTTTCTATTTAGATCCAACAACCACAAAATCCGTCCATTCAAGACTTTCAAAGTAAGCGGCACCACCCCCTGATTCCGGTCCGAGGAAAGAATTTTCAACCAGATAAGAACTCAGTTCCAGGGCGAGCTCCTTATACGGCCCGAATAGTTGCTTGACAATTTCCTGTTCCTGCCCTCCGGTTGGCCAGAATCTTTCTCTCGCTTCAACGGATTCAATAGCATAAATGGTAATGAATGAACCTTTATCCTTGCCTGCAATGGCTTTATAGTAATACAGGTTCATATCGTGAACCAAATGCCCAACTGCCGGATTCAATTTCTCGACAACCAGTTTTTCAAAACCTTTTGCCATTTCCGGTTTGACTTTAAGGTAATGTATCCCAAGAAGTTCTACTGTAGGAAGAGCTGAAAATTGATCACCCCCGATCAGCTGGTATTCAGTATAGGCATCAGGCTTCGCAAGGAATGAGGAAGGTCGTTCCGGAAGATCACCGGCAACGGAAATCACAGCCTTGTCAGTGAAAGGACTATTATTCGGAAGTTTTTTACGGTCTTTCTGTGTTTTTGAAACACATATTGTTAGAAACTCCCCGTTTCGATCTCCTCTATCAGCCTGCAGGAGGTAAATGGCCGGACCTGGTGAGGTTTTATTCCAGGCCGGAATGAACTCCCTGGACATAAAGGATTTAAATGCTTCAGGATCTATATTATTTTTCAGTGATGATGTGCTCACCAAAATCGATTCACCTAAAGGTATACCTTGTCCGCTAGCTATAATTCCTATTACAAGTGATGTGCATAATGCGAAAAATGTCTTAAATATATTCATAATAATTCCATGTTGGTATAAGGATTAACGGGTATGCAAATTTACGATCCAAAGTTGTTTGCCATCTTCATAAAATTGCTCAATTCCTTAGTCAAGATAGCAATTTAAATTCTATTTATTCACGGATCATGGGATTTTGACCATCTCTTTCGATACGTGCTTCCATAACCTGCCGATGATGCCTGGGGGTAGGTTAATTTCTATATTCAACCGTTACAACATAAGACTTAAGAAGTATGAAATAACCCCATTATAACTTATTCAGCATTTGTTATATAGAACCTCATAATGCAGCCTGATGAGATTTAGATGTACTTATTCATATTGAATAATGCTCTTTCGCCTATACAAATAACCTGTGAAATTCAATCCTGTAATGCATACCCCTGGGAAGCGGCCTAAAACCAATAAATGCAGTTCAGCTGGATTATCTGCCGGCTTAGCATATTTTTTTTCTGCTTCCCACTTTTCATAGGGACCTTAGTATCATCAATTAATTTCATCGATGATGACAATAAAGAATGTAATCATATTGTATCTTTTACTGACCTATCCCTTCCTCCTTGCAGGCCAGATAAAAATTCAAGGAAACGTACTAGATGAAAAAAGTGATCCAGTTATAGGCGCCAATGTATTTATTGAAGGAAGCTACAGTGGATCTAGCAGTAATCAAGAAGGATATTTTAGTTTTGAGTTTGAAGATAAGGGTTTGCACAATCTGATAGTTAAATATATTGGCTATGAAGAAGTTAATCTGCCCTTGAATATCACTGAAAAACCCGTAATGCTTGAAATTAACCTGGTTGAGGAAGCAAACCAGATGGATATGATTACGATAACTGCAGGTTCATTCGAAGCCGGGGGAGAAAACAAACGAACGATACTTAAAGAATTGGATATTGTAACAACGGCAGGGGCCACAGGAGATATTGCCGGGGTGCTCAATACATTACCTGGAACGCAAACTGTTGGAGAAGAAGGGAAGTTATATGTACGCGGCGGTGACGACTATGAGACACAAACCTTTATTGATGGTATGCGGGTCATAAACCCATATCATACCACCATCCCAAATACACCAACCAGAAACCGGTTTTCCCCTTTCATGTTCAAGGGAACCAGTTTCAGTACAGGTGGTTATTCAGCTGAATATGGACAGGGGCTTTCTTCTGCATTAATTCTTACTTCAAAAGAAAAAGCAGACCAGACGAGGACAGATCTGACAATTATTCCATTTGGGATCGAAGCGGCACAATGCCTGTCTGGCGAGAAAACCTCATTAGCCGGGAAACTAGGTTACTTTAATATGAAACCCTATTACGCCATTATACCACAGAATATCGATTGGAAAGATCCTCCGGAATCTGTTGACGCCAACCTGGTGTTCAGGAACAAAGCTGGGAAAACGGGGATCATTAAAGCCTACGGTAACTTAACCTGGTCAACTTCAAGGATGTATCAATACAGCATCGATGAACCTACTGTAAGAACTACCTTAAAACTGGATAATTTGTATGGTTATATAAACACCTCATATAAAAATTCCCTGGGAAAGAAATGGTCATATCTTACCGGGATTTCCTATTCAGTAAACCAGGATGATTATACTTTTGATACGGTTGCAGTAAGTGATTATAATTCAGGAGGGCAGTTCAAAGCAGCATTTTCAGGTGATATAAACAGCCATATCTCGCTTAATTCAGGAGTAGATATTTTTCTTAGAGACAATAAATTTACCTATTCGGATTATAGTGATGAATTAAACAGCACCCTTACCTTCAGGGAATGGATACTTGCAAGCTTTCTGGAGGCTGATATTTATTTCACCAGTGATCTGCTGGCCAGGATTGGTATCAGGTCAGAATATTCCCGTCTAAATAGAACCCATGCAATAGATCCCAGAGTCTCCCTTGCCTACAAATTAGGAACCAGGGGAAGTGTTTCATTTGCCTATGGCTCCTTTCAGCAAGCAGCAAAAGAGGATCTCTTACGAATTGTAAATGACCTTGGGAATGAAAAATCCTCCCATTATATACTCAATTATCAATACATTGATAAAGGAAAAACATTCAGGATTGAAGGTTACTATAAACAATATAAAAATCTTGTCAAATATGATCCGGATAACCTGTATGATCCTTCAAAATATTACAATACAGGAAACGGATATGCTCGGGGCTTTGATATTTTCTGGAGGGATAGCTATAGCAGCCTGAAAAATGTTGATTATTGGATCTCGTATTCATTCCTGGATACAGAAAGGGATTACAGAGATTTCCCTGAGAGATCCATACCTGTCTTTGCTTCGAAACACAATATATCCATTGTTTATAAGCAATTCTTCCCAAAATTAAGATCTTTCCTTAGTGGGACGTACACATATGCCTCTCCCCGACCCTATAACGATCTAAATACTACAGGTTTTAATACAGGCCGAACCAAGAGTTTCCATGATCTGAGTTTAACTATTGCTCATATGCTCTCTGAAAACATCGGATTGTTCTTCATGTGTTCCAATGTACTGGGAGCAAATAATGTATTTGGATATGAATATGGACAAAATATCAACGAAGATGGCCTTTATAATCAAAGGGCTATAATACCACCTGCTAAAAGGTTGATACTAATTGGTGTAACTATTACACTTAGTAAAAATGGAGTTATGAATCAGTTAAGGTCATTGTAAAACAAAATAAATTTCAATTATGAGAACATTAACAGCATTATTATTTGCCATCATTATGAATCCAGTATTTTCCTATAGTGAAAGTACTTATGAAAAAGCCATGAAAGACGCCCTCGATGGGCTGAATCAGGCCGCAACAATTGATGATTTCCGTCAGTCAGCCAATCAATTTGACAGAATAGGAGATATTGAAAAAGACAAATGGCTTCCTCAGTATCATTCTGCATATGCTAAAGTTATGATGGCCTCTATGGAGGAAGATCCACAGAAGAAGGATCCATTTCTGGATG
>CAYMFU010000332.1:0-9685 GCA_964389805.1 uncultured Roseivirgaceae bacterium | reverse complement strand
TTCAAGAGCGCGCTCCATCGACATGGAAGTTGTTAGATTTATATAATTTACCCAGGCAATAACTATAATAAATATCCCGATTATATATAGAAACTTGACTGATTTCTCATCACCATTTGTTTCCTGCTCCTGTAATAAGTGAGATTTTAAATGTATATCTTCTATGGCCTGTAAATTAAAGTACATCACCATTTTATAATATGCAAGCATTTCACTTATCTGCGATTCAGTAAATTCTATAAATCTTTTTTCCAATTCTCTTGGATCAGCTTCTGGCTTTAGTATTAGATATGTAAATGCACCGGTATGCCCCCACGATTGCAAATATTCTTCCCCACGCCAATTCGATAAATTAGGAAATGCGATTAATAACTCTGGTTTTAAATGAGAATTCTCAGGTACATCATCATAAACAGCAACAACTTGGTAATCTTCCTTATTATTAAGTTTTAATCTTTTTCCAATGGGATCCTGTGTGCCAAAATAACGTTCGGCAGCACTTTTGCATAACATAATGTTATACGGTTGTGTTAGTGCATCTTTTGTACTACCATGGATAACGTCAAATCTTAATAAATCCAATATATCCTGCTCCGTATAATAGATTTTATCTTCAATGAACTTATTTTCTTCATAAGAAAATGTTGCTTCCCGTACAGCTAACCGGCCAATTTTTTCAATTTCCGGAAAGTTTTCAATTAATAATGGCGCTATGACAGGACAAGCTGAAGCAAACTCCACATCACTACCATCACTACTTGTTCTACCATAAGATAATCTATAAATATTTTCACTATTAGGATGATAATTATCAAAACTCTCTTCAAATGAAATATAATGAAATATCAATGATGAAGCTGCTATCCCAATTGCCAATCCGGAGATATTTAAAAAGGTAAATACAAATTTACCAAGTAAGGTTCTTTTAGCTATTAATAAATAATTTCTTATCATTAACAATCAAGTTATTACTCTATTCTACAAAGTAATGAATATATGGTCTAAAAACACCTTAAGCGAACAGCATTCCCGTATTTTGGGTCATAGTTGTTTGTTTTTTAATTCCCATAATTCGCAAGCTCAAAATGTTGAGGCGGTTCTTCTTCGTTTCCACTGTACAAATCAATTATTGAAACTTTTATATCTCTCGCCTTTGCATTTACTTCAAAGTCCTCAATAATTTCAATTACGTCATGATGTATAAAATGAGTATTTGATGCATCAATTTCTACGATAGTATTATTCGGGATTTGCTCTAATGACTTTTGAATAGATGCCTTATTAAGAAAAGTAACATCTTCTGACAATACAATTCTAATTTTGTCCTTTCCGGCTAAGTTTTCACTTTTCATTTTGTAAGGGATCTTATAGTTGTTGCGTAATATTATGAAAACAGCCACTACCATCCCCAACGCGATTCCCATGAGTAGATCTGTGAAAATTATTCCACCAATAGTAACAACAAATGGAATAAACTGACCTTTCCCTTGTTTATATATTTTTTTAAATAGTGATGGTTTTGCCAGTTTGTATCCAACCACAAGCAATATAGCGGCAAGAGTGGCTAATGGAATAAGGTTAAGTACATAGGGTATCGCAATAATACTTAGCAATAATAGTATCCCATGAAAGATGGCGGATGTTTTAGTTTTCCCACCGGATTGTTGATTTGCTGAACTTCTGACAATTACTTGTGTAATTGGTAAACCACCAATCATTCCTGATAGGATATTTCCTATTCCCTGGGCTTTTAATTCCCGGTTAGCTGGAGTTATCCTTTTAAGCGTATCCTGTTTATCTGTAGCTTCAACACAGAGTAGAGTTTCCAAACTTGCCACTACGGCCAAAATAATTGCTGTAGTATATACCTGAGGATTTGAAAGAGCGCTAAAGTCGGGAAAGTAAAAATTGCTGAAAAAGCTATTTATACTGGTTGCAACAGGAATGTTAACAACTTGTTCAGCTTTAATGGCTAACAGTGGACTGGCGTAAAAAAACTTATTCAATAAAGCTCCTGTTACAACCGCTACCAAAGGCCCCTGTATTAGCTTAGTTAATCTGAATTTCTTAAAAAGTTTTGTTTCCCAAAGAATCAGTATGATTAAAGAAATGACTGCTATAATCAATGCTCCTGGACTGATATTATCAAATACTTTTATTATTTCAGAGAAAGTATTTTCTCCATCAATTTGATTAAATCTAAAATCACCTTCCGGATCCATATCATACCCAAACGCATGAGGAATTTGTTTCAAAGCAATAAGTACTCCTATTCCCGCCAACATTCCCTGAATAACGGATGAAGGGAAATAATAGGCTATGATACCTGCTTTGACAAACCCCATTACGATCTGTATAATTCCCGCTAGCACTACGGCTACCAAAAAAATTTCAAATCCTCCCAGATCAGTAATAGCATTCAGTACAATAACAGCAAGGCCAGCTGCCGGCCCACTTACTCCAAGTGTTGAGCCGCTAATTGCTCCAACAACTATACCTCCAATAATACCTGCTATTAAACCGGAAAAAAGTGGCGCCCCGGACGCCATTGCTATGCCCAGACATAGAGGAACTGCAACTAAGAAAACAACAATACCGGCTGGTATGTCATCTTTAAAATTCTTTAATGGATTTAGCTTATTATTTAACTTCATGGTTTATACTTTTTATTAAAATTACTATACACAGATAATAAGATGCTGGTAAAACCTTACCTGAAAATACTATTTGCGTCATGATCAAATGAAAATCAAATTTGAGGTACGCTATTTTAATCCCTGGTCAAATCAATAGGTATTGATATTAACAACAGGTGTTTTTACCTGCATTTGATAAGGCTGAAATTACTAAGGGATGTTTAGATATTTTTGGGGGGGGTAGCTGGATATCCGGATTAAACTCTATAAAACACTTATGGGGATATTTAGATAAAAGATTTTGTATAGAAGATAATTCCTGATGTTCATCTTCACCATCATCAACAATCATTTCATTTTCCTTTGGATCATCTTCTCCATATATTTCACACTGTTCATATTTCACATCAATTTGACTAAATACGATTCTAACTATAGGTGTGGCTGTTATAAATACTATTAGAAAAAGAAATAGAATACGCTGCAACAGCCGGAAAAACAATGTGGAATGATATGGAAACTTACGCCTCATTCTTCAATTACTTTAAATACCATTTGAGTATAAAAATTTGAAATATTGCCCTTCCCTTGATTGACATCTGTAAGTGAAGGTAGGTGCTCTGCAAAGTACCTTTGATGATGAGCTCCTTCAATAATGGTGGAAACCAACATATGCGGAAATTCAAATTTCGGATTTAATTCCAGAACAATATCACCAACTCTTTTCACTACTTGCTTGTAGGCTTTAAAATAACCTTTGTTATTTTGATTATCGACATCCTTCGTATGATATGTTTTTACCGATTCCGCGATTATGATTTTATCCAACATCGCTACATTTATGTAGGAAAATGACTTATCAATTATTATGGGTTGAGTTAATATTTTAACAGCTTCTGTGAGTTTATGACCCGGAGAATTAAGATTATTTGTTGCAAAAACTAACTTATACTCAATCCAGCTCCAATACCAGGAAGTAAGATAAATTAATAGCATGTGTTTACTTTCAAAATAACGGTAGATAGAGCTTTCCGGAGACTCAATAATTTCACCTAACTTCTTAAAGGTAAATGCTTCAAATCCCAGTTCGATTATTAATTCAATGCTGGAGGAGACAATTTTTTGCCCCAATGCTGATGAGTCTGGATTTTTTAAGAATAATTCCGGACTAACTTTTATTTGAATTTGAAGATTCTCCATTAGCACAAATGCTTAAGCGCAAATATAATAGTATTACTATTGATTATGAAAGTACCAAGTAAATTTATTTTATGTTATTATAAAGGTTTAAATAGTTAGTTGAGTGCAAATTCCAGCCTCATTGACCACCCAAAACCGGATTCGTTAACCACTATACTTTTATTCAGATATACTTTTGAGGGGTTCGGTTTAATGCACTGGATTTCAAATACTTAAGAATATATGAAAGCTGAAATATGGTGGTCAGTCAAAATCGATACGTTTAGATTCAAAAACCGGAAAAGGACGGTCAACGAATCTTATAACATGGCAACAATGCTATTGCTCAAAATAGTACTTTACTCCATCCTTCTCAGCCGTATAATAAATCACCGGAGGCCACAAGGGCGGTTTGTTGGATTGTGACCAGTCTTGAAATGCCATTTTAAGTTCTTTAACAACCTCGGGATTTAATGATGCCACATCTGGATTTTCATACTTATTCTGGCTGAGATCGTAAAGGATCTCAGTGCCTGAATATTCATTCATAACAAGTTTAAATTCATTGTTGCGGACCACCTTGCTTATGCCCCGTTGCCAGAACAGGTATTCATGGGGAGGCATTTTATTTTCACCCATCAGGTGCGGAATCAGGTTTATACCGTCCAACTTACGCCCGGGCATCATTTTAATGCCGGCAGAGGCGATGGATGTAGTGAAAATATCCATTGAGCTAACCATATGCGGGAACCGGCTGCCTGCTGCTGCCTTTCCTGGCAGGTGGATAATCATCGGGACTTTCAATCCGCCTTCAAATTCTGTATTCTTGCCCCCTTCATACCTGCCGTTGTCTGTCGTATGTGTATATTCTGCACCACCATTGTCGCTGATGAAAAAGATAATTGAACTATCAACGAGGTTTTGATCACTCAGATATTCCATCAGGCGGCCGATATTATCATCCAGGTTGCTGATCATGGCGCGATATACCCTTTTTACAGGATCTTCGATGTCAGAGAATTGATCCACGTATTCTCTGGGTGCCTGAAGAGGTGTATGTGGGGCACTGTATGAGATCCAAAGGAAGAATGGACTTTCCCTATGTTTATTCATGTATGCAATAGATTCATCAGTAATCCTGTCAGTCAGGTATCCATTCTCTTCAATCTCAATTCCATTTCTATAAATGGCATGAGGACCATTTCTTTGTCCTGACCAGATATAAGAATCCGTCCAGTCGGCATCAATCTTCTGGTTGACGATGCCATCGGTACCTTCAGGAGAATAGAGAGAGTGGCTGTTGAAGAAGCCGTATTGCTCGTCAAAACCAAAAGCCTCAGGTTGTTTCTCCTTGCTCCATCCCAGGTGCCATTTCCCCATGATCCCGGTATTATAGCCGTGTTTTTTAAGAAGCTCTGCAAGGGTAATTTCTGACAAAGGTAATCCCTGATTATGGATGGCATCTGCATCTGGAACGGAACTCATCCACTTTGCCACCCAGGGCTCACTATTAACGAAATATCTAAATCCTAGATACTCCAACCGGTTTTTAAGGTAACGCTCGTGCATGGTGAATTCAAATCCAAACCTATGCTGGTAACGTCCAGTAATCATGGCCGCACGGGATGGGGCGCAAACAGGTGAAGTGACATATGCATTGTCAAAGATGATTCCCCCGGTGCCTAATTGTTCAATATTGGGTGTGAAAATATCTCCTTCACCGTAAAGTGAACAATCTGCCATACCAAGATCATCAACAGTAATAAGAATGATGTTGGGGCGCGTATTATCCGGATTATGATATGCAGTCCGCAAAAAATCGAATTTACTGCGAAAGGCTTCGTGGTCTTTATCCATCTTAAAACCTGAGGAAGCCATTGGATTCATAAGTACCAGTATGGCAGGGAGGATGAAGAATAGAATAAGGAAAAAAAGTCGTTTTCTGGATCCTTTAGGCATATCAATGTTTTGTTAGGGGGCAAATATAGGGGAAAGAATTCAACCAAATAAATTGTGCCTTGATTTTTTACTTAACTATTTTAACAGGATCAGATGTAAGTTCAAGATAGGTTTTTACGACTGATTTTTAGCTGGTTTTAGAAAGTTTTAAGCCGTATTCGAGGCTTAGGATTGGATAGATGTGTCTATATGTTTTACGGGACCACGGAGTATTTAGGTGTATATAAAAGGTTCCTTGGTTCTGTAAATATCAGATTGTATTATTATTAGTAAAGGGGAAGGGGCTTTAGTAAATAGCCTGGAGTGATTTAATGCACCAGCACAGATTTCACAGGTTAGGTGTTTTGACAATAAGGGATTAATGGTTTTTGGGTATTAGAAGGTAAATTTTTCTTATCTCATCTTCATTTATTTGTTCTTCATATTTTTCTTCCGGCCCAGCTGGAACTTCTTGACCATTTATCCATATAGTTTCATATTTTGTTATAGCTCCATAGAGTACATTGTTTTTATAATAAATTGATTCATATTGAGCTTCAAGTCTATAATGATCAATCTTAGATATAATTTTAATATACTTAGCTTCTTTATCATCTTTATTAATAGCTTCCTCAATAGTTACTCGTTTCTTATCAAACACTGCACAGCACTGAAATAAAACAACAATAGATAGGAATAAGGCAACAGGCTTTAAGTAAGTAAAAGTAAATTTTGTCATCGCTGTAAAAGTCTATTGATAACAATCCAACTTCAATGCCACTCTAACAGTTAATGTAAGTTAATAACATTGGTAACCCTCAATTATTTCCAAAAAAGAAATCCCCACCAGAGCGGTGGTGCTTTAAACCTCGGTTTTTCTTAGCTGGGTTTTTTTTATTCTTTTCTATTAGAATAAATACCTTTCCCAGCTAAAAAAATATCAGTAGTATCCCAAAACATTCAGCTAAACATTAAAGGCAGTTGACAAATACCAAAATCCTCCCACACCATGTCGATTATATTGACTGTCTATAGGAAAATAATCAAAACATTCTGGCCCTTCTTTCTAATTTAATATGCTTATTTTGAAAATGTCAATTCCACAGTTAACGAGATCTCAACGTCTGGTGATAATGGATTCTCATCAATATCAGCAAGTTCTGTCATATCTGTACTTGCCACTGACGTATTCTCAGTGAGAGAAATAATAGTAATAACCATTTCATCAGCAGTCCCGGCATCCAAAGTTATCTTATCACCAGCGGAATCTAAACTCCATGTACTATCATCGGATTCACCTCCAAAGTTGGTGATATATGTATAATTATCTTTAATTTGAAGTGTGAGCCGAATCTATCTTAAATGTTATATTCAAATATTAGTGAGGAAATTTAATTGTCGATGTCAACAAGAATCAAATAAAACTTACTCATGTTACAGGATGAAGCATTTAAATGTAGAATGGGGGTATACAAATGAGATGAATATATTGATTATTCATATAAATATCATTATATTTATTATTGGTGTTATTTGCTGAATATCAGATATTTAGGACTATTTATTCCCACATATTATTAAAAATGTAATCAAAATGAAATGGTTTCAATATTTATTAGCTGCTATTTTGCTATTTGCCTATAATGGATGTGATACAGATGGAGATCTAGACAACAATAAAAAGGTTATAGGTACCGGACCTGTTGTTACTGAAATCCTTGACCTAAGTTCCTTTCATATGATTGAAAACACGGGTGTTGCTAATGTATATGTAACACTTGGCAGTCCTCAAACTGTAATTCTAAAGGCACAACAAAATATTATTGATGTATTAACATATGAGGTAATCAACAATACTTTAAAAATTGGAGTTGAAGATAACATCTCAATAGAGAATACAGTAGAAATCAGATTTGATATCGTGATTAATGAGATTAGCGATATTGGATTATTGGGTGTAGGATCCTTTGAATTATCCGGAGACTACCAAGATGAATTATCTATATCTTTAATAGGGGTTGGACATGTTAATGCTTACGACCTTGAAGTGGGTATTTGTACTATTTCATCAACTGGTGTTGGTGATTGTAGGGTAAGAGTACAGGATGAATTAGATGCTACAATTACAGGTGTTGGAAACATATATTACAAAGGAAATCCATCAATTACTCAAAGTGTAACAGGTATAGGTCAACTGATTAATGATAATTGATTTTCTATAACGTCAAAAAAGTCCCTTCTCCTTTGTAAATTCAATTCACAAAATACATCTTCATTGGCCCACGGTGTTTGACAATAATCTCACCACGATATTCAACCTGAAATTCGTCCTTTATTGAATTATAGGTATCCTTGGAAATGTTTATCTTTCCAGCCATGGAATTAGCTTCCATTCCGGAAGCAACATTGACCGTATTCCCCCAGATATCATATTGCCACTTTTTGTTGCCAACAATTCCGGCTACTACCGGCCCGGTATGTATACCAATACGCATATCAAAATGAATGATATCACCAGTTGAGTTTTTTACTTCTTCAATTTTCCCCACCATTTCCATAGCCGCTTTAATTACTTCCTTGGCCTGGGAATTATCAGAATGTAAGCCGCCAGCACACATGTATGAGTCTCCGATGGTTTTAATTTTCTCAAGCATGTATCGGGATGTGATCTCATCAAACTGCTTAAAATAATAGTCAATACTCTGAACCATTTTTTCCGGAGTTACCTGTTCTGCAAGCCGGGTAAATTGAATAAAGTCTGTAAACAGGACAGTTACTCCTTCTATTCTTTTTGCCCTCACGCTTCCACGTTCCTTTAATTCTATAGCGGTTTCCTGTGGAAGGATATTCAATAATAGATCTTCTGAGCGGTTTTTTTCCTGTTCAATAATCTGGTTTGTTTCCTGTTCAAACTTATACCTTCTGAATAAAACGTAAGCAAGGGCTACTACAAAAACTAAAGAAATTCCTATGCCGAAAATTACCCACATCTGTCTTCTACCCTTAAGGTCTGCTATTTCTGCTTCTTTGGTCAATAGATCAACTTCAGATTGCTTTTGTGCAACTTCGAATTGAGTACGCAGATTAGCTATTTCCTGTACATTACTATTTAAACTATCCCGATAGGTAATATAATCTTTGTAATGGCTTAGTGATTTTGTAGTCTGGCCCAGGTTTTCGTAGATCTCAGAAAGCTTCAGGTTGGCCTCACCGATTTGTTCTTTGAGTCCATATTCAATGGCAAACGAAAGACTTTTTTCTGCAAGAATAAGCGCATTCTGAGGATCGTTCCTTTTTAAGTTAAGATAAGACAAATCCAGCAGGAAAATACAGATCGGATAATAGTCTCCATGTTCAGTGAGGATATCTATTGCCTGTTTGAGGTTGATCTCGGCAATTTCGTTATTGCCAAGCTTGGCATGGACCTGACCCATGCTGCCGATGTTGTATGCCAATTCCTGGTCATGTTTCAGGATCCTGAATATTTCTCCGGATTCCCTGAAGTGCAATATTGCAGTGTCCAGCCTTCCAAATTTATAGTACTCATCGCCGGCGTTATACAATGCTTTAGCCAGGTTAAGCGAATCATTCTCTTCCCTCAGGATCTTGATCGCGCTTTCATAATAGCTGGTAGATACTTCATAATTATTGATGGATGAATGGGCATCTGCAATGGAAATGGAGATCTTGCCTAAAGATGTTGTCATCTCGTTGTCACTGGCAATTTCAGCGGCTTTAAAGTAACTCTCTAAAGCTTCAGGAAGATTTCCTTGTAATTTAAGTGCATTCCCTAATTCTAAATGTCCTTTGAACTGGTCATCAATATTTCCCAGAGATTCTGCCGCTTCGAGAAGCTCCTGGCTGTAATACAGTTTTTTTTCAGGATCGGGGTGACGTTCACAGATGTCCCTCAGGATCTCCATACGATCTTC
>CAYMFU010000331.1:0-8541 GCA_964389805.1 uncultured Roseivirgaceae bacterium | reverse complement strand
GAGTTGAAGAAGATCAACTTGAATCGGGTGTCATCGGTTATAGTACCAGCCGGGCCATAAGACTCCCATTGTGCGAAAGGTTCAGCCTCCTTGGGGTAAGGGCGTAACTTGAAAAGACTCCCAAGCTCATTGATGCCCTCTTTCGTAATCTTCTTATCTGTTGTAGACCAGAAACTGCGATCTGGCGGGTGGACAAATTCTACTGGTCCGCCAGCTGCATCGCCTATTGCCGAGCCAATGAGCATGCCTTCTATTTTTGATTGTAATGAGGGTTGGCGATTTACTTGTTCTTTCTCAGTAGGAGGATAAATCATCCCGAAGAGATCCCATGCTATGATAGCTTTTACAGGTAATGAACAGGAAATAGTAATAATACAAAAGGCTGTGGTGGCTTTGATTAACATATCAATTGAAATTAAAGAATAAGCACTGTAGCATATGATCCCAATTTAATAAAAATCAAAGACATTCCAGATGATTAAACTGCTTTCGATCACACAGATGAATAAGCATTTGCATTTTAAGTATCTTCAATTCAAAAAAATGTAGAGAAAATCAATAAAATCTATTATTTTGTCCGGGAGATTATTCCAGTTCAATTTTTATATGACTTAAGCACTACTATTTTTTTATTACGATGATTAAAAAAGCCTCCCTTTTGATAATATCTGCCATAATGTTTTATGTCCTTACAGAATGTGTCAGTACCAAACCTTTGATAACCGGCGATCCTTCCGGTCGCACCCCTAGCGCTGAACGGGAATTCCGTGCAGCATGGGTAGCCTCCGTAGCAAATATTAATTGGCCAAGCAGGCCAGGTCTTCCAGTAGAAGAACAAAAGCTGGAAGCCATTCAATTATTGGACTTACTTTATGAAAATCATTTCAATGCAGTTGTATTGCAGGTCAGGCCACAATGTGATGCTCTATATGAAAGTTCCCTGGAACCCTGGTCCTTGTATTTAACCGGAGAACAGGGTGTGGCTCCTGATCCCTACTATGATCCTTTGAAATTCTGGATTGAAGAAGCACATAGGCGGGGTATTGAGCTTCATGCATGGTTAAATCCATACCGTGCTCACCATACCGTTGGTGGGGAAGTGACAGAAGCTTCCATTGTTAAAAAGAGACCTGACCTGGTAGTCAGGCTAGAAAAAGGATTCTGGTGGATGGACCCAGGATTGCAGGGTACCCAGGATCATTCATATGATGTAGTCATGGACATTGTTCGTCGATACAATGTTGATGGTATTCATTTTGATGATTATTTCTATCCTTACCCTTCCTACAATAACAATAAAGACTTTCCGGATGACAGGAGCTGGAAGCAATATAAGGTGAAAGGCGGTAAATTATCTAAAGGGGACTGGCGAAGAGAAAATGTAAATACATTCATAAAAAGACTGTATAAAGGTATAAAGGCAGAAAAACCTTACGTAAAATTCGGATTGAGCCCATTTGGGATCTGGAGGCCCAACAATCCTCCAGCTATAGCAGGATTCGACCAGTATAGTCAATTGTATGCGGATGCCAAGTTGTGGATCAATGAAGGATGGATCGATTATATGACCCCGCAGTTATATTGGTCCATAAATCAGCTACCACAAAGCTATCCTGTACTATTAGGATGGTGGGCCGGAGAAAACAAAAAGGGGAGGCATGTATGGCCGGGTATGGCAATCAGCCGGTATACAGGAGAAAAAGGCATTGATGAAACCATTAATCAGATCATGGTTACAAGGGGAATGTTGCCGGAGAGCCCGGGGATGGTGCATTGGAATATCGGACCTTTGGTCAATAATAAAGATCTTGCAAACGCTATATCTAAAGGTCCATATAAAAGGCAGGCCCTGGTACCTTCCTCGCCCTGGTTAAGTAATAAGATCCCGGATGCTCCGGATGTAGAGATAGAATTTGAAGATGATACGCTAAAGATTAATTGGAAGCATTTAGCTGGGGATAAAATGGGATCCTGGATAGTTTATTTCAAATATGGATCTGTTTGGAATCATCATATTCATGGTCAGCCGGTTTCCTCAGATAAAATTCCAGGATATCTTCTGAATATGAGTAATCTGGGCGAAGAATATCCATCAGATATGGAAGACCTGAAAGAATTGCTAATTCCTTTATCTCAAATTGGTGTTTCTGCAGTCGACCGGTTCGGTAATGAAAGCAAAATGGTTCAACTGCCGGTAAGCAATATCCCTCAGGTCAATATGACCAGTATAGACAGAATACTTACTGAGTATTTTGAAAAGAAAACTGAGCTGCATGTTGATAATAAAATGGTATTGCCGGGAATAGACGTACTTGTTGAAGATCACCTTGATTTGATACGTGATAAAAGGATCGGTTTGATTACCAATCCATCAGCTGTGGGTTCTGATCTTCAAAGCAGTATTGACATATTGGCCAGAACGCCAGGCGTAAACCTTGTGGCCTTATTTGGTGCGGAACATGGTGTTCGGGGAGCAAAGCAGGGAAGAATAATACTAGAAGGTGAAGTGGATCTCATGACAGGAATACCAGTATATAGCCTTTATGGTGATTCTTATTCTCCTAAAAGAGAATGGCTGGAGAATCTTGACGTCCTGGTTTTTGATATCCAGGGTGTAGGATCTGCATGGTATACTTTTAAATATTCCATGTCCTTCGCCATGCAGGCTTGTGCTCAGATGGGGATCCCATTCATCGTTCTCGACCGGCCTAATCCGCTGGGTGGTGATATCATAGAAGGGCCTAACCTTGATTTAGGGGGCATTTTCAGACATCCTCTTCCATTACGTCATGGAATGACCTATGGGGAACTGGCTAGCATGTGGAATGAAACAGAGGGATTTTATGCCGATCTCACAGTCGTTAAGATGAAAGGATGGAAGCGTAATATGACCTGGGATAAAACCGGGTTGTATTGGGTTATGCCTTCACCAAATATGGGGACAATGGAAACGGCCATAGTATATCCTGGACAGTGCTTATTCGAGAGGATGAATATCTCAGAGGCCAGAGGAACCACGAAGCCTTTCCTAATGACCGGAGCACCATGGGTGGATCCTGTAGCTGCGGCTAAAGACCTGAATACAAGGGGCATTGAAGGGGCAGTGTTCAGGCCGATATATTTTATCCCAAAATCAGCCAATCCCGGTTTTAATCCAAGGGGCAAGCCATGGAACCGCATGAGTGGGGGTGTGGAGATTATGCTGACCGATTACTCATCCTACCGATCTGTAGAAGCAGCCGTTAATATTATTGATGCTTATAAAAAGACCAATCCCGACTCATTAGTATGGTCTCCTCCAGCTGTTATCAAGAGCCTTGATGAGCCCGGCATGACCGTGGAGAAAGTAATTGAAGCTTGCCAGGCAGAGATCGAACCTTTTCTTGAAATTCGAAGAAAATATCTCTTATACGAATGATATTGAATAGATTTTATGTACTTACCTTTCTCTTAATTACACTTCTTACAGGATGTAAATCGGCCAGAGTAGTTCAACAAGAGCCACCTGTAACAGGAGTTATCCCCGTCCAGGATGTACCAAATGAGTTAAGGGGATTGATCTTTGATATTAATTCAAGTGGCTCACCAGATCAGGCAATCCTTGAAAAAAACTTTAGACTGGCATTTGCAAAAGCCGCGGAAACTAATTTTAATGTGGTTTTCATTCCTTTCAGTGAGATTACAGAGATTCCCGGTCCAATGCAGGAAACCGAAGTCCCTGACCCAATGCAGGATGCAGGAAAGAATTCGATCCATCCTTTAATTGATGCACTGGTCACTGAATCTCATCAGTATGGACTCAAAGCATATTTCGAAATAAATCTGTTTGATTTACTGACCGGGAGTCCTCAGGAAGACTTTGCTGCTTATTTAATCGAAAAAGAAGTATCCAATAAAACCATTGCACCTTTAATGCGGGATTTACAAAAAGGTGATGATCCTGAAGTTACTTTAGATATCTTATTGTCAAATCAAATTTTTCCATATCTAAAATCTTATCTGAAGGATGAGATCAGACGGATAATAGAAACTTATAATATTGATGGAATCAGTTATGACTTTTCATCCTGGGCTCCATTATATGATAATGCTAATTTGCCACATCTTAGCAGTAATTCATCAGGCATTCAGGCAGCAGCCGGTAACGGAAAAAATATTATTGAGATTAGATTGAAGGATCTTATAGAGGACATCGCAGTGGAAACAATGCTGGTAAAACCATACCTTGTGAATTCTATTACTTATCCTGGAAATAAAAACCATGATTTTATACTAAGCTGCCTTGAAGGAAATATTATAGATTTTATTACTCCTTCTTTTGATTTAAATGATGAGAATCTGGTTGATGACCTGTCGGAATTATGGAATCAGATTGATAATAACAATAGTACTTTGGACGGTAGATATCCCTGTTTCGGGAATTTTTATTCTGAGGATGACAAGGCTGTTCTGGATGACCTTATATCATTTAATAAAGAAATGGGAAGCTACGGAACTTGTATTCTGGTTAATATTACTGTGGATAAAATCATGGGAACATTCAAAATACCATATAGATTCACTGATTCTGTAAACTTACCAGAAAATCTGAAAAAGAGCTCTCCCTTTGAGGTGGCAGGATTGAAAGTAGACCATCTCGTTAATCCCTTAGACCAGGATCAGGCAATCCATTTATTTAAAGGATCAAAAGTAAAGATGATGGATTCGAAAGGCTATATAGGCCTTGTATTGAACCATCTTGATAGCATCGACATTGAGGTTGCGGGTCTTAAAACCATTCTGAATACTGATCGATGGACGGTTCCATACAGATATACAATATATCCCGATAGCGGGGTAGTGAGAGAAGGAGCATGGGTGGAATTTAGAAGAATGCCATCTATTATTACGAATAGCGAGAACTACCATTTTTTGTTTAAAACAAAATATCCTGCTGCAGCTTGGATTGATGGTGATCCAGCTAAGGTATATAAAACAGGAATATTCTTTAATGAGATCAATCTAAAAGAAGGTTCAAACCGGATAAGAGCAGATGTCAATACCCCTGATTCCCTGTCTGTCTTTTATGAAATGGAGTTTGTCTATAAAAAAGATGATAAGATCAAGCCGGTTTTCCCTTTGTGGATAGACCAGAGATCTGTCATGCCATCCATGTCCCTTGAATTGCTGTCTGAGGATATAGTGACTATTATTTTCGAGGGATCGCCTGGGCAGGAAGCGTTTATAGAATTATTCCCTGGTGGTGAAATGATCAAATGTTCCCGAAAGGATTTTGAAGGACATAGCCAATACATGGCTGAAATTCATTTAGTCAACCTGGATAAGGATAGGGAATACCAGTTTATCCTTAATCTTGAGACTGAAGTTGATTCAGTTGAAAACAGGATTTATAAATTCCCTATGGAGAATACAGTTACCGTACGAAATCCGGATGACTATCCTGTTGTTAGAGTTATTAATGAAAATACCAGGCTGACCTATAACCTGGGACCCATTCGACTGGGTGGCCCGATTCGGTCGGAACTTGGACCTGGTGTTATGATGAAGGTTAATGGCAGGATGGGAGATCATTACAGGATCAGATTAAATGAAATTGAAAGCAGCATAGTAAGGCAGGATCAGGTAGAGGTTTTACCCATGGAAACACTACCACCTACATATTTTCTAACAAATATTTCATGTGGACCTGGAATAGAAGAAGACATCGTAAGTATACCCTATCCGGAGGCTGTTCCATATGCTATCCATCCCCATCCGGATCAGAACCGTCTTGTAATTACTTTATACGGCGTGAAAACCAGTAGTACCTGGATCAGCCATCGTAAAGGAAGACAAATAGTTGATAAGGTTACATGGCAGCAAACTACGCCAGAGACTTACCAGGTTTATGTGAATCTGAAAACTGCAAGGATCTGGGGTTATGATTTGCAGCCAGATGGGCGACAGCTTATACTAAGGATTAAATACGCACCCCAGTATGAATTGAATAAGGATAAACCTTTGGCAGGATTGAAAGTAGCTGTTGAAGCCGGACATGGGGGAGAAAGTACAGGTGCCGTGGGTCTGTCCGGTTTACTGGAAAAGGATATAAATCTGGATCTTGCCCTCAAATTTGGGGCACTGTGTAAAAAAATGGGAGCTGATGTATTTCAGGTGCGTTCAACGGATGAGACAATAGGATTACTTGATAAAAGAAGAAATGCTCTGGCCTCCGGTGCCGATCTTTTGATCAGTATTCATGCGAATGCCGCCGGGATCGGCAGGGGATATCTTCGTGTACCAGGCACAAGTACCTATTATAACAATCCATTCTGGGCTCCTCTGGCTGAAAATGTTTATGACCGATTGCTTGAACTAGGTCTGGCTGAGTTTGGAGTAGTAGGATCTTTTAATTATACGGTGATCAGAGTTTCGCAAATGCCCACTATCCTTGTAGAACAGGCATTTATGACCCATGCCGAAGATGAAGAGAAGTTGGCTGATCCGGAATTCAGGCAGAAAATGGCCACAAAGATCTACGAGGGTATCATTGATTATTTATCTTATATGAATTATGATGTCGAATGACTGATGAAACGATAATGAGGTATTTATGAATCCAAAAAATCATCCCTTCGTACCAATTGACTTCAGTATTCCGGAAGTACTTGAAAATGATCACTTCCTGATCAGGATGCTCACAGTCAATGATGTCGTTAAGGATTATGAAGCCGTTATGACCAGTATAGATCGAATCAAAGGTGTTTTCGGACCAGATTCTGACTGGCCTTCCGTAGACCTGACCCTTGAACAGGACCTTATTGACCTGGGATGGCATCAGAAAGAGTTTCAACGAAGATCATCCTTTGCATATACCGTAATGAATCCGGATGAAGAACAATGCCTGGGATGTGTATACATTTATCCTTCAAATAAGAAGGATTTTGATGTGGAGACATATCTCTGGGTCAGGGAAAGTGCTTTCAGGGAACGCTTAGAACCCATACTTTATGATACAGTAAAAGGGTGGTTAAAGAAAGACTGGCCTTTTCAATCTGTAGCATATCCGGGACGAGAGATAATTTGGGAAGAATGGGCAAATATTTTTTAATGATGGGTGCAAATCGATTAAGGAGATTTACGCTAATAAAAAAGATCTTATGAAGAAGTATATATTCGGGTTGATTTCAATAGCTGTTATTGTGGGACTAATGTCAGGCCACTTCGCTCAAAAGAATATGGAGATTGAAGTCGCTTATGGATGGTCAAAAACTTCAGTTAATGCTGTGATATTCAGGCAGAATTCTTTAGTAACACATAATGATTATCAATACGTTGCTTTTTACGATAGTACAGGCTATGTAAACCTGGGAAAGAGAAAAATTGGGGCGGAACATTGGGATATTCATAAAACGCAATATGATGGAAATGTGCTGGATGCGCATAATATGATCAGTATCATGGTTGATGGAGATGGCTACCTTCATATGTCCTGGGACCATCATGGACATAAGCTGAATTATTGCCGGTCTTTATCACCCGGATCTCTACAAATGGGGGAAAAGATATCTATGACCAGGAAAGTGGAAAAAAAAGTTACTTATCCCCAATTTTATAAAATGTCTAATGGGGATCTGCTATTTGTATATCGAGATGGATCTTCGGGTAATGGCAATATCGTATTGAATCGTTATGATCTGAAGACTAAAAAGTGGGAGCAAATACATAAGAATCTGATCGATGGGGAAGGGGAAAGAAATGCTTATTGGCAGATGTACCTGGATAAGAACGATGTTCTGCATATGTCCTGGGTATGGAGAGAATCAGGAGATGTTGCCACTAACCATGATATGTGTTATGCAAGATCTGCAAACGGTGGTAAAACCTGGCAAACTTCAACAGGTAACACATATACTATCCCTGTAAATGCAAATAATGCGGAATATGCTATGAGGATCCCTCAGAAAAGTGATCTGATTAATCAGACTTCCATGACTGCAGATGATAACAGTAATCCTTATATAGCAACATACTACCAGAATAAAGGTGACCTTGCTCCGCATGTCTATATCATATACCATAATGGTGAAAAATGGGATCAACTCAAAGTGGACCATAGAGCGCTAGATTTTGATTTAAGTGGTGGGGGAACCCGGAGTATACCCATAAGCAGACCAGTCGTACTACATACGAGCAACCTAGGGATTTCAAAATTACATGTCATCTACAGGGACGAGGAATACAATGACAAGGCATGCCTGAAAACAATTGAACTGGGAAAGGCAAGCAATTGGGAAACTACTATTCTGACTGATACTGGTCTGGACCGCTGGGAGCCAACTTTTGATACGGAATTATGGAAGAATAAAGGTGTTCTAAATCTTTTTATTCAGAAAGTAGGGCAGGGATCAGGAGAAAAAGCGGTTGAAATGCCTCCCTCGATGATCCGTGTTTTAGAAATAAATCTTTAAGGCTAACCCTTCTCATAAATATCTGATGATAAATTAATTGACGTGCTTTGTTTAATCAAAAACATGAGGCAGGGAAATCACTGAAAGCTTA
>CAYMFU010000330.1:0-8257 GCA_964389805.1 uncultured Roseivirgaceae bacterium | reverse complement strand
TCCCTTTCCTGTAATTTTCTTCATCCAGGTCAATTACTTCGCCTTCCTTATACCCGACGCCCTCATTTTTAATGAAGGATACGCATAACTGACCAGCATGAACAGGGCTGATGGCAAACACGGATGATTGTATCTTGACTCCTGCCGGAATACCGAGGACTGGTATCTGATATTCAGAGGAATGGGAATTCGGGGAATTGTCAGGTTGGGAAGAATCTCGAGAGAGAGGATTTCCATGAGAAAGATTTCCATGAGAAAGATTTCCCGGGGAAGAGTCCCCTGTGGAAGGATCTTGCTGTCTATGATCTTTAAGGGCAGAATAGATGTCCCGGGCTGTACCATCGCCACCCGAAAACAGTATCAGATCCACTTTTTTCTCAATCATCATTTTTACGGCAAGCCGTGTTTCTTTGGGAGAGGTTGAATTGCCAGGTCCTACATCAATTGGCTCGAAGTCAAATCCAAATTTCCTGGCAATATCTCCACCCATGATGCCATTGCAGGTCACCAGGTCAAAATTGGATTGTATCTGCTGCATTACATGCAGGGTCTTGCCCGATTTAAGACCAGACAATGGTTCGGCACCCAGGCGCTTCGCTTTTTCAACAGTATCTTTCCCATCGGTACCTTTTAGTCCGGTCATTCCACCCATTCCGGCAATCGGATTGATAATAAGCCCTATTTTCTTTTTGGAACTCAAAATATTTGTTTGATCCTCCCCATGATACGCCACCCGGGCCCTTCGAAGAAAAGCCCTGATCTAAGAGGATGATCTCCATTTATTCTATTTCATGCAGCCACGTATTTATTCTTCCCGGCCGTGTTTTTTCAGATAAGATCTCCAGGTAATAGCCCATCTCTTTGGATCATCTGAAACACTGTGGTCAATTTGATGAATAACACTATTATGGGGAGCGGTTTTAACAATTTCCGGATCGGAGTAAGCTTCATCTGATATCCTCTGTAGTCCTTCTATATATTCATCCAATTCCTCCCTGGAATATGCTTCCGTGGGTTCAATGGTAAATGGTTCAGGTACAATGAATGGATGATGGCTTGACCACATATGGAATCCAAAATCAGCCATCCTCAATGTCACGTCATGTGTACCAACTCCTGTATCTTTATACAACTGATCCCAGGTATAGCGTACCTGCTCAATTCTGTGTTTCCCGGCTGAATAAGGTGATGCTGCGCCCCTGATCTTTGAAATCTTACTTAGGAGATAATTATTATTCAGTACTGCTATCCTGGCAACTTCTTCCAGACCTTCTGTACCCAGACTGCGGATCCAGGCATAAGCGCGGACGATCACGGGAATAGGGCCATAAAATTGCCGCGTTTTCCCTATGGTATGGGGCAGGTTATAATTCAAATTATATTGTTCACCCTGTTTTTCAACAACTGGTACAGCCAGGAAATCCTTAAGCATGCTGGTTACGCCGATTACGCCTGCTGCCGGGCCGCCGCTGCCATGAGGACCAGAGAATGTTTTATGCAGATTAAAGAAGCACATATCAAAATTCGCCTCTTTAGCCCGGGTAATTCCAAGTATCCCGTTGGCGTTGGCCTGATCATAGCCGCAAAGCCCACCCGCATCATGAACGATCTGGGTAAATTCCTTGATATAAGGATTATATATGCCGGTATCTTCAGGATTTGTTATGAATAAGGCAGCAGTTCTTTCGGAAACTGCATTTTTTAATGCCTCTGCCGTGGGAAGGCCATCTTCATCCTGGTATAACGTGACGATCTTAAATCCCAGAACAGCTGCAGCAGCTGCATCCGAAGGGTGAGAGAAAATAGTCGTAATGATCTCATCCCGCTGATCCCCTTCTCCCCGGACTTCATGATATTTTCTGACAATGGATGCCATATTCAATATGGCGTGAGATCCTGAGCTGGGTTGAAAGGAAAACCTGTCCATCCCTGAGATCTCCCTGAATATTTCTTCCATTTCATATAAGATTTTCAAGATACCCTGTGCTGTTGATTCAGGTTGTAAAGGGTGCATATCAGAAACTTCAGGACTTCGAACAAAGGTTTCATTCACCTTAGGATTGTATTTAACCGTACACGTACCCTGGCCAATATCGATGTTCAGGTCAGCGCCCAGGTTTTGCTGGGATAGTCTCAGAAAGTGTTTCAATACACGCATCTGCCCCACTTCAGGGAGATTAGGTTTTTCTGACCTGGCCATGGATTCCGGGATATAGTCTAATCCATTGCCCACATCCTGGCTTATTTCAGTTTCCACTTCAGGAACGATCAATCCTTTTTCACCCGGGTTATGGAGTTCGAATATGATCTCCTCATCCCATTTGGCCTGATGAAAATTTCTTAATTTTTTATATTTATTTGTCATGTCTTATTTCCTTTTAATTACTAAGAATTTCAGTAAGTGATTTGCCCAGGCTGTCAATCTGTTCTTTACTATTCAGTTCAGTGAAACAATAAAGCGCACAATTCTCCAGCCAGCTGGCGCATATCCCAAGGTCATGCCCGCCGAATATTTCGTATTCCAGCAAAGAGGTATTGATTTCCCGGATACTTTTTCCAGTTTCTGAAAAATCAATCACAATTTCTTTGAATCCCGGTGATTCAAATCGAATGTTAAGGCCGGGTACCTTGCCTAAGACCTTTTTCGCATATAACGATTTCTGCAGGAGATGTTGTCCAAGGTCATGAAGCCCATCGGGGCCCATCAACGACAGGTAAACCGCAGTGGTGATCCCGTACAGGGCATTTGCTGTACCTACAAATTCTTTTCCTTTTTCACGGACACCAAAAGAAGTTCTGTCATACGCCACATCGTCAAATCCCCACTCGCCTTCAACAGCTGTTTTGGTAATGCCAAAAAGCCTGGAAGGATATTCCATGACTAATTTCTCTTCATCCCTGGTTGAGATAAAACCTCCCAGGCATCCACCATAATGCATGTGGTTTCCCAGCGATTGAATATCACCACAGGCTACATCAGTCCCATATTGCGAAGGAGGTTTCAATATACCCAGGCTGATGGGATCTACTCCAACGATACTTAATCCTCCCGCCTCATGGATCAGGTCTGAAATTTCCTGTCCCTGTGATTCTATGATCCCGATATAGGAAGGATTCTCAAAATAAATACCTGCTATATTATCACTGATCTTCGAATTCAGATCAATGAGATCTATCAGGCCTGTTTCCTGGTCGTGTTTTACCAAAGTAACTTTCATAGCCGATCTGCAATAATTATGGAAGGCATTCAATCGGTCGGGCCCGGTCAATTCTGAGACCAGTATCTCATCCCGGGAAGTGATCCGTTGTGCCATCCTGATGGCTGTACTGGCAGCCTGTGACCAATCGTAGGTAGGGACATTGACCACATCAAAATCAAGCAATTCTGACATCAGGCTCTGGTATTCAAAAAGAGCCTGGAACCGGCCATGGTCCTCATATGGTTCTCCTGCATACGCGGTTAAAAACTCAGCCCGGCCATTGATCTCATCGCATATAGCAGGTACATAGTGGTCTGCTACGCCGCCTCCCAGGAAACTGGCATATTCCCGGGCAGATTTATTCCGGGACAATAGTTTCTCCATATGTTGCCTGAGTGAAAGTTCTGAAGCAAATCCTTCAGGAATCTTCATTTTTCCTCTGTAACGAAGGCTTTCAGGAATGTCAGAATACAAATCCTCGATACTCTCAACACCTATTTGTTTCAGCATTTCTGCCTTTACTTCCGGAACTGAGTTGGGGATATAAGGGTGGGTATAATTCTTTTCTTTCATGGGTATTATTTTTATTTATTATTACTCTTTTCTTATCAGGCAATACCGCCTCCATCTACAACCAGGTTGGCGCCCGTAACCCAGGCCGACATATCACTGGCTAAGAATACGACTGCATTGGCCACATCTTCCACTGTTCCCAGTCGATTTAATGGTCTTTCCGCACATTCTTCTTTGTAATTTTCATCATATGTGCCGCCCAGTTGCTCGCACTCACTCCGGAGCATAGGTGTATCAACATCCCCGGGGCAAACGATATTTACCCGGATATTGTCTTTTCCATGGTCAATACACATGGCACGGGTCATGTTCAATGATCCGCCCTTCATGGCACAATAGGAAACTGCATTTTCACCTCCCTGAAAAGACCATCCCGAACCGGAATTGATAATGCTGCCTCCTCTGTTTTTTTTCATATAGGGGATGACACATTTCGACAACAGATATTGGCCTTTTAATGAAACATCCAGGGCAAGGTCCCACTCATCAGGTTGCAGCTCAACCGCATTTTTTCTTACAGCTATTCCTGCATTATTGAATAACACATCGATCTTCTTATACTTTCTTATTACCTCATCAATGGCGGTTTTACAATTCTCCAAACTGCGAACATCACAATTGGTATACATTGCTTCACCACCCATTTCATTAATTTCCCTGATGGCATTTGAGCCGTTTTCGTCGTTGATGTCCAGTATGGCTACCTTTGCTCCGAACTCTGTCAATCTTTTGGCCGTTCCCAGTCCAATTCCGGAAGCCCCGCCGGAGATGACCGCTACCTTGCCTTTCAGTGAAACCAGTTTTAATATTAAATCCTTATTCATATTTTATTATCCTTTAATTCTCGCTTAAATAATTTTTACTTAATTCCCAGATCTTTTCCTTATTTCCTTCAAATGGAATAAGAGTAAAGTTGTATTTATATTCTTTAGCAGGTATTTTATATTGATCATGCACAGGGGCTCCCCAGGTATTGTCTCCTCCAACACCCCTTTGTTTGTAATCAATATTCAGAGTCACCAGATCTTTGGGTTTAACGTCTATGGCGTGCCGATTGGGCTCGTTCTGTTTTTTGTTCTCTATATCCGATAACTGGATCTGCCAGGCGCTCATATTCATAGGCTGGGGGGCGACTACCAGAAGCCCCAGTCCATTGTCATTTTGTAAAGCCATCCAGCGGACATCCGTTTTATTACCAAATTCCTGAGGCCTGACATAAGGATGATACTGCTCCCAGACTGTCCCGGTGTAATATCCAACCGGTGCTCCCGTTTTTCTATCCCAGTAACTTTCATAAGGCCCCCTGCCATACCATGACATATTCAGATAATCGCCAGGCATTTCAAGACTCATCCCTATCTTAGGCAGTTCCGGGAGGTCAGTATGGCCGGGGATGAAATGATTGCTGATACTGATCATCCCGTTCGAGCTGATGGAATAATCTACCTTTAGTGTTGACCGGGATGCTGGCAAATCCAGGACAGTATATATTGTAACTTTCTGAGGACCTTGGTTCACGGTTTTGATATCCCGTAATTCTGCCAGTGGGCCTTCATTATTCCAGATCCTGCATCTTTCCGGCATATGATTTCCCAGGTCATTATCGACCGGTGCCCTCCAGAAGTTCGGAGCTAAAGGGGCTTTCAATAGAGGACTATCATTATAGCTCATTGATCTCAGCCTTCCGCTCTTTTTGGATATAGTATATGTGAAGTCAGGGCCACGAACAATAATATTTTCTTCATTTTCTTCCACAATCATTTCGGGTAAGCTGTTCAGATCCTCTTTAACGGGATCTTTCCAAACTGGAATTTTAAACTGCTCCCATGCAACTATGTGGTCATCAGGTATTAAGGGAAGTTTATCATTTGTTTTGAATTGTATGGTTAAAAAATATTCGATACCTGGTTCAACGAATATTCGCGGAACCGGGATATGAATGTTTTTCGACTGATGCGGGGCTAGTTTTATTGGAGGCATGGCTCCTTCAGCAACCTTTTTGCCTTTGGCTTCAATGAACCAGATCGTGGAATACTTTTGCAGATCTGTAAAATCGTATTTATTAGTGATTTCAAATTCTCCCTTTAATACATTTACTGGCTTAATTTCCACATACTGGTATACTTTTTTAACTTCCCAGATATGCGGGTTTAGATTCCTGTTGGCCTGGACAAGGCCGTTGATGCAGAAATTGGAATCGTTATCAACCGGGGCATGATCATAATCCCCTCCATATGCAAAATAGGCTTCTCCTGCATCATTGTATTCCTCCAAAGCCTGATCGACCCAATCCCATATAAATCCACCCTGCAGGCTTTCATATTTATCGATTACGTCCCAGTAATCCTGAAAATTGCCCACGCTATTACCCATAGCGTGTGCATATTCACAAAGGATCAATGGCCGCGATGGATTCGATCTGGCATATTCTTCGATCTGTGGAATTTTATGGTACATAGGTGCCTGAATATCTGTATACTCACTGTATTGGGCCATTTCATATTGAACAGGCCTGGAAGGATCCCTTTCTTTTATCCATTTATAGGCTTCGATAAAGCAAACCCCGAAACCTGCTTCGTTTCCAAGTGACCAGGTAATGATAGATGGGTGATTCTTATCGCGTTCCACCATTCTTTCTGTACGCCTTAACTGTGCCTTGATCCAATGCGGCCGGTTACCAAGGGTAATTGCTGTATCGCCTATGTCCAGTCCATGGGATTCTACATTGGCTTCATCCACTACATAAAGGCCATATTCGTCGCATAATTCATACCATCTGGGGTGGTTAGGATAATGGGCTGTCCGTACGGCGTTGATATTAAATTGTTTCATTAGTTGAATGTCGCGGACCATGGAAGCCTCATCAATCGCATGACCTGTAACCGGATCATGCTCATGCCTGTTTACACCTTTTATCGTAATTTTCGTCCCGTTTATATGAAGGAGGGCATTTTTTATTTCCACTTTACGGAATCCGGTTTTACATGATAACGCTTCCAGAACTTGTCTTTTGCTGTTCTTCAATTGAATCAAGACATCATATAAACGGGGTGTTTCTGCTGTCCATTTTTCAGGATTTTCCACCATTGAAAAAAGATGGACCATCGTTTTGTCGTTCGAATGAACTTCCGGTATATCAGATTGTAAGGTCAGGATGGTTTTTCGATCCCGGAAAAGCGTGACATCGAGGGATAGTCCGGCAATTGTTGTATTTCCATGGTTTTTAACCTCGATGTCCATATCAAACGTTCCATTCCTATATTCCTCATCCAGGTTACTTCTAATGAAGAAGTCCTGAATATGTTGTTTTGGTGTAGAATACAAAAAAACGTCCCGGTCAATCCCACTTAATCGCCACATGTCCTGTCCTTCGAGGTAGCTGCCATCGGACCACCTGTATACTTCAATGGCAATAGTGTTGGTTCCGGGTGACATATAATCGGTAATATTGAATTCAGCAGGTAGCTTAGAACCCTGACTGTAACCGACTTTTTTGCCATTCACCCAGATATAGAAGGCTGAACGTGCTGCGCCAATATGAATGAAAATTTCCTCATCTACCCATTTTTCAGGTAGATCAAATGTTCTTTTATACGAACCAACCGGATTATAGTCATTGGGGATCGATGGCCATTCAGCCGGGAAAGGAAACTCCTCGTCAAGATATTGAGGCACTCCATATCCCTGCCTTTCCCAGTTTCCTGGAACGATTATATCATTCCATCCGGATACGTCGAAGTCATTTTTATAGAAATCAACAGGCCTTTCATCAGGTATTCTTACCCAGGAAAATTTCCATTTCCCGTTCAGATCTATAAAGTTCCCGGCATCCTGCCTTTCTGACCGGATGGCCAGATCCGTAGACCGGTAGGGGAAGAATGAACTATGTGGTTCTTCCTTATTTACTTCAAAGATCTGTTCATTTTCCCAGTCATGGGTATATGCAGTTGAGGGTTTCTGATGATTATCATTTCTGCAAGCTGCGGTTACTAGCAATATCGCCAGGATGAATAATAGAAAAATTCTGATTGAAGAGTGATCAGAGGTCATTGCGTATATGGATTAATTCATTTTCAAAAATAATTGAACAAATGTATAGATCAACAGTATTTTTAAATTTGTTTGTGTGGTATTAATTTATTAACTGCCGCATTTCATGGTTCTTATTATTCAATCGCTTCAGGTCGATTAATTATGAGCCGGATCCGGTAAATACTTAAAAATTGAATCCTTTTCGTTAATAATTCGCAAATTGGAGCATATTTGCAGCTATGATTGTTGCAGTTACAGGCGCTTCCGGCCACATAGGGATTAATCTCTTACCCCTTCTAATTGAAAAAGGATATCAGGTCAGGGTGCTGGTACATAAGAATACAAAGGCATTTGAAGGCCTTGATGTAATTCCCATAAAGGGAGATCTGATGGACAAGCAGTCGCTTATTGAATGTATTGATGGGGCCGAAGTCCTTATTCATCTGGCTGGC
>CAYMFU010000329.1:0-3216 GCA_964389805.1 uncultured Roseivirgaceae bacterium | reverse complement strand
TGTAGCCTGGGGAGCGGCAATGGTCATTATGCCCTGGGAGTTTTACCTTCACTACGGTTCAATAGACATGTTGGAAGACAATTATAAAGGGATGAAGGAATATGTCAGGTATATGCAGACATGGATCGATGAGGATGGGATTATGTTTTCTCAACGCACAGGCAAGGATGGCAAGGTGCTCAAATGGTTTAACCTGGGTGAATGGGTCGCACCCGGTGAGACGGTTCCCGATGAAATGGTCCATACTTTTTATTTCTGGCGATGCGCTGATTTAACAGCCAGGACAGCTGAGGCTTTAGGCAGAATCGAAGAAGCTTCGAAATATGATGAACTGGCCACCAGAACAAAGAAAGCTTTCCAGGAAAAGTATTATGACGAAGTAATGGGATCTTATGGTGATGGGGGAGGTAATATTTTCGCACTTAAGATGGGCGTTCCTGATGAGCAATATGAAAAAGTAATTAGTTCTCTCAAGTTGGGAATTGAAAAAAATGATAAACATATCGACACTGGAATATTCGGTACTCAATTCTTTTTTGAAGTTTTGGCTGAACATGGTCTGCAGGACCTGGCCTATGAAGTGATGAACCAGCGAACGGAACCGAGCTATGGGCACTGGCTTGAATTAGGTTCAACCACCAGCCGTGAACAGTGGAGTACTGGGGGATCACATAACCATCCTATGTTTGGAGGTGGCCTGGTGTGGTTTTATCGAAAGTTGGCTGGGATGAATACTGATCCTTCCAAACCAGGGTACCGTCATATAATTTTTAAACCACAACCTGTTGATGGTTTATCATTTGTTTCATATTCCAATAATACATCCTATGGATTAGCGGGAATTACCTGGGAAAAAGAAAAAGAAGAATTCACAATGGAGATTTCAGTTCCTGTGGGTAGCGAAGCCACCGTGTTTATTCCTGCCTCTGAAGTTGAAAAAATAACTGAATCAGGCACGAATCCCATAGGCAATCCTGAAATTCAATTTATAGAAATAGAGAACAATTCGGCCATATTTAAGGTTGGAAGTGGAAAATATCATTTTGAAGTGTCTGATTGATTGGCGCATATTTTGATTTCTTATTTGGAGGTATCTGGCGTATTTGATTCTCAATTCTCCTGTAAAATATTTTATTATTATTTAATTACTTAATCTATCAAATTGATGATTTCAATTTCTTTCATTAATTTCGAATACTATTTATCGTTAGTGAACAATATACTATGATAAAACTCTACAGTAGATTACGCCTTGGCTGGAAACTATTTATCTGGGAAGCCGGAATTCTTTTTGCCGTGATTATGACCGGATTGTTAAATCCTAAAACCTATTTCATGGAGTGGATCCTCGAAGATACTCTCATTTTCTTTTTTCTTTCATTCATAATCTGGTGGGGCATTGTTTTAGTAATTTTATGGATTATTGATGGATTCAGGAACGGATAAGTTATACTACTAACTGAGTCAGCCTTGACGAATCTTTCTGCTATTTAACTGTTACTAATCACTTGTTTAAGACATCCAGTGCTTTATCTCCCAGGGCATCCAGCATATAAGATATACCGGATACATCAGCAGTTTCCCTGTTGGCAGCAATAAGATCGTCCCTATTGATATCACCAAGGTTGAATTTCCTGGCACCAGCCATAAATTGCTGTAAACCGCAGGCTAATTTGTCCACCATAGTATAGAGTGCAATTGCCCCAAAGGGGATGTTCTCCATCTCCTTCTCTCCGACTTTGTTCTTAATTTCTTCCCAGCCATTAAAAATCTCCTCCGGATATTTTCCATGTGCTGTTACTGAAGAGGGTAATTCTGTCCAGTGCCCGCTTAACTCTGCCCTTCTTTCAGGAAAGAATACACCTTCAATATTGCTGCCAAGGAATCCGGGAATCATTGGTGCACGGCCCAAACATATGATTTTAGTAAAAGGTGCTCCCAGGGCGATGGCTTTAAAGAGGTGGTCTTCGCGGGCAAAGCCACCAGCGAACGATATGTCTGGTACTTTAAGTCCTTTATTTTCAAGGATCTTGCAATATTCATATGCTTTAGAATGCAATTCCAGGCTGGGTATTCCCCAGTGCTGCATCATATTCCAGGGACTCATGCCAGTGCCCCCACCAGCACCATCAATTGTCAATAAGTCCAGATCAGCATCCGCCGAATACCTTATTGCCATGGCAAGTGCTTCCATTCCATAGGCACCTGTTTTCAGGGTAATCTTAGTAAAACCTATCTTTCTTAAATAGGACACCGCATTCATAAATTCCTCCTGCACATCTTCCGGAGAAGGTTTATCTGTATTGCCCAACCTGCTGTGTCGTGCGAAGGAACTTACAGCCCGGTTTTTGTAGGCTTTCTCTACTGTTCGATTATATGGATCTGGATCGATCAGATAACCCCGGTCCTTTAAAAATTTAGCATATTCAATCGTTTTTACCTGTATTTCACCACCGATATCTTTTGCCCCTTGTCCCCATTTTAACTCTATGATTACTTTGTTTCCGTATTTTTCCATGATATACTCTGCGACACCATGTTTAAAACCTTCAACATTTAGCTGTACAATTATAGCACCATAACCATCATAATAGCGAAAGAATGACTCAATTCTTCGATCAAGTTCCGGTGCTTTGGTTATTCTTCCCTTATTGATGATAGACTCTCTATCAACTCCTACTACATTTTCTCCAACAACAATTGGAAATCCACATAAGGCAGATCCGACAGCAAAGGATGGCCAGTAATTAGCCGCGATAAAAGTTGAACCAAGTGCACCGGTCATGACAGGAACGCGGCATTTTATCTTTTCCTTCGCACCAAAGGTCGTTTCTATACTGGCATTGGCAAAAAGGCAATGATCAGCATTGGCTGTAAATCCTTTTCCAAGCCCCTGTGCTCCATAAGCATATCCTTGTATTCGTAGAGCATGATATCCAACACCCAAGGATGTAATGTTCGAAGCACCTGCGGTACATTCTCCAAAATTTCTTGGGTAAAGTAGTGATCTGCCCACCATTGAAGATAACCAGGTTTCACATCTGCCTTTGCAGGAGGCAAGACATAATGTGCACAGACCGGATTCGGCAGGGACTCCACGGTTGTAGGTACCTATGGAATCGTTATTTTTAATCCACTGAAGCATAATATTCTTTATTTATTTTAATTTAATATAAAATGAATTGAATATCAGCTATTTGACAATATATTTCTCTA
>CAYMFU010000328.1:0-3138 GCA_964389805.1 uncultured Roseivirgaceae bacterium | reverse complement strand
ATCTATCCCATCGTTGTTCTTGTTGGCATGATTCCACACCTCGATGCCTCTGATCACCAGGCTGTCACAGGCCAGATAGTGCTGCATCCACATGGCTGAGTTTTTTAGCGTCAATCCCTCTACAAGAACATTGGTACTTGTAATTATCCTGATCCCATATGGCCGTTTCTTGTATTGTCCCTGAAAACCGGATCCCTGGAAATCTATGGTTCCTTTCCCTGTGATTGAAATATCTCTGAGATTTTCACCATAGATGAGGCTTCTTTCTGTATAATTATCCGTATACGATCTGAATTTCGTATTTGTTCTGGGATAATCTTTCAGGTCAGTAGAGCCCAGGAGAATACTGCCTTCATCAATCTCAAGTTGCACGCGATCCTTCAGAAACAGGGTGCCACTCAGGTATTGCCCTCCTGTTAATCTGACTATTCCACCACCGCTCTCAGAACACTGATCAATAGTTTCCTGTATCGCCTTTGTGCTTATGGTTTTCCCATCAGGAACAGCTCCATATTTTACCGGATCAATTATTTTCTCCTGCCCGTAAATTCCCACAACGAATAATGAAAAGACAAAAAATGCTGCAATCAGTTTATTTGACATAATTAAATCAATTAAAGAATCTTAGGTAAGTTAATTACTGATAAAGTTAAACTCAAATTTGACAGTTAGAAAACCTGTTTCCTTATTTATATTTTGTCATAATGCTTTTCTTATCTTCAACTGGCATTATGTATACCTTTAGATAGAAGGAAATTGATTGAATTTTAATACTTTTATGTTATCATTCACATTTTTTACTATAGATAATCATAAAGTTTTGTCACATTTTTTTTCTATTAAACCGCTCCCTTATGTGTTGCTGTTTGTTATATTTATTGTAGGTTGTACTGGTAAACAAAATACGCTAACTGAACAAATGCCCAAAGAAAAATACACTCTGGCGATGATACAGATGCTGGTAGATGCCGGAGATCTTCAGGCCAACCTGGACCGGGCTACAAGCAGAATAGCCGAAGCAGCCGCAAATGGTGCTGCTATAGCTCTGCTCCCCGAGGCTATGGACCTTGGATGGACGGATCCATCAGCCAGAGATCTGGCTTTCGAGATTCCGGATGGTAAAACCTGCATGGCTTTAAGGAATGCGGCTCAAAAAAATAATATCTATATATGTGCAGGAATTATCGAAAAAGAGGGCGACAAAATATACAATGCAGCGATAATCATCGATCCATCCGGGTCCGTGATCTTAAAGCACCGCAAGATCAATGAGCTGGACATAGCCCACGACCTGTACAGCCTTGGTGACCGCCTGAATGTTGTTAATACCCCAATTGGCACCCTTGGTTTATATATATGTGCTGATGCAACAGCACCGGGAAACGCACTTTCTAATTCTCTTGGATTGCTTGGAGCCGATATCATTCTTTCGCCTTGCGCATGGGCTGTACCACCTGATTTTGACAATGAAGCTACACCTTACGGGGATACCTGGAGGAACGTGTATGAGCCTGCCAGTTCGATGTATGAGATCTGGATAGTCGGTGTGAGTAATGTAGGCAAAATTAAAGCCGGGCCATGGAAGAACTGGGATTGCATAGGTAGCTCATTGGTATATGCTCCTGATGGATCTGAAGTACTGCAGGCTCCTTACGGCGCAAATGCAGATACTATAATTTATGTTGATATAACCCTTATAGAGCGTCCGGCATGGGGAACCCGCTGGAATGAGCATTGGAGCAGCAAAGAGTAGTATACAAAGAGTGCTAGTGAATCATATTATGATATTATCCTTTATATGGTTCTGATGCCATATTCATACATAATTACATATTTTTCAGAATCCACATGGAAACACGTATTTTCTTCTTTCTGATTTTTTTACTGACTTCAACAGCCTGCCAGAAGCAAAGCATGGATCACCTGGCAGCTGGCTTTCAGGAACCTCCTGAAAATACCAGACCATGGCTGTACTGGTACTGGATAGATGAAAATATCTCGAAAGAAGGTATTACGAAGGACCTGGAAGCTATGGCCCGTGTAGGGATAGGACAGGCATTGATCGGACATGTTTCACCTGGTGGGCTTCGTGGTGACGTAAAAATCCTTAGTGAAAACTGGTGGCAAATGGTTGAACACGCAGTTGCTGAAGGGGGCAGGCTGGGTGTGGATATCGGGTTCTTCAACGGACCGGGATGGAGTCAGTCCGGTGGTCCATGGATCAGGAAGAACAACTCCATGAGACATATTGTAAGTAAGGAAATCCGGGTATCCGGCCCAAAATTTTTTGATGATACAATCTTACACCAGGACTCCCTTTTTGAACTTGTAGCACTCCAGGCATACCCTACATTTTCACAATCACTTGAAGGTTTTTCGTCAAATCCCGAGATTAAAAAGATTTCTTCTACTCCAGCATTACATGGTCTTGTAAATTTAATAGATAAGAACGAATCCACTTCAAGAATTTTCCCGGCTGGTCTGCGAAACAGAGAGGACTTGGTTTTGGAAATCCTGCTTGAAAATCCATCTACCATTCAGGCAATTCAATTTGACTACTTACCCATTCCTTTCAAAGTCCGGGTTGAGTTAGAGGCCAGGAAAATAGATGGTGGATACTATTCCGTCCGGTCTTTTACTCTGGATCGTGGGTATATAAACTTTGAGATCGGGCCAATGAGGTTTCAGCCAGCTTTATTTTCCTTACCTACAACCCAAACTGATCAGATCCGGATCCGTTTCAGCAATCTGACTTCTGATTTTGGAGCAGGATTAAAGGAAATAGGTTTTAAAACTAACAAAGTCGTTGATCAGGTAATCGAAAAACAACTGGGAAAAATGTATTCAGGTCCCCTCCCTCCCTGGGATGGGTATTTATGGGAAGAATATGATGAAGCCTCTTCAGAAGAAATAATCTATCCGGGGAAAGCAATTTCAATGGGCACTATTGATCCGTCCACCATCATAGACCTGACTTCTAAGATCGATGCAAATGGCCGTCTTCAATGGGAAGTTCCGGAAGGAGATTGGATAATTCTGCAATCCGGGATGGTCCCTACTGGCGCCACCAACGTGCCGGCCCCTCCAGAAGCGACTGGTTTTGAATGTGATAAATTTACCCTGGAAGCCATTGAGACC
>CAYMFU010000327.1:0-3732 GCA_964389805.1 uncultured Roseivirgaceae bacterium | reverse complement strand
ATTATGCTCAGACAATGGCATCTCTTTTTCCACAACTTGAACAGAAAGTACGTGAAGTTTCCTTCCTTCATGATACGCATCCGAACGGATATCAATGTTTTCGAACTGTTTTCCCGCTAAGTGATAACTGGTTTAAAAGCGTAGCCTCTGATGGACAGATGGGGAATATCATACGGGTTTACCGGGAATGGAAAAACACAGGCGACACCGATTGGTTGAAAATGCTCTGGCCAAAAGTTAAACTTGCCCTTGAATTTGCATGGAAAGGTTCGGGAGAAGTTCCTGGTAAAAACAAATGGCAGGAGCATGCAAAAATACCCTGGGATCCTGCTAAAGAGGGCGTGATGAGGGGGCGTCAGCATAATACCTACGACATAGATTTCTTCGGACCGAATATGATGACCGGCTCATTGTATCTTGCCGCCTTAAAAGCTTGTTCTGAAATGGCCTTGTATCTCGGAGAAGAGGAAAAGTATAATGAGTATTGGTCCCTCTATCAAAAAGGAAGGGAAAAATATGAATCCCTTTTGTGGAATG
Organism: uncultured Roseivirgaceae bacterium; assembly: GCA_964389805.1. Lineage (GTDB taxonomy): Bacteria > Bacteroidota > Bacteroidia > Cytophagales > Cyclobacteriaceae > JAGTVG01. The sequence goes on along the minus strand of CAYMFU010000327.1, from coordinate 3,195 downwards.
GGTCTTACTTTATTCAAAAGGTAGAGGTGGTTGATGGAATTGAAGTACCCGATCGACTTAAATCACCTCCCGATGCAAATGGAAAGGTTATACCCAAATATCAGTTTGCCGATGGTTGTCTGACCGATCAGTTGCTGGGGCAATTTCTGGCCTTCAATAGTGGATTGGGATATGTAGTTGATCAGGAAAAAGTAAAAAAGGCCATGTATTCCATCTTCAAATATAACCTTATACCTGATTTTTCTGAAGTTCATAATGTTCAGCGCGTTTTTGCAATAAATAATGAAGGGGGCATGGTAATTGGAACCTGGCCAAACGGTAACAGACCAAGGATGCCGTTTGTTTACGCTGATGAAGTATGGACGGGTGTAGAATATGAAGCAGCCGCCAACATGATCTGGTCGGGACTCGTAGATGAAGGCCTTAAAGTTGTTCAAATCCTTAGACAAAGGTATAGAGGATTTAACCGGAATCCCTGGGGAGAAGTAGAATCGGGGATGTATTATGCAAGGGCAATGGCCAGCTGGTCAGTTTTGCTGGCCTTGTCGGGATTTGAGTATGATGGTGTTCTTCATAAAATGCGATTTGATCCTAAAATAAATAAGGATAATTTCACGACTTTCTGGTCATGTGGCGATGCCTGGGGTAATTATAAACAATCAGAAAGTTCAGCAAGTATCGAGGTCGAATATGGAGCGCTGGTATTAAATTCCATCCAAATCCCTTTAAATTCCGCTTTTGAAGTATTTTTAAATAAGAAAAAACTTAAAATTAAAAGGGAAGACCACTTGATAAATTTCCAGGAAACGGTTTTAATTAATCAAGGCGATGTCCTGAAAATAGAATAGCTTTTAACGTTTTCGATTTAAATGTATTCTGAAAGTCCTCCAATAACAGTCACGATTAAACATAAATTTATCGGCGTCTTTGACATTGCATCAAATTTGGTTTAAAATAGTATTTAAATAATTGATTTTAGTCATTAGCTAAACCTAACAAATCCATAACCTTGATACCAATGTTTCCTTTTGATAAGAATGTATATATTGATAAATATAAAAAGATCAGAAAGCAGACCATTAATATTTGTAAACCTTTGGCTGTTGAAGATTTTGTCGCACAACCTGTTGTAGATGTTAGCCCTCCTAAATGGCATATGGGGCATACAACCTGGTTTTTCGAAGCCCTTGTTCTGGAAAACTATTCCTCAGACTATAAAGAATTCGATCATCGATATGGTTTCTTATTTAACAGCTATTATAACACAGTAGGTGACAGGGTACGACGGCCTGATCGTGGACATATGACAAGGCCAACTGTAGAAGAGATAATCCATTATAGAGAATATGTTGATGAACAAATGATTTACTTTATAAATAATGGGCCTGTCAAGATTGACAATACCCTTTCTTATATCCTTGAACTTGGCTTGCAGCATGAACAACAACATCAGGAGCTTCTTATTACAGACCTGAAATATATCCTGGGGATGAATCCTATATTTCCAGTATACAAGGATTATATCGAAGAACCTGTAGATATAAAAAATACCGATGTTGATTATATCAATGTTAAGGAAGGGATTTATGAGATTGGTTATCAAGGTGATGATTTCTGCTTTGATAATGAACTGGCCAGGCATAAAGTGTTTTTAAATCCATTTCGATTCATGGACCGGCTGGTTAACAATACGGAATACCTTGAATTTATTGAAGACGGTGGATATAGCCGGTTTAATTTCTGGCTATCTGAAGGTTGGGACTGGGTGAAGAATCAGGATATTCATGCTCCATTGTATTGGCATAAGATCGATCATAAATGGTATCATTATACATTATCTGGATTAGAGGAAATTGGACCTGATGACCCGGTGACACATATCAGTTATTTTGAAGCTGATGCTTTTGCCAGTTGGAAGGGAAAACGATTGATGACCGAAGCAGAATGGGAGGTTGTTGCCCAGATTCATGAACCGGTTCCTAATAATACGTCAAATTTTGTTGAAAGCGAAAACTTCAGGCCGCTGCCATGTAAAAATGGAGTGATGCAACTTTTGGGCGATGTGTGGGAGTGGACAGGCAGCGCTTATCTCCCTTATCCAAATTTTCAGAAATCAGATGGAGCTATTGGGGAATACAATGGTAAATTCATGGTCAACCAGATGGTTTTAAAAGGAGGGTCTTGTGCTTCCCCAAGAGAACATATAAGAACCAGTTACAGAAATTTCTTTCATCCTAATCTACGCTGGCAATTCACGGGGATCAGACTTGCAGAAAGTTTATAAAATGGAACATACAGAGAGATTTGCCGAAGATGTTCGGGAAGGATTGTCTTCTGAACCCAAATATTTGCATTCCAAATACTTTTATGATGAAATTGGAGATGATCTTTTTCAGCAGATTATGGAACTTGAGGAATATTATCTGACAGATTGTGAAGCCGAAATATTTGAAAGCCAGAAAAATGTGATCCTGCAATATTTTTCAAACGGAGTTGAAGTATTTGATCTGATCGAATTTGGGGCTGGTGATGGTCTCAAAACCAAAATATTGCTAAATCATTTTGTCGATAACAACATAAATTTTAATTACATACCCATTGATATATCAAATTCCGTTTTATCCAGTCTGACCCAAGATCTTAATAACAATTTACCGGAATTAAATATAAAACCTATTTGCGATGACTACTTTCATGCGCTGGAGGAATTAAATAAGGTGGATTATAATAAGAAGGTAATTCTGTTTCTTGGATCAAATATTGGAAATTTCAGAGGGGATGATGCCATACCATTCCTCAAACATTTACGGGCTGATATGAAAGAGAAAGACCAGTTGTTCATTGGATTTGATTTAATGAAAGATCCTAAAGTAATCCTGGTTGCCTACAACGATAAAAAAGGGATCACATCGGAGTTTAATTTTAATCTGTTGGACAGAATTAATAAGGATTTAGGTGCTAATTTCAATCTTAAGAATTTTAGCCACTATCCTTCTTATAATCCCGTTACAGGAGAGACCAAAAGCTATCTGATTAGCCTTGAAAATCAAAAGGTTTGGATAGAAGGGCTTTCCCAGTCGTTTACATTTGAAAAATGGGAACCAATATTTACTGAGATCTCTCAGAAATACAGCCTCAGGGATATTGACCATCTCGCCAGCCACTCTGGATTTAAAGTTGAGAAAAACTTCTTCG
>CAYMFU010000326.1:0-4086 GCA_964389805.1 uncultured Roseivirgaceae bacterium | reverse complement strand
CAAAGACAACAGAATGAATTGCTCCAATTCGGGCACACGCCATCATAGCTACCGCTGCTTCCGGTACCATTGGCATATAAATGATAACCCGATCACCCTTAGCCACTCCGAGGTCTTTCAGAACGTGTGAAAATTGACATACCATATGGTATAGCTCACGATATGATATATACCTGGAGGGTTCGTCAGGTTCATTGGGTTCCCAGATTATGGCCGTCCTGTCCCCAGCAGTAAAGAGGTACCTGTCGAGCATATTCTCCGTAATATTTAATTTTCCGTCAAGGAACCATTTAATGCTAGGCTCCTTAAAGTTCCATTCAACAGTTTTGTTCCATCTTTTTCTCCAGTGGAACGATTCGGCAATCCTGTCCCAGAAAGTTTCCGGCGATATTACACTTTTCTGATATTCATGAAAATAGCCGCTTAGAGTCTGAATTTTAACGCTCATTTTAGTATACCTTTTACTTTATTGTTTGAAATTATTAAGATAAGAGATCTCACCTTGATTTTTAAATCAAAATGATACAATATACGATAGAACCAACAAGATTAAAATTTTTTAGGTGAATCGCAAGAATTGTTTATGGAGAAGCATGGAAGGAAAAACAATAAAACCCTGAAATTATTGTTTAGAGCATCACTTGGAACTTTGAATTTGATGATTGAATAATAAAGTTGTTTCCGGTACAATCCAATCATTTATAAAGTATTGGACTTTATTTTACTGGAATACGAACCGGAATAAACTTCAAATATAGGAATTACGGAACAAGCAGTATAAATGCAATTAGCATGACGGAAAATCCCAAAGTGCCCAGAACCAGCTTAATACTTCCTTCGATTCTCCTCTTTGCTACAAGTATGTTTGATCTAGTATTCATTGTAATTAAAATTCTTTTCTATACTTCCACAACTAAATTCATGCCAAAAAGATAACTCCATGAATGAAAAAATATTTAATCAGGAATTAATTTTAATTTGGATGGCAAAGATAACAGGATTTACTGAGAAAATAATATTAAGGAAAGAATAAATCCCGTCACCTAAATAATTGCTGTGACGGGATTCAATTTATATTTATCTAACCGTCTATTGTTGGGGTATCCAACTCAGATAAAGAAGACTGAATCTCATCCTCTGTAAGTTCATGTTCTGTTAATTTTCCTGAGAAATATGATTCGTATGCTGCCATATCGAAATTACCATGACCACATAAGTTGAATAATATGGTACGGCTCACACCTTCTTCCTTGCATTTTTCAGCTTCCTGGATAGCAGTGGCTATTCCATGATTCGCTTCCGGGGCTGGAATTATTGCTTCAGTCTTTGCAAATTTCAATCCAGCCTCAAAACACTCCAGTTGATTGTGAGATCTGGCTTCAATTAACTTATCATTCAGGAGTTGGCTAACGATCACTCCGGCCCCATGGTACCGGAGTCCACCAGCGTGTATAGGTGCGGGTATAAAGTTATGACCTAAGGTATACATAGGTAAAAGAGGAGTCATTCCAATGGTATCCCCAAAGTCATATCTGAACTGGCCCCGGGTAAGTTTAGGGCATGAAGCAGGTTCACTGGCGATGGCCCTGATCTTCTTGCCTTCTTCAAAGTTTAACCTGAGGAATGGGAAGGACAAGCCAGCGAAATTCGATCCTCCTCCAAATGGAGCGATGATGATATCTGGTAGGTCGCCGGCAATTTCAAACTGCTTTAAAGCCTCTTGCCCAACAATAGTTTGATGTAATAAAACATGATTTAACACACTTCCAAGGGCATATTTAGTGGTTTCATCCTGTACCGCCATCTCAATAGCTTCGGAGATTGCAATGCCGAGACTTCCTGGAGAATTTGGGTCCTGGGCAAGTATTTGCCGGCCGGCTGCAGTTCTCTCTGAAGGGGAAGGTAGCACATCTGCACCCCAAGCATTCATCATCATTTTACGGTATGGTTTCTGATCAAAGCTGATGCGTACCATATATACTTCACAGGCAATATCAAAATAGTTACAAGCTAATGCAAGCGCACTGCCCCACTGACCTGCTCCCGTTTCAGTAGTTATTTTCTTTACACCTTCCTGCTTGTTATAATAAGCTTGCGGAATAGCTGTGTTTGGCTTGTGTGAACCAGCAGGGCTGACACCTTCATATTTGTAATATATTTTAGCCGGGGTGTCAAGGGCTTTTTCCAGATTATAAGCCCGGTATAAAGGTGTGGGTCGATATAATGTATATATGTCCCTTACAGCATCGGGTATTTGAATCCATTTTTCTGCACTCACTTCCTGCTGAATAAGCCCCATTGGGAAAATTGGAGCAAGTGCTTCAGGTCCTATAGGTTCTTTGGTAGCAGGATTAAGAGGAGGTAAAGGTTTGTTTGGCATGTCGGCCATTATATTATACCATTTTTCAGGTATGTCCTTTTCGGCAAGGAGTATTTTTCGTTCTTTCATTATTGTTAATATTTAGTTTTAAAAATAATTCGTTAAAGTAAATTTGATTGAAGGGGCTGAATATATAAAATTAAATAAATCGATGCAAGGGAGCTATGATATCTGAGTGAATTATTCCCTTTCCAGAATAAAAATTCCCAAATTGGGAAAGGAGATGCTCCTGCAACAAAATTTTTCAAGCTTCGTATGTAATCAAGTAGCGGAAGTAAAATTTGTTTTAATCAAGATAAATTTGTATTTTATTGCTAAATGTTTAAATTTATTGTGTGATTAAAGTAAAAAATATTACTATATTTAGGTAATTCTTCGTTTTTTATAGCGTTACAAAGTACAAAACAGAGGTTATTAATAGCAGGTTCATTTATATGCGGTTGTATAAAGCTCGATTCACAACAAAATTTGGCTTGCCAATATTCAGTGCAGTTTCTGATATATTAACTGAATCGAATATTGTTGGGGTCTCTGTTGAGTTCAATGGGGGAGGCTGGGATGGAAAGGACCTGGCAATTTGTTATCACGAGTGGTTATCAAGTGATGATATTGACCTGATTAAGAATTTTCTTGAATCCCAATATAAGGAATCGTTCATTGATCTCGACATAAAAGAAATTAAGGAAGAGCAAAACCATAATATCGTCTAGATAGGGTCGAAACAACCGCCCTAGCCTTAAAATTTGAGCCTTAACATCCTTTTACCTAAACCATCATTTGTAGCTGTTCTGGCATCTATTGGATTTCATTTAGTCAGAAGAATTAAATAAATACAAAACTCATTGACTTGATATTTCATTCCCTGTCATCACTGCGATAATTCTTTTGTTGAATGAAAAGCGAATGAACTGTAAAAGATTTTTATCTTTATATATTATTTCTCAAAGGACTGTTATTGGATTAATTTCATACTTGATGAAAGTATTTCTCACATTCTTTTTCGTATTACTGATTTCTATTACGGGTGTTTTCGGGCAAAGGGAAGAGATCGAGAAAAAACTAAGGGAATATGAGATACCCGGTGATTATATTGTTAATGCCCTGAAAGATGGTGAAGCCAAATATTATTTTAAATTCAAATCAGTAACATGGTTGCCAACCGGGAATGGAATGGAAGAAATTGTTGAAGAAGGAGAGTTTAACCCTGCCAATCCAATAGGAGAAAAGTGGAAAATGCTGAAGATTAATGGTAATGTACCGGATGAAAAAGCCTTGAAAAAGTTTAATAAGGCACAGAATACGGTTAAAAATAATGTGAATGCAGAGATTGATAATGCCCATTATACAATTGTCGAAGACAATGAGAACGAGTTGATCCTCAGTTTGAAATATAAGAAAGAGACATTGCCTAAAAGGTATAAATTTCTTAATAAATGTACGGGATTGGCCCATATAGATAAGAATCTTAAAAGGCTGGTTAAAATTGAATATAAGAACGACTATCCTGTTAAAGTCTGGCATTATAAGGCTACTGGTCTGGCCCTGGTGCAGCAATACATCTATAATGAAGAAGAAAATAAATACTTCATAGCTCATGAGGAGATGGACATCACTTCAAATTACATGGGCAAGGGAATCACCATTCTTTTTGACATTGATTATTCGGATTACAAGAAAGCGAAATAGAGTCGAAGGTTAAATTAAAG
>CAYMFU010000325.1:0-25945 GCA_964389805.1 uncultured Roseivirgaceae bacterium | reverse complement strand
TTTAATTTTTATAATTTAATCAAGTTTTAAAACCGCCATGAATGCCTCCTGAGGTATCTCTACATTACTGACGTTCCGCATTCTTTTCTTTCCTTTCTTCTGTTTTTCCAATAATTTTCGCTTCCTGGTAATATCCCCGCCGTAACATTTTGCAATTACATTCTTCCTTAAAGCCTTAATTGTTTCACGAGCGATGACTTTTGTGCCAATAGCTGCCTGAATGGCTATTTCAAACATTTGTCGTGGAATCAGGGACCTCAATTTCGCGCATAATCGTTTCCCCCATTCATAGGCCTTATCCCGGTGGACAATAGCTGAAAGTGCATCTACCTTTTCTCCATTCAGCATAATATCCAACCTTACCATAGGCGATACCTGATACCCATGAAGTTCATAATCCAATGAGGCATATCCCCTTGAAATGGTTTTTAATTTATCGTAGAAATCAAATACGATCTCAGCCAGGGGCAATTCAAAAGTTAGTTCTACCCGGTCGCTGGTAAGATATACCTGATTTTTAACTACTCCCCGTTTATCCATACATAAGGAAAGGATATTTCCTATAAATTCAGCCTTAGTGATAATTTGAGCCTTGATAAATGGTTCTTCAATATGACTTAATGTAGTTGGATCCGGCATGTCAGAAGGAGCATGAACCTCAATAGATTCTTCACTGGTCAATACAGCCTTATACGATACAGAAGGAACGGTAGTGATCACTGTCATGTCAAATTCCCGTTCAAGACGTTCCTGTACGATCTCCATATGTAGCATTCCTAGGAATCCGCATCTGAATCCAAATCCTAAGGCCGCTGAAGTTTCAGGTTCCCATACCAGTGAGGCATCATTTAATTGCAGCTTTTCCATGGATGCCCGGAGTTCTTCAAATTCTGAAGTCTCTACAGGATAGATACCGGCAAATACCATAGGTTTTACATCTTCAAATCCCTTTATTGCTTTTTCAGCCGGATTATTGGTATGAGTGATGGTGTCCCCGACTTTTACTTCACTGGCTATCTTGATGCCCGAAACCAGATAGCCTACATTTCCTGCCGAAATTTCCGGCTTTGGTATATTCTTCAATCTGAGTATCCCCACTTCATCTGCATCATAGGTCTTTCCGGTATTTATGAATTTAACCATGTCGCCCTTTTTGATCGTACCGTTAAAAACCCGGAAAATTACCTCAATACCACGATAGGAATTATATACGGAATCAAAGATCATGGCTTGTAAAGGACCATTCGGATCTCCCTGAGGAGGAGAAATACGGGTAACAATCGCCTCGAGGACTTCTTCAATACCTATTCCCTCTTTAGCAGATGCATAAATAATTTCTTCCCGGTCAATAGCCAGCAGGTCAACGATTTCATCCGCCACCTCTTCCGGCATTGCTCCCGGTAAGTCAATCTTATTCACTACAGGAATAATGTGTAAGTCGTGCTCCATAGCTAGGTATAAATTGGATATGGTCTGGGCCTCTATTCCCTGTGAAGCATCAACAATCAGTAAAGCCCCTTCACATGCTGCAATTGACCGGGAAACTTCATATGAAAAATCAACATGCCCGGGTGTATCGATCAGATTCAAAGTATACCGATGCCCTTCAAGTTCATATTCCATCTGAATGGCATGGCTTTTTATTGTTATACCTCTTTCACGTTCCAGGTCCATACTATCAAGCAATTGTTCCTGCATGTCGCGATCGCTTACAGTATTGGTAGCCTGTAACAACCTGTCGGCCAAAGTGCTTTTGCCATGATCAATATGAGCAATTATACAAAAATTCCTAAATTGTTCCATTCCCGCTTATTCTTGAGGTATCTATTTTGTGCCTGGAAATTCTTTAATTTTCCCACAAAATTAGTTAAATCTCTTTTCTATGTCTTTGAATATGATTTTTTTATTCATCAAAATATTTACGGATTGGTTTTATGATCTAATCATAAACCTTATTTTTGGCTCTTTATTTTAAAAGAGTAAATCCATACAGCACGCAGATGCGCTGTATAATTTAAGATTTACCAAAACCGATGTTTTGATAAAAAGATCATTTTTGGGATCGAACTCAAAATGACACGATTCAAATCCTCGGCAGATAACAGTTAAAAGAAATTATATATGAAAAAATCGCTATTTAGCACATTGATCATTTTGCTTTGCACGACGAGTCTACTCGTTGGCCAGAAGCGTAAGAACAAACCTACATCTTCACAAGCCAGTTCGATCACGTATGATTCAGCCATTTATAATGGTATGGAATGGCGCTGTATTGGCCCATTCAGAGGAGGACGATCAGCTGCAGTTACCGGAGTTCCTGGTCGCCCGAACCTTTATTATTTCGGATCAACAGGCGGCGGTATATGGAAATCCGAAAATGGTGGCCAAACCTGGGAGAATATCTCTGATGGATATTTCGGTGGTTCTATTGGTGCTGTTGAAGTAAGCAAGTCAGATCCAAATGTTATTTACGTTGGGGGTGGAGAAAAAACCTTACGGGGTAATGTATCTTATGGATATGGAGTGTGGAAATCAGTAGATGGTGGAGAATCATGGAAAAATGTTGGCTTGAACAATTCCCGACATATTTCCCGCATAAGAATCCATCCGGATAATCCAGACATTGCATATGCTGCGGCTATAGGCGATATTTTCAAGCCCACTCCTGAAAGAGGCGTATTCCGTACTACAGATGGTGGCAAATCATGGAAAAAGGTCCTGTTTGCGAATGATCAGGCTGGAGCTGTAGACCTCGTTATAGATCCAAATAATCCAAGAAATCTATTTGCCAGCACCTGGCGCGTAAAAAGGACACCATATAGTTTAGAAAGCGGTGGAGAAGGATCTGCCCTCTGGAAGAGCACAGACGGTGGGGAAACCTGGACGAATATTTCTTCATCAAAAGGCCTGCCTGAAGGCGTGATTGGGATTATAGGCGTAACAGTTTCCCCTGTAAACTCGAAACGGATATTTGCCATCATTGAAGCAAAAGAAGGAGGTGTATTCCGGTCTGATGATGGAGGAAAAAACTGGAACAGGGTCAATGAAAGCAGGAGCTTAAGACAGCGTGCATGGTATTATTCACGCATATATGCCGATACGAAGGATGAGGACCTTGTTTATGTTGTGAATGTAGCATATCACAGATCAAAAGACGGTGGAAAATCTTTTGAAGCATTTTCTGCCCCACATGGGGATCATCATGATTTATGGATCGCACCGGAAAATAACCAGCGCATGATAATTGGTGATGATGGCGGCGCTCAGGTTTCAATGGATGGAGGTAAAAACTGGAGTACTTATTATAATCAACCTACTTCACAGTTTTACAGGGTCACTACGGACAACCACTTTCCCTACAGAATATATGGTGCCCAGCAGGACAATTCTACCGTCCGGATCCTTCACAGGACGGAAGGAAGATCGATTGATCAGGATGACTGGGAGCCCACAGCCGGAGGGGAAAGTGCACACATCGCTGTTGATCCGGCGAATAATGACATCGTATATGGTGGCAGTTATGGCGGATTTCTTACAAGAGTCGACCACTCAAATGAACAGGCCAGGGCAGTGAATGTATGGCCTGACAATCCTATGGGATATGGAGCAGAAGGAATGAAATACCGTTTTCAATGGAATTTTCCCGTTTTCTTCTCACCCCATAATCCAGAAAAACTTTTTGTAGCATCCAATCACCTCCATGCATCTACCAATGGTGGCCAGAGTTGGGAAGTAATAAGTCCTGACCTGACAAGAAATGATTCCTCGAAACTAATTTCTTCGGGAGGGCCAATAACAAAAGATAACACCGGCGTTGAGTATTACTGCACTATTTTCGCAGCCGTTGAGTCCTCACATGAGGAAGGCGTTATATGGACCGGATCTGACGACGGCTTGGTATATATCACCAGGGATGGAGGGCAAAACTGGTCCAATGTAACCCCAAACGGTATGCCTGAATGGATTATGGTCAATAGCCTGGAAGTAGATCCTTTCAATAAAGGCGGATTGTTCATGGTGGCCACAATGTATAAGTCGGGTGACTACAAGCCCTATCTTTACAGGACGCTGGATTATGGAAAATCGTGGAAAAAGATCACGAATGGTATTGATCCCGGACATTTCACCCGTGTGGTCCGTGCAGATCCGGAAAGAAAAGGATTATTGTACTGTGGCACAGAAAGTGGTATGTACATCTCATATGACGATGGTCAATCCTGGCAAGCATGGCAACTTAATTTACCTGTAGTACCAATTACTGACCTGACGATCAAGGATAATAACCTTATCGCCGCTACTCAGGGTAGAAGTTTCTGGATAATAGATGATCTGACACCCCTGCATGAGTTTTCACCGCAAATGAAAACGATGAGCAGTTTTCTATTTACTCCCTTACCCAGTTACCGAATTGGTGGAAGCCAGAATAAGAACATTAAGGATGCCGGGATCAATCACCCGGGAGGTGTATTGGTTAATTTCTATGTCAAAGAAGAACCGGATACCACTACAGCAATAGCGTTGAAGTTTTTTGACAGTAATGGAAAGTTGATTAGCGAATTTTCAAATACTGCCCGGGAAAAAAAGGATAAGCTTGAGGTCAGGAAAGGATTTAATCAATTTGCTTGGAATATGCGGTATCCTGATGCAGAGGGATTTGAGGATATGATCATGTGGGCTGTAAATCTCCAGGGCCCGATAGCTCTTCCGGGGGAGTATGCAGTACGTCTGGTTTGCAATAAGGATTCAGTGGAATCCAGATTCTCAATCCTTAAAGATCCCAGGTCTGACATATCGGATGAGGCTTTGAAAGCTCAATTTGATTTTATTATTGAAACCGGGGCTAAGTTTAGTGAAACAAGTAAAGTGATCAAGAAGATAAGAGAGACCAGGAAACAGCTCGATTTTTTAAGATCTAAACTGGGAGAAGGTAAAGAAAACGAAAATCTGATCACATTGACTGATTCAATAGGCAAGAGCCTCTCGAAGGTTGAAGAAACTCTATATCAAACTAAAAACCAAAGCAGGCAGGATCCTTTGAACTATCCCATCAGATTAAATAATAAGCTAGGTCATTTAATGACCCTTACAAATATTGGTGATTACCAGCCAACCGAGCAAGCCACTTTATTCAAGAAGGAAGTGTTTGGAGAGATCGATACGGCGATAGCAGAGTATGGGAAGATACGTGAACAAATGATTCCGGAATTGAACCGAAAGGTAAAAGAAGCTGATATCGAGGCTGTTACAATGGATTGAACAGCCAAGTAAAAAAGATTTTAGCGGATTCAGCGCAGCGCTATAGCCACTACAAAGAAAAAACCTGGTCAGTTTAAAATACATTCTGACCAGGTTTCTTTGTTTTCCCGGGGACTTGATGATAGGATTATCCTACAGACTTTATAATTCCCAGGTCCCGATGTTCTGTATTTTTAATATAATACATCTTTTCTACGTTACTGGCTTCAGCTTTCTTAACAAAGATCTCAGCTGCGTTACTGTACTCATCATCCCGCATCGCATCATTGATCAACAGGTAGCCCATGATTATATTCCCGGCCATTTCAACCAATCTCCTGGCATGAAAATCCAGATATTCCTCGTCTTTCTCTTCTATTATACGATTAGCCACTTTTTCATATTGTTTGGTCATATGGATAAGCCTCTTCTTCATGAATTCCAATTCAGGTTTATATTCACGCTGCTCATATACCTTGATCTGGTTTAAATACCCACCTGTAGTGACCCCCCTGATCGCAGCAACCACCTGCAGCTGGGAAGTCCCTTCATATATTGAAGTGATCCTGGCATCCCGGTATATCCTTTCTACAGGAAAATCCTTCATAAAGCCGGTCCCTCCATGAATTTGAATGGCATCGTAAGCAATTTCATTACAATATTCGCTTGAAACCAGTTTTAAAAGAGGTGTAAATATATCAGCGAGTCGCTGATATTGTTTCATTTCTTTTCTTTCCTCAGGTTCAAGTGCACGTTCAGTCATAAGATGCCCATATGTCTTGTAAATGTCCACCAAACGTGCTGTTTCATACAGCAGTGATCGAATCACGAATAATTTCGTCTTTGCGTTGGAGAGCATTTCATACACTGCCGGGAATTGAATGATTGATTTCCCAAACTGGCTCCTTTCCACAGCGTATTTATACGCTTCACGATAGGCCGCTTCAGCTATTCCAACCGATTGTGCACCAATACCAAGACGGGCTGCATTCATCAGGCTCATAACATACTTGATGAGCCCCATTTTTCTGTCACCCACCAATTTTGCCGGTGCATTTTTAAAAACGAGTTCACATGTGGGGGAACCCTTAATACCCAATTTGTTCTCAAGCCTCCTGATGGTCACTGCCTTATGTGTACGATCATATACAAACAGAGACAATCCCCTTGCATCCTGTGTATCTTCTTCTGACCTGGCTAGAACCAGTGAGATATCTGCGTCACCATTGGTTATGAATCTTTTTACCCCATTAAGCAACCACTCATCTTTATCCTTATCGTAAGTGGCTTTGAATTGAACAGATTGTAAATCTGATCCTGCGTCAGGCTCAGTCAGATCCATGGCACCAGTAGCTCCATTCAGGGCAAACTGTGGCAAAAACTCTTCCTTTAGCTCATCAGAACCAAATTCACTTATCGTTTCAGCACAATCCTGCAAGCCCCATATATTGGCAAATCCAGCATCTGCTCTTGATACGATCTCAGCAGCCATTACATAAGGAATAGTGGAAAAATTAAGACCCCCATATTTTCTTGGCAGGGACATACCAACCAATCCAGCCTGCTTAAGTGCTTCATAATTTTCCTGTGTGCCTCTGGCATATTTTACTTCATTATCCACTATTTTGGGACCTTCCCTATCGACATCCTCAGCATTTGGGTCGACAATATTACCAGAAATATCTCCAACTATTTCAAGAACTTTTTCATAACCATCTATAGCATCCTCGAAATCAATGGGTGCATAATCGTAGGTATCTTTCTCTGTAAAGTCTTTTTCTTTCAAACGGATGATCTTTTGCATATCCGGATGTGTAAGATGGAATTTGAGATGCTTATTGTCAGTAAAAAAGTTAGCCATTACAATAATTTTTTAGAAATTCTTATTTCGTATTCTTCTTATAATATTTGATCATTTTAGGAAGCACAACACCAATGTCACCAATAATGGCATAATCCGCTATCTGGTTAATAGGTGCTTCAGGATCCTTATTGATAGATATGATCATCGCAGATTGATCCATCCCCGCCCTGTGTTGTACAGCGCCGGATATCCCGCATGCGATATATAATTTTGGCCTCACCGTCACGCCTGTCTGACCTATTTGTCTTTCATGAGTTATATAACCAGCATCCACTGCTGCCCTTGAACCTCCTACTTCTCCTCCCAGTACATCTGCCAGTTCGAACAGAAGGTTGAAATTTTCCTTGGATCCAACTCCATATCCTCCAGAAATAATGATCTGTGAGTTTTTTATATTTACCTTACTTTTCTCAATATGCCGCTCTATGATTTTGACTACAAAATCTTCTCCCCTCACATATTTCCCGACATCCAGATTAACAAGCTTGCCCTTGTAGGACATCGACTTGACCTCCTTCTTCATAACCCCTTCTCTAACAGTAGCCATCTGTGGCCGGGTTTCAGGATTGATAATAGTTGCGATAATATTACCACCAAAAGCAGGCCTGATCTGGAATAGAAGGTCTTTGTATATCTTCTTTTTCTTTTTATCCTCATGTTCGCCGATCTCGAGACTGGTACAGTCGGCTGTAAGTCCACATTTCAAGGCAGAAGCAATCCTGGGAGCAATATCACGCCCAATAGATGTCGCTCCAAACAATGCGATTTCCGGCTTTATATCTTGAAAAAGCTTGCTTATAATTGAAGCATGGGGCAAGGTTTGATAAGGATATAGACGTGGATCTTCAGCGACATACAGATTATCCACTCCGAAGGGGCAAACCTGCTGTTCGATACCCTTAAGGTCTTTTCCTATGACGACGGCATCAAGCTTTACATGTAGAAGATCGGCCAATGACCTGCCTTTCGTCAATAGCTCCAGACTTACGTCAACAACGTTACCGTCCTCAATTTCGCAATATACTATTACATTATTCACTTTAAAAAATTTATCTCTACATTAAATTATTAACCAATTGTGTGGTTCTCAATCAGATCTTTCATCAGTTCATCCATTTCTGCATCCGTTTCACCCAGTACTCTGGCTTCTTTAGCAGTAAACACCACGTTAAACACCTTCTTTACCTTGGTGGGAGAACCTGATAATCCCAGATATGTTTCGTTAGCGCTTAAATCGTCAACGGACCATTCCGGAATGTGCAGGTATGGCCTGTCCTCATGAAGTTGAATATAATCTTCCGTATCATGCTGCATCTCTGTCCAGGTATTGGCATGCTTGTATTTTAAAAGAAATTTTGCATTTCTTGCCCTGCAATCCGGAGCTGAACCATGAACTGTAACGAGTATGGGTATTGGAGTTTCCACTGTTTCCACACCCCTTTCAAGTCTTCTTTTAATTGTTATTTTACCCTTTTCGATCTTATCGATTTCTTCCGCATATGTGACCTGAGGAATATCGATCTTTTCCGCTACCTGTGGGCCAACCTGTGCCGTATCTCCATCGATGGCCTGACGACCGCACATAATAAGATCGAAAGGTGCAAGTTTTTTGGCTGCCAGGGAAATGGCATAAGAAGTAGCCAGGGTATCAGATCCTGCAAATTTCTTGTCCGTGATCAGGTATCCGTCATCAGCACCCCTGAATAGACCTTCCCTTACGATTTCGGCAGCTCTTCCGGGACCCATAGTAAGCAAGGTAACGGTAGTTCCTGGATATCGGTCCTTCAAACGTAATGCCTGTTCAAGGGCTTTCAAGTCCTCAGGGTTAAAAATAGCCGGTAGTGCTGCCCTGTTCACAGTACCATTTGCCTTCATGGCATCCTTACCAACATTCCGGGTATCAGGTACCTGTTTAGCCAGTACAATGATTTTATATCCTTTCATGTGTTCAAATATTTTTATTTAATTATGAATGAAGAAAATAAAAAATTTCTTCAGCCATGTTGCCGCTTCGCTTTCGAATATGTGTTTCAACTTCTCGCAAAGATCGAGCAAAAATACCACTTTAAATACATCATATTGAGAAATCAAAAATGAATTGCATATAGAAATTTTAAAAATGCACACAAAGAAAGATGTTAAAAACCGGATAAAAAATGATAAATATCAGGTGTTTTTTTCTCCAGCTGGATGAAGATATCCATGCTCATCGTAATACAACTCCTCGGTATCAAGCATAAGCCGGATAACCATGATCCAATCCTCCTGCTCTAATTCAGGGACATCATACAGGAGGTTTTGAACGGTCTTACTTTCCTGCTGGATCATTTTATAGATCTTTTTCCGGATCTTAGAATCATATTCCAATCTATTGGATGGCTTTGATTTTTCGATGCAATAATCACATATTCCACAATCATGTGCTGATAATTCTCCAAAATAATGCTGAATTATTACTGAGCGGCATGTGTTTTCCCGCGTGATATAATCAATTACAGAATCTGCCCTTTCAATATCGATCTGTCTTCTTTCCTCCAGGTATTTTGTGTTTAGCGGCAATTTGCTTGCATCATACCTGGAGGTTGTGAAGGTAATTTGTGGAGTATCCTTTCTTTTATCGTAATAGATGACATTTTGATTATGTAGTCCGTTCAGTTTTCTTTCCACTTCAGCCAGGCTTATCCTTAGAAATATTGCAATCTTCTTTTCGGAAATGATATGGAAATTACTGTACATTTCACCGCCATAGATCCTTAGCAAAGCTTTTATTACAGGCTCAAAGGCCTCGTTAGCTACTTCATATTTATATAATTCCATGTGATCAAGCAGGAATTTCACTTTAGAAGGATGGTAAAAACTCTCTGCCAGCTGAATGAATCCCTGCTCCTCCAGCTTTTTCAGAACGTAAAAAGTCTCCAGGTAATCCAGCTTATAGGTGTTGACAAATTCAGATATATCAAAATCATAACTGATCAATAAACTGCTTCCAACGGCAATCTTGTAAAAATTAGCAAGTGACTGATATACTTTTTTCAGGATTTCAGGTACTGGCGAAGATATCTTGACCCGGTTCATCAGATCGTCCTTATCCTGTTCATGATATAATTGGACAGCGTAGGACATAATGCCGTCCCTGCCAGCCCTGCCTGCCTCCTGATAGTATGACTCCAGGTTATCGGGCAAGTCAAGGTGTATAACCACTCTTACATCAGATTTATTTATACCCATCCCAAATGCATTGGTGGCCACTATGATCCTGTATGAATTATTCATCCATGCGTCCTGTTTCACATTTCTTTCATTATGAGATAGTCCTGCATGATAGAAATCTGCACTGACACCATCTCTGATAAGAAATTCTGCAATTTGTTTAGCACCCTTTCGGGTTCTCACATAAATAATTCCCTGTCCTCTTACTTTTTCCAGAATCTCGATCAGTTTTGCCTCCTTATCTTCAACCTTTCTTACAAAATAGGAAAGATTTGGTCTGGCAAAAGATTGAACAAAAACTTTATACCCTGCTCTTAACTCAAGTTTTGCAATAATGTCATTCGTTACTTCCTTAGTAGCTGTCGCAGTAAGAGCGATCACCGAAGCATCCTGAGTATATTTTTTAAAGTCGCTGATCTCCAGATAGGAAGGCCTGAAATCGTATCCCCATTGAGATATACAGTGTGCTTCATCAATAGCAAGTATTGATATGTCCATTTTTTTTGTCCTTTCAAGGAAAAGTTCAGACTTCAACCTTTCAGGAGAAACATATAGAAATTGCAATTGACCATGTGCTGCATTGTCCAGTGTTACATCAATTTCCTGGTTGGACATACCGGAATAAACTGCGGCCGCTCGTACGCCTTTTTGTCGCAATTGCTCAACCTGGTCTTTCATCAGGGCAATGATGGGTGTAACCACCAGGCATACCCCATCCATACATAAGGCCGGTACCTGGAAGCATAGTGATTTACCCCCACCTGTTGGCAAAATGGCCAGGGTATCCTTGTTTTTCAGTACATTGGCTATAATATCAGCCTGCAAAGGCCTGAAATCAGTATATCCCCATATACTGGAAAGCGCTTCATATGGACTGCCGAATTTCATTTATCTTGCTTTGAAATGTAAGATAAAATAATGCATTGATAAATACAATTTGGCAAAATTTTCGCTTCTCATAATAAGAAAGTACTTTTGTGACGTATGAAGAGGGTTTTATCAAGTATATTCATTGTTCTTTTCATTGTATTCCAGGGTTTTGCCCAGGAATTCATCATCCTAAAGGGAAGGATCATCAACGCAGACAATGAAACGGCTGTGAGTTTTGCTCATGTGGGATTATGCAATAAAGCAATTGGGACAGTTTCCAATGAAGATGGTATTTTTGAGTTTAAGTTTGCTCCCTACCTGATCAATGACTCACTATGTATTTCAGCCATAGGATTTATCACTTTCAAGGATCGAATAAGTGATCTTATGAATACAGACTACCTGAATATAAATCTGGAACCCCAAACAAGTGTACTCCAGGAAGTCATCATTTCTGACCATAAGATAACGGGGCGCAGAGTGGTTGAAAAAGCCATTTCCAGGATATATAAGAATTATCCCATAAAGCCTTTTGTTCTTGAGGGTTATTATCGGGATTATATGAAAAGATATAATGAACATGAGGCATTTCTTGAAGGTGCTATCGCTGTCCAGGATATGGGCTATAATAAAACAGATAAAAGAACAAGGGTAAGAGTAGATCAGTTGAGGTTCCAGGACAATTATCATGAAAATTATGAGAAGTATCTTCACAAGGACGATGAAGATACCTTGAAGGAAGTTATGGCAGGTGTCTCAACAGAGTTTTTTGCCAACGAATTTTATAATATGAGATATCATAATCCCATACGGAACCAGTATGAGATACTGCCTTTTGTTGGTGTATTTAACAATTTTCATGAAAGCAACTATGATTTTGATATCGCATATTACACGTATGTCGATAAGGACGAAGTTTATGTGGTACGATTCAAGCCAAAGGCTGAGTATAATTATCTGCACATCAACGTTAAAGGTGAGATTTTTATCCGGGTTAAGGATCATGGTATATTGAAATTCCATTATTCATTCTATGTGAGAGATTTCACCAAAGACAGGAAAGTTTATGAATTAAATATGGAATACAGGGATTATGAAGATAAATTATTTCTAAAATATATTTCTTACGTCAATTTCTTTAAAATTTATCTTGGGTATGAAATCGGGGAGATCAGTAAATACCGGGAATTTTTTGTAACAGACATTCATTATCCTGATTTCGTAAGCATAACCAAGGAGGAAAGCATAGATAATACCATTCCGTTACACCAGTTGCGTATTGAAGAAGTTCCGGATTTCTGGAACAATTATAATTTAATACTTCAACAAACGCCTTACAAAGATTAAATTTACAATTGGTCCTGTTTTTCCACACAATATTGCAGGTAATAATTTACAAATTATCATCCCGCAATTAATGGGCTTCACAGGCATTGGTATTTAATTCCCTAACAGATGGCGAATCTTAGACTATGAGTAATGATATTCATCCCGGAAAAAGTTTTCCTATAGGCGCTACTACCTATGATCACGGTGTTAATTTCTGTGTTTTTTCGCGAAATGCAGAGTACATTGAACTTTTACTTTTTGACCATGTTGATCATTCAAAACCAGCCAGGATTATCAGATTAGATCCGAATGTGCACAGGACATTTTATTATTGGCACGTTTTTATAGAAGGACTAAAGCCGGGACAAGTTTATGCTTACCGTGTATATTCATCAAAATCGACTGAATCATGGAACCAGTTCGATCCAAGAAAGATACTTACCGATCCATATGCCAGGGCTATTGTAAGCCCAAAAAATTATTCCAGGCAAGCCGCTATTGATCCCGGCAACAACTGCGAACAGGCCATGAAATGTGTGGTCACCCCTAAGGATAATTACGACTGGGAAGAGGATGAACCTCTTAAAATCCCTTATTCCGAATCGATTATTTATGAATTGCATGTAAAAGGATTTACCCAGCATGAGTCCTCTGGTGTAACGCCTGAAAAGCGAGGGACATATGCCGGGCTAATAGAGAAGATATCCTATCTTAAACAACTTGGCATTACCGCTGTTGAGTTGATGCCGGTATATCAGTTCGATGAGCAGGACGCCGGGGGAGATCTGACCAACTACTGGGGTTATTCCCCAGTCAATTTCTTTTCTGTCCATAATGGATATGGATACGAAAAGGATCCATTGAAATTGATACAAGAATTCAAAGATATGGTAAAAGCCTTTCACAAAGCAGGTATAGAGGTCATTCTTGACGTAGTGTTTAACCATACCGCTGAAGCAGGTGAAGAAGGGCCTGTGTTCAATTTAAAGGGCTTTGGCAATGATTCATATTACTTGTTAAAATCAAATGGCAAATACAGGGATTACACCGGATGTGGCAATACCCTTAATGCAAACCATTCCATTTTGAGAAGGATGATCAGACATAGTCTGCGGTACTGGGCAGAAGAAATGCATATCGATGGTTTCAGATTTGACCTGGCATCTGTATTGTCCAGAGACGAATCCGGGAAACCCCTGAAAAATCCTCCTGTTTTATGGGAAATTGAATCGGTACCTTCTCTGGCACATGTTAAGCTGATCGCTGAAGCCTGGGATGCCGGCGGCCTGTATCAGGTAGGTTCCTTCATAGGTGAAAAATGGGCCGAGTGGAATGGACAATACCGGGATGATGTGCGGAAATTTGTAAAAGGAGAAAAAGGGATTGTAAAAAAGTTGGCTTCAAGGATCCTCGGAAGTCCGGATATTTATCCGGATCCAGACAGGGAGCCCAACAGAAGCATTAATTTCATAACCTGTCATGATGGTTTTACCATGAATGATCTTGTTTCATTCGATGAAAAACATAATGAGGCAAATCTTGAGGATGGCAGAGATGGTTCCAGTTTCAATGATAGCTGGAATTGTGGCGTAGAAGGTCCTTCAGAAAATACTGATATCGATTCATTAAGGGTAAAACAGATCAAAAACTTTTTTACTATTCTCTTTATATCACAGGGCACACCTATGTTATCCATGGGCGATGAAATCAGGCGCACACAGTCCGGCAATAACAATGCCTATTGTCAGGACAACGATATCAGTTGGATGGACTGGAACCTGCTTGTTCCAAACAGTGACCTTCATCCATTTGTAAAGAACCTGATCTCATTTGTTAAGGAAAAGGAAATTTTCAAGCTTGAAAAAATATTGACCGCAAAGAAAGTTATAGGCGAGCCGCATTTGATGTGGCATGGAACAAAGCCCAATCATCCTGACTGGCAACATTATTCCAGAAGTCTTGCCTTCAGCCTGACATATCCCAATTATAATGAATTCCTATATGTGATCATGAACTCCTACTGGAAAGGCCTTTCCTTTGAACTGCCAAAGCTAAAGGAATCCCGGAAATGGTATCCCGTAGTCGATACACATAAATCTTTTCCTGAGGATTTCTCAAACCTTGAAAAATCAAAAGGATTAAAGAAGAATCTATACAAAGCCGCTCCAAGATCGGTAGTGGTATTCTGGGGTAAATAATTATTTATAATTTAAGTTTTGTGCAATTCCACACCACGTTTAGTGCATTTTTCGCATTATTAAATAAGTAAATATTTGATTTTGTTAATCCAGGCCCAAAATATTATAAATTTTATAATTATTGAAATTGCTATTAAAAGAAAATATTCGGATAATTGCGAATTACATCTTTAATGCTGGGGAAATTAATTTAGGAATATTAATATTTTACTATTATTTTGCATTATAAAAAGCGTAAGGTTTAGCGATAATGAGTAAAGAGCAGATAGGGCTGGATGAAAATGTTACCTGGTATAAGGATGCCATCATATATGAACTTCATATTAAGGCATTCAGTGACAGTAATCATGATGGCATTGGAGATTTTCAGGGATTAATTAACAAACTCGACTACCTTGAAGAGCTAGGCATTACATTGATATGGCTTCTCCCGTTTTATCCTTCCCCCCTGCGTGATGATGGTTATGATATCGCGGATTATTACAACATCAATCCATCCTTCGGTACCATCAAAGATTTTAAAAGGCTATTAAAGGAAGCGCATAGGCGAGGGATGAAAGTGCTTATTGAACTGGTATTGAATCATACTTCAGATGAACACGAATGGTTTAAGAGAGCCAAGAGGTCTAATCCTGGTTCTGTTTTCCGGGATTATTATGTTTGGTCTGATACGCCCGATAAATACAACGATACCCGGATCATCTTTACAGACTATGAAGCTTCCAACTGGACCTGGGACAAAGAGGCAAAAGCATACTTCTGGCATCGTTTTTTCTCTCATCAGCCGGATCTGAATTTTGAAAATCCGAAAGTGCAGCAAGAATTCTTTAAGATCCTGGACTACTGGTTAAAGATGGGGGTAGATGGATTCAGATTGGATGCAATCCCTTACCTTTTTGAAGAAGAAGGAACAAATAATGAGAACTTACCACAAACTCATGCCTTTCTAAAAAAACTTCGAAAATTCGTTGATGAAAAGTATGAGAACAAGCTTTTCCTGGCAGAAGCAAATATGTGGCCTGAAGATTCCGCCTCCTATTTTGGAGATGGGGACGAATGCCATATGAATTACCATTTCCCCTTGATGCCCAGGATGTTCATGGCTGTGAATATGGAAGACCGGTACCCGATAATCGAGATCATGGATCAGACACCGATGATCCCCGATAATTGTCAATGGGCAACCTTTTTAAGAAATCATGATGAATTGACCCTGGAAATGGTGACGGACGAGGAGCGGGATTTTATGTACAAAGTCTATACCAAAGATCCCATGGCCAGGATTAACCTGGGTATACGCAAACGACTTGCAACCCTGGTAGATAATGATCGCAACAAAATCGAACTGTTGAATGTCCTTTTATTTTCACTCCCCGGCACACCGGTATTATATTATGGAGATGAGATAGGCATGGGTGACAACCATTATCTTGGGGATAGGGATGGGGTTAGAACTCCAATGCAATGGGATCCTGGACGTAATGCCGGATTTTCTGATGCCAATCCACAGCAGCTTTACCTTCCTGTTATAATCGATCCGGAATACAAATACGAAAATATAAATGCAGAGAACCAGCTGAAAAATACAAATTCTTTGCTCTGGTGGATGACAAACATCATCCATATGCGTAAAAGATATAAAGCATTCGGTCGTGGCGACACTAAATTCCTGGAACCCCTGAACAGGAAGGTCCTCGCCTTTTCACGAAGGTATAAAAACGAAAAGATACTCGTGGTAGTGAATTTATCCAGGTTTTCCCAGGCCGTTGAACTTGATCTTGCTGAATGTGAAGGCTATTCACCTATTGAATTGTTCAGTAGAAATAAGTTTCCGGTCATAAAAAAACAACCTTATGTGATCACTCTGGGACCGCATGGTTACTATTGGTTCGAGATCTCCAAAGAACAAGATGTTCCTCTTGATGAAGCACCTATTGACTTGTCCATTCTTCTGGAGGTAAAAAAATGGGATGATCTATTTGTGAATAAAAAAAGAGAGATCCTCGAAACTAAAATATTCCCCTCCTATATTACCAAAAGAAGATGGTTCGGTGGAAATAAAAAAGGCATTGAGTCACTCAAAATTCATGAGAATTTAGCCATATCTAATTCAAAGAAGTATAATCTGCTACTGCTGGAGGTGAAGTATTTCCAGGGAATCCCGGAACTTTATTTACTACCGGTCGGTTTCGCTTCGGACAAAACAGAACAGGAGATCCTGGAAGAATCACCTAAAAGTATCATTTGCAGGATTAAAATTGGAGACAAATCAGGTATTCTCTTTGATTCCGTTTACAGCAGTAAATTCAGAAGATACTTGTTGGAGAATCTCCTGAAGGGCAAGAAAATTGCAGTTAACGGATGTAAAATTGAAACTTTCCCAACATCCAGGTTAAAATCGATCTGTAAAGATCCTGAAGTGATCAATAACTCAAAAATGATCGATTCAGAAGAAAGTCACTCCGTTATCGTCTATGGCAATAAAGTAGTGTTGAAGATTTACAGACATATCCATTACAGTTCCATCCGTGATGTGGAAATATCAAGATACCTGTCTGAAAAGATTAAATTCAAGAATGTACCTGAATATTTTGGAGATATCGAATTTACAAGGCCGAAAGCTTTCCCTGCCACCCTTGGTATCTGCCAGGAATATATAGGGATGGCCATCACAGGTAAAGAATACCTCTCTGATGGCTTTAAAATGTATTATGAAAAGATGACTTCTTTTGGCCCAAAAGGCAGGTTACCTAAATTGAAGGGATCTTTATCCAATCCGGCATCCTTTTACGACCTGACCCTGGAAGGGCAAAAACTATTGGGAGGGGCATACCTTGAACATGTAATCCTGCTTGGGCAACGCACAGCCGATATGCACATCGCCCTGGCTTCCGCACAAGACAAAGAAGATTTTAAATATGAAGAATTTTCACTTCACTATCAGAAGAGTCTCTATTCAGGCTTTAAAACTCTAATTCGCACAACCGCCAAGTTGCTCAATTCCAGCATGAGTAAACTTTCAGAAGAAAATAAAAAACATGCCAGAGAGTTTTTTAAATATACAGAACTGCTTGAACAGAGCTTCAGCAAACTGATAAATGAAAAACTGGACCTGAAAAAGATCAGGATCCATGGGCATTATCACCTTTCAAGAGTATTGTTTACAGGAAATGACTTTGAAATAATGGGATTTGAGGGAGACACTTCTTTTTCATTCCATCAGAAAAAGGTAAAAAAATCGCCATTACGTGATCTGGCAACATTGATCTATTCTATCCACCGGGTTGCTCAGCTAACCAGTATCAGTAACGAATACAATATGAAATATTCTGTTCGCTGGTTCCATTATATCAGTGGTTTCCTGGTAAATTCTTATATCGGACATGCGAAGGGTGAGCCATTTATGCCAACAAACCGGGAGGATTTCAATATTTTACTTGAAACATACCTGCTAGAAAGGTGCCTTACCGAGTTAAAGTATGAACTTGATCGTAAGCCGTCCAATATCCGCATTCCAATAAGATTGATCAAATATGTATGCGGTCAATATCCACTTTAGGAATTTCATCTAATCTTTAGTCCTGACCCTGCTTATACCAGGCGTGGATTTCAATTAAAATAACCATTCGATCCCAATAAAGGATATCATAATAATTTCAGATTGACCTGAGAATTCTCATTGAATGAGCAAGGTAAAAAAGATAAAAAAATCCCGCCGAAGCGGGATCTTATAAATTAATTTGAAAAAATTTATTGAAATCTAAAAAAAGATAAAAAAATATCTAGCAGATCTTCGCCATCAATTCGTCACGCTCTTTCTGAAGTTTGTCCATATCGTCGAAATGGTGAAGCTGTTTGGCTTCTTCAATCTTATGCTCCAACTCGACTATTTCTAATGCCCTTTTTGCACTCTCAACATCTACAGCATTTTTGTAAGGCGATTCAATCTCGCATTTCTCCAGATACTTCATCGCCTTAGCCAGGTATTCCATTGATTTTTTCATTATAAAAAGCTTTTAATCTAAAAATCAGGATAAAGGAATAAAAAATCTAAGTGATAATTTATGACTTTTGTCAGGTTTAAAATAGGATTGTGAAAAAATCATGTGATAAATTCGTGAAGAACATATAAAATCTCAGAATTTCCTCAGATTCCTTCACTAAATTTATATTTATAATGAGAGACCGAACCTTTAAACATGAAACTGTTACTTGTTGAAGATAACCAGGAACTTGCAAAGAATATTATAACTTATCTGAAAACAGAGGGGAATATTTGTGAACATGCTGCAACTTTCCGGGATGCAACGGATAAGGTTGTGATTTATGATTATGATGTGATTGTTCTGGATATCATGCTTCCGGATGGAAATGGCCTGAATGTATTGAAAGAACTCAGAGAACATCAATCTGATGCAGGCGTTATGATCATTTCAGCCAGGAATTCCCTGGAGGATAAAATTGGAGGACTGGATCTGGGGGCTGATGATTACATCACCAAACCCTTTGACCTATCTGAGTTAAATGCAAGGATCAAAGCCATTTACCGGCGGAAAAATTTTAACAGCAATAAGGAAATCTCTTTCAAAGAGATAAAAATTAACATAGACTCAACGGATGTATACATAAACGAAGACCCTATAAACTTTACCCAGAAAGAATACGAATTGCTAATCTATTTTCTATCGAATCAGAACCGGGTAATTACGAAACAATCCATTGCGGAGCATTTATGGGGTGACCAGGCCGATATGTTCGACTCATTTGATTTTGTTTACCAGCATATTAAAAATTTGAGGAAGAAGATGATCCAGGCTGGATCAACGGATTACCTGGATACAGTGTATGGATTGGGGTACAAGTTCAATACAAAAAAGGCATGAAATTTTTACTTAGGACAACCCTCGTCTATTTGTTTATTACCCTGATGGTTTTTGGGGTTGGCGGGATCATTACATACAATATTTTCATTGATGCCATCCAGCTGGAAACAGACAGGTATCTGATTGAACGTTACCGTGATATAAGTACTTACATGAAAGAAGATCCGGGATTTTCATCTATCAGCGACACTAAAATCCAGATAATCGAGATAAATGACCTGCCGGAATCTCCCGGAGGCAGGCGTGGCAGGTTTCAATTTACCGATACGCTTGTCTGGCACCAGGGTTTAAGAAGGATGGAGAACAACCGGAAAATGACCGCGTTTATTGGCACCCAGGGGGGGAATTACAGGATCGAAATCCATGATGTGATCGTTGAACGGGATGATATTTTCCAGAGCGTATTCGAATCACAAACCCGGCTGTTTATAATTCTTGGATTCGTGATGGTGATCAGCAGTTTCTTTATATCCAGGTGGATGTTCAAGCCGTTTAACCTGACACTTGATAAGATCAAGAACTTTAATATTAAATCCTTACAGCCTACAGTTCTAGGCAAATCAGGGATAAAAGAGTTTGACATATTGAATGGCTTTATTAACCAGATGACTGAAAAAGTAAGCTCGGATTATAAGAATCTGAAAGAATTCACGGAAAACGCATCGCACGAATTGCAGACCCCGCTTGCTATCACAAAAGGTAAACTTGAATTGTTGCTCCAGGAAGAGAACCTGACAAGGGAGCATATGGATCTAATTGAATCCTCGTATGAGTCAATAATACATATGTCAAAATTAAACAAGTCCCTTACCTTGCTCTCCAAGATTGAAAATGAAGAATTTTCCAACAAAGAACCTATTGATGTTTCATTGGAACTAAACAAAGCACTTGCTGATTTCAATGATCTGATTAAACTGAAAAGTCTGGAACTGGAAACCGATATTCAGGATGAAGTGGGTCTTGAAAATGATAAAACGCTAATAAAGATATTATTGAATAACCTTCTTCAAAATGCAATAAGACATAATAATGAAGGCGGAAAGATTTTCGTTCACCTTACTAAAAATACTTTAAGCATAAAAAATACAGGAGATGATCCTGATATCCCCGGCGAACAATTGTTTGAAAGATTTAAAAAAGGCAAACATTCTGAGAAAAATACAGGCCTGGGCCTATCCATAGTCCAGAAGATCTGCGAAGTAAGCCATTACCAAATATCATATAACATAGAGAAGGAATGGCATATGGTTACCATCACTTTTTAAAAAAGGCATAAAGAAATCACCCATCAAATTCAAGCCAGTGGCAGGATCAATGGGCAATATCTTTAAGCCGTTTCACAAGGAATCTCTGTTTCGATTACTCCTCCAGCGCAGCTACTCCCGGCAACGTTTTACCTTCCATATATTCGAGCAATGCGCCGCCACCAGTAGCTACGTGAGAAACTTTATCGCCATAACCAAGGTTATTGATAGCAGAGGCTGAATCACCACCACCAATCAGCGAAAATCCGCCATTTTCAGTAGCTTTAACTACTGCTTCAGCAACCTGTATGGTGCCATTGGCAAAATTAGGAAATTCGAATACTCCCATGGGGCCATTCCAGAGTATGGCTTTTGAGTTTTCAATTACCTCCGAAAATAGACTTATTGTGCCCGGTCCTATATCCAGTCCCATCCATCCGTCAGGAATACTTCCAGCATCTACTGTTTTCCTGTTGGCATCGTTATTGAAATCATCGGCTATTACCGTATCCACTGGGAGAATTAACTGTACACCTTTGGCTTCTGCTTTTTTCAACAGATCTTTACAAAGATCAACTTTCTCAGCTTCCAGGAGTGAATTGCCAACCGTTCCGCCTTTTGCGACTGCAAATGTGTAAGACATACCACCGCCTATAATAAGGTTGTCAACCTTCTCCAGCATTTGCTCGATAAGTAGTATTTTATCAGAAACTTTTGCCCCTCCCATAATTGCTGTAAAAGGCCTTTCCGGATCCTTCAAAACCTTATCAGCATTCACGAGTTCGGCCTGGATCAGATATCCACAGATCTTATCGTCAAAAAATTCGGTTACGATCGAAGTTGAGGCGTGTGCTCTGTGAGCTGTTCCGAAAGCGTCATTCACATATACATCTCCATGTTTCGATAATTTTTCAGAAAAGTCCCTGTCTCCTTTGGTCTCTTCCTTATGGAATCTTAAGTTCTCCAGTAATAAGATTTCACCAGGTTTCAGATCAGAAGAAAGTGCGAAAGCCTCATCTCCAATACAATCGTCAGCAAATTTCACTTCAGTATCGAACTTCTCCGACAGGTTTTTGACCAGGTGCTTTAAAGAGAATTTTTCTTCAGGACCTTCCTTTGGTCTTCCAAGATGGGACATTAAAACGACAGATCCACCATCTTGCAGTATCTTGGTAATCGTGGGTACTGCTGCCTTAATCCTGGTTTCATCTGTTATCTCAAATTTTTCGTTTAGTGGAACATTAAAATCAACACGAATCAATGCGCGTTTTCCGGAAAAATCATACGTATCAACTGTTTTCATAGGAATTGTATTGGTATAAAATTAAAAATAGATTAGACAATATTACAGGTCGCAAAGGTAGCCAATAAGGCGTCTTTAAACAAAGAATAGAAACATTTTGAAATGCTTGCTGAAGGATTATATATTCTGTAATAAAAGAGATTTAAACAATCATAAACTAAGCTGCATAATTTGGCTCAGGGTGGCTGTTCATGAAAAGCAAGCCAAACAGGCTCCAAAGCAAGCCAAACAGGCTCCAAAGTAAGCCAAACCGGCTCCAAAGTAAAACCAAACCGGCTCCAAAGCACCACCAAGCCGGTTCCAAAGTACAACCAAACCGGCTCCCGGGTTGAGTTCCCAGCATAAATAGTAAGAAGTATAATGTCACTTATGAGATGGCCGCGGCACGGCGCAAACGGTCATTAATGGCACGGCCTAATCCAATTTCAGGTAAGGATTCAGCAATCACTAATTGAACATCCATCTCATCCATTTTCCGCAAGGCTGAGAACAGATTTTTTGCTGCTTCGATCAGGTCCCCCTTTCCAGACAGGACAATCTGGTTCTTTTCAGGGACCCCGGGGTGAAGGTTCATAAATCTTATCAATCCGATTTGTTCTGGTTCAGTTGTGATATCCAGATCAGAGATCTCTTTTAATTTCACTTTTTTTGCAGGTGCATAGTGACTTTCCAATAATCCCGGAGCTGCGGGTCTTGATGAGGAATGATGCCTGACATTTACTTTACCTACAACGGATTCTATATCCTCCACTGGAATACCTCCCAACCTGTATATTTCAGCCCTTTCATTGTGAAATCCAATAATCGTCGATTCTATACCGACATGGCAATCGCCTCCATCCAGGATATAGGGTATTTTATTCCCTAACTGATCATTCACATGCTTAACTGTTGTTGGACTAACATACCCGAATGGATTGGCACTTGGGGCTGCCAGGGGAAATCCAAGATTACGGAGTAATTCGAGGGTGATGGGATGGTCAGGTATTCGAATGGCAACTGTATTAAGTCCTGAAGTTACTATATCCTGGATAATGGCTTGTTTCCTTAATAAAAGAGTCAATGGGCCAGGCCAGAATCTTGCAGCCAATTCCTTAGCCTGTGACGGAACATTAACTACCATTTCTTCTACCTGTTCAATAGATGCAATATGGACGATCAATGGATCGAAGGCAGGTCTGTTCTTGACTTCAAATATCTTAACAACAGCCTCTTCACTGAATGCATTGCCAGCCAGGCCATATACGGTTTCCGTGGGAATGGCTACAAGACCATCCTGTTGAAGAATTCCTATCGCCTTATGTATATCTATACCAGATTCGGCCACGTTATTGTTCCTGTTTTCAGGATGCAAAATTAATCATAGATATTTTTATATGCTTTCAAAGTGCTTCATAAATGAAATTATTCATAAATTAGCATTCAATGCCAGCATAAGGCTAGATTAGAAGAACGTAAAATATTTAATTAACATGAATACTAAAACCAGAAAAATCCTCAAAGCGGTATCCATTATTATCGTACTCGTTGCCGTTTTTATCCAACTGGATTTCATAAAATTGAACATTCCTGTTATTACCGAAAATATCGTCTGGCTAATGATCATAGCCTATGGACTATTGCTCGTAACCTCTAAGGGTTAGAGATGACAATTACATATTAAGGATCTGTCGATATGTATGACTGGATTTATCTTCTCGTTGGATTGATCATTGGATCATTATCCGCTTTCCTTATTACGAGGTTATATATGCAAACTAAAAGGGTGCTTACCATAGATGAAAAAAATACCCTGGATCAATCTCTGAAAAATATGGAAGTTGAAAACCGGGTCCAGGTTGATAAATATAAAGCCTTATCTGATGAATACCTGGAGATAAAGAAAGGCCTTGAAGAAGAAAGAAAAAAAACACTTGAACTTAGCAATACTCTGGCAGCCAGCGAACGTGATTATAAAAATTTACTGGAAAAGCTTAACACGCAAAAAGAAGATATCCAGAAATTGCAGGAAAAGTTCTCTATCGAATTCAAAAACCTCGCTAACGAGATCCTGGAAGAAAAAAGCAAGAAGTTTACTGATCAGAATAAGGTAAACCTGGGAGAGATCCTGAATCCACTGAAGGAGAGGATCCTGGAATTTGAAAAGAAGGTGGAAGCGACCAATAAGGAAAGCATAGACAGAAATGCAGCTTTAAAGCAGGAGCTGAAAACTTTGAGTGATCTCAACCTGAAAATTACCAGGGATGCCGAAAACCTTACAAAAGCCCTGAAGGGTGAATCTAAAACCCAGGGAAACTGGGGAGAGTTCATCCTTGAAAGTATCCTTGAAAAATCCGGACTGGTAAAAGGAAGGGAATATCAGGTTCAGGAATCTTTTACCTCAACGGATGGAAGACTTCAACCTGATGTTATCATTAATTTGCCTGAGGACAAAAATGTTATTATAGATGCCAAACTTTCATTGGTAGCGTATGAAAGATATATGTCGGCAGAAGATGAAACTGAAAAACAAAAATATCTTAAAGAACATATTGCATCCGTAAGGAAACATGTGAAGGACCTGAGTTCAAAGAACTACCAACAGCTATATAATGTCTCCGGACTGGATTTTGTGCTATTATTCATGCCAGTAGAACCAGCGTTCGGGTTGGCCATTCAATATGATGACCAGTTGTTTATGGAAGCCTATGAGAAGAATATAGTCATTGTAAGTCCATCTACCCTGATTGCCACCCTCAGGACCATTGCAAGTATCTGGCGGCAGGAATACCAGAATCGAAATGCAATTGAGATAGCCAGACAGAGCGGATCATTGTATGATAAATTCAAATCCTTTACCGATGACCTGATCAAGGTGGGTGATGGTATCAAGACAACCCGGAAAAACTATGAACTCGCAATGAATAAACTTACCGAAGGGAAGGATAACCTGATAAGGAAAACTGAAAAGCTTAAGGAGTTAGGTGCAAAGGCTTCGAAAGCGATCGATCAGCGCTTACTCGACAGGTCGGAGTAAAATGATGCTGGTTAACGGATAGTTTCTTCTAAATTGTTGCATCAATATCCACAGCATCGTGATATCCGTATTTATGTCGATGATGATAGAATAAAATTGAATTCCGGTCTCCCCAGTTTGATTTATATAAATTTTTCAGTAAATTATAATTATAGAATTAATTATATATATTATTATATAATTATCAAATTCAAAGATATGGCAAATCGAAAAATAAGTGAGAGGCACATCCGAAGCCTGAACAAAACTGCCGGAGGAAGAAGTTATATTATAACACTCCCGATCGATGAAATAGAAAGTCTTGGATGGCGGAGTAAGCAAAAGCTTGTGGTCAAACGATATGGTGATGGATTAATCATCAGGGATTGGAAAAGTTCGAAGGAGAGGGATTAATTTTTGTCAGTGTTGATGAATCCGTTATCCCGGGAAAAGGCGTAATACAATACGCCAGGAAAAATTACCATTAAAATCAAGCAGGGATCCTGGCTTATCTATGTTTTTTTATTTCTTTTTTTTAAATTGTAAAAAATATTTTTTTATCCCATGGGACAATTTCATATTGATAAAGATATCCCTGCAGAACCAGATAAGATCTGGAGTATTCTCACGGATTTCGAACAGAAAAACGACAAAAACACGACCGTGGAGATCATAGAAGTGGGTGATCCGGAAAAACACCACCAGGGTCTGGTCAGAAAAGTCGTAACAGGTAAAGATTCTGTTACAGAAAAAATCCTGGTAGTTAAACCCAAAGAGTCTATTGAATATCAATTGCTATCCGGTGCACCGGTGC
>CAYMFU010000324.1:0-5492 GCA_964389805.1 uncultured Roseivirgaceae bacterium | reverse complement strand
AGCTTCGGGATGAAGGATTTATAATCAATGCAAAGAAAGTATACCTTTTGATGAAAGTGGCTCATTTATTGAACATATATACAAGAATAAGGACTAATGGCAGAAGAAGTTTTGTCAAAATGCGCAAGATAGAAGCTGATTATCCTATGCAACATCTGGCCATGGATATCAAGTACGTTTACATCCATGGGGAGCGCAGAAATGTTTATTTACTTTCTGTAATGGATATTTTCACCCGAAGGGTTCTTGGACATGTATTGAAAGGGAGCATACGTCAGCATGATGTTGTTTTATTGCTTGATGGGATAATTGCAGAAAATCGTTTGAAAGGAATTACAATTCGCAATGATAATGGAAGCCAGTTTATTGCCAATAGTGTCAGAAAGTATCTGCATGAGATGGGAATAAACCAGGAGTTCACGCACATTGCTACACAAGAAGAAAATGCATACATAGAATCGCTGCATTCAACCCTGGAAAGAGAAGTTATCCAAAGATACTGGTTTGACAGCATTCATTATGCAAAATGGAAAATTTCGGATTATTATAAGTTTTCTAACGCTAGAAGAAAACACAGGTCATTGGGTATGAAATCCCCGGATCAGTTTTTGGATAATTATGAAAAATTAAACCATGAACAGGGAAATAATTTTCAAATTCTTCTAAATTGAAAATTGTTTTCCGTCCAGTTTATAGGGGTTTGATACACTTCTTTTATCACGTCCATCCCCTTGGATAGCAATTAATCATCTCTTCATCTTCCAGTACATTTAAACAGTCTGATTACTTGTGGCATAAATTACTTAGCCTTATATTAGATTCAGTCATACACATACAAGCATCTATGTATTCATAGCTGCCGTGCAGTTGATCGAAACTTGTATAGCCACCTGTTTCCTTTCAAAAAGATTATTAAAAATTGGGACCTCCTGAAAAACTGAGATATAGATAAAGTACATGACTATTTCTATAATAAAAGGATTTGTAATGAAAAATGTGTTATTCAAAGGATGTAAAAGCGAATTTTTCCTGGGATTATTGGTATTATCCTGCAGTCTTTTGACCTACTGCAATTTTTCCAGGGAGAATGATGATAACTCCTTACTATATTGGTCGGCCAATGATGCCCAGGAGGTAGAGTTTGCCCGACAGGTAATATCAGCATGGAACCTGGAACATCCTGATGAACAGATCAAGCTACAACCTGTACCAGAAGGCCAATCCAGTGAGGAAATAATACTTGCTGCAGTTGTAGGGAAAACCACACCTGATATTTATGCAAATATGTGGCAAGGCGACGTGGAGTTCTTCGCGCAAGCTAAAGTGCTCGTACCTTTTGATACCCTGGAAGGTTTCCTGGAGTTTATCTATCAACGGTGCGATAGTGCATTAATCAAAGAGATTACCTCCAGTGATGGTCATATTTACCAGATTCCCTGGAAGATCAATCCAATTATGATGATCTACAATAAACAAGTAGTGGAGGAAATAGGAGGTGTTCCCAGAACCTATTCGGAATATTTGGAGGCTTGTAAAAAATATCAGAAAGATAATGACGGTGATGGTTATGTGGACCAATGGTTTGGATATGCAAATGTACGACCTATCTGGCATGAACTTAGGTTTAACTTTTATCTATTGTATTTAGCAGCTTCCGATGGAGCCTCCCTGGTTGAGAACAACCATGCCGTATTTAATAATCAGCATGCTATTGATGTTTTTAGATTCTTTGGAGAACTCTACACAAAAAATTATTTCACTCAAGATATGCTTTCGTCAGGCCAGGACCCATTTTTAACTGGAAAGATTGCCACTAAATTTACCGGGCCCTGGGAAATTGCACACCTTGAAAAATTTAAACCGCAAGGCTTCGACTATGCATATGCTCCTGTCCCAGTACCGGATGATCATCAGGGTCCGGTATATACCTATGGTGATCCTAAAAATATAGTCATCTTCAATACTTGCAAAAACCCACTATTGGCATGGCGGTTTTTGAAATTTTTGATCAGTGATGAAAACGATTTGTTATTCTTGAAATTAAGTGGTCAGATCCCTCCGCGAAAAGATCTTACTATAAATCCGTTGTTTGTAGAAGTTTTTAAGCAAAATGAAAAGCTAGCTCCCTTTGCCAATCAGGCCAGGTATATCAGAGGAGTAGATAATAATGAAGTAATTAAAGAGGTTTTTGATATCATCACTCAAGAATATCAAAGTAGTGTATTATATGGGGTGAAGTCGCCCGAAGATGCCTTACGTGATGCGGCCAAAGCTGTAGATGTGCTACTCCTTAATATGTAAATAAAACCGAATGAAGAATAATAAATTACTTCCCTATCTTCTGGTATCACCCTATCTTATCCATTTGATGGTTTTTGTAGCCTTCCCGGTATTATTTTCAATATTTCTGACCTTTAACAAATGGAATATTATTTCTCCCATGGAGTTTATTGGATTTGGGAATTTTTTAAGGGTATTCCAAGACGTGCTTTTCTTCAAAGCCATCTATAATACCCTCAAATTTCTCATCGTTCATATCCCATTACAAATAATTGTGGCACTGCTGTTAGCTGAAATACTTAACCAAAAAATTAAATTTCGGCCTTTTTTCAGGGCGGCCTTTTTCCTTCCGGTAGTGGTATCGGGGGTAGTGGTTTCCATGTTGTGGCAACAACTTTACGGATTTGATACCGGTATCCTCAACCGCATGCTTACTACGCTGGGATTTGGGAAGGTAGGATGGTTGGTAGACCCAAATATGGCAATGGTATCCATTGCGGTAATGGCAACCTGGAAAAATGTGGGATTATATGTGATCTTGTTTTTAGTGGGATTGCAGACCGTACCTCCTCAATATTATGAAGCAGCTGATCTTGAAGGAGCCAATCATTGGCAAAAATTCTGGCATATCACCTTACCTATGATCAATCCTACTATATTCATGGTGGTGATCCTGAGTACAATTGGAGGATTTTCCTTATTCATTGAACCCTATATCATGACAGGGGGAGGGCCATTGAACAGCACCCTGTCTGCAGTACTTTACATTTACAAACAAGCTTTTACCAATTATCACATGGGTTACTCGGCTACCCTGGGATTCTTTTTCGCTTTTATCATCCTATTTGTGGTAATTATTCAAAAAAGGTTTATCGAAAAAGGAGAAAGTTAAAATGAAAAAACTAATTCTTTATATAACATTAATTATTGGATCAATAGCATTCATTTATCCATTTTACTGGATGGTAACTGCCTCATTGGTGCCTGAAAATGAGATTGAAAGCTTGACATTACTACCCCAGTCCATTTCTTTGAACAGTTATATCCAAATGTTTGAGAAGATCCCGATCGGCAGGGCTTTTTTTAACAGCATTTTTGTTGCAACCATGGTAACAGGAGGCGTATTGGTATTATGTTCCATGGTTGGTTATGCTTTATCACGACTGCGTTTCGTAGGAAGGAACCTGATATTTTATATTATCATCTTTACTATGACCCTTCCCTTCCAGATTACTTTGATTCCCAATTACATCATTATGGTGAAATTAGGATGGATTGACACATTCCTGGCTTTAATAGTGCCCTATTTAATTAATGCATTTGCTATTATCATGTTCAGGCAGGTTTTTCAAACTATTCCTCAGGATCTTATTGACGCTGCCAGAATCGATGGTTGTGGTGAATTGAGAATAATTTTCCAGATCCTTTGGCCAAATATTGTTCCTTCTCTGGTAACAGTTGGCATAATTACCTTTATGGCAACATGGAATGATGTCTTGTGGCCACTTATTGTGATACGGGATGAAAACCTGATGACCATGCCTCAACTAGTAACCCTGTTCGCCGTTGGTGGGCGTGCGGAATCTCAATTAGGTGTAAAATTGGCTTCGGCGACAATTTTAGCTTTTCCGATAATCATAGCTTATTTGTTTTTCCAGAAATATTTTATTCAAAGTATGGCTTCTACTGGTATGAAAGAATGACAAGATAGTTTAAAACCAAAAACAATTCGTCCAATATGCTTAAAAGATGTTTGCGACCTCAATTAGATCCAGATCCTTCCGGATTGATATACCTGTATTTAAAGAAGGAATATCGGGTGCCATACGTCAAAAAAAAAATGGCCTATTTGTCAGAAATTGAAGTCGATGATATTTTATTTAAAGGAATAGTTGAATTTGAAACTGACTATTCCTGCTTCAGAAATGGACTGAAAGAGTTGTGAAATAAAATTAATTATTTATGGCAGAAGTTAGATTGGTAAATATTGAAAAAATCTATGGCAAGGATACCCGGGTTGTTAAGAATGTAAGTTTCGACATCAAAGATAAAGAATTCCTGGTATTGGTAGGGCCTTCCGGATGTGGAAAATCCACTTGTTTGAGAATGATTGCCGGATTGGAGGATATAACCAGTGGTGAGCTACTAATCGATGAAAAGCGGGTAAATGATCTGCCTCCCAAGGATAGAGATATTGCAATGGTTTTCCAAAATTATGCACTTTATCCGCATATGACTGTTTATGATAATATGGCATTTGGGCTCAAGTTGAGAAAAACCAGCAAAAAAGAAATTGATGAAAGGGTGAAATTCGCGGCCAAAATTCTTGGGTTGGAAGAATATTTGCTAAGGAAACCCGCTGCTTTATCGGGTGGACAAAGGCAACGAGTAGCAGTTGGGCGTGCTATTGTAAGGAAGCCAAAAGTATTTTTATTTGACGAACCCTTGAGCAACCTGGATGCCAAACTTAGGGTACAAATGAGAACTGAGATTTCCAAATTGCATTCTGATCTGGGAGCAACAATGGTCTACGTTACCCATGACCAAACGGAAGCCATGACTATGGGTGACAGGATTGTCATTCTCCGGGATGGAAATATTGAGCAGATAGATACACCCCTGAACTTATACAATTTCCCGGCAAATAAATTTGTAGCCGGATTTATTGGAAGCCCCTCAATGAATTTTATGAATGGAAAAATCCTTCAGGAAGGCAGTTTAAAATTTGTTGAAAATGGAAGTGCATCGAAGCTAAATATCAATCCTGAATACATACCTCGGTTGGAAAAATATAAAGACAAACCAGTTATTTTGGGAATCAGACCCGAGGATATCCATGTTTTCGACGCTTCCAAAGTTGATACTTCTCAGAAATTCATCGCAAATATTGAGGTGGGGGAACCAATGGGGAATGAAATATTTATCTACTTCAATATCGGTGACACTCAAATTGTAGGACGATTACCTTCATTTGTAAATGCCAAAAGGGGAGACCAGCTGGATCTGTTTTTTGATATTAATAAGCTTCACTTTTTTGATGCTGAAACAGAAATGGTTATTAGCTTGTAAAGTATCTCTTCTACGTTAAAAAGCAAGCCCGAAATTAATTATGTTCATTTAATATTGAAATATTGTTAACCTCTAGAGTTATCAATATTTCAATATTCTATTCTTTATATGATCAATCTTCTACCAGCAGAACTACCCATTGG
>CAYMFU010000323.1:0-10179 GCA_964389805.1 uncultured Roseivirgaceae bacterium | reverse complement strand
TAGTTATCCATTATATTGAATTTGATGGCATACTCAGAATTTAAATCAATACCTCCTGGAAATAATAGAACAGTATATTTAATCCGTGCACCTTAATACAATTCTTCTATAGCTAGTAAGTCGAGGAGTCCAATTATCTCGTGGGATTAGGATAATATGGTTAAATATTTCACCTAATGGTTAGTATATGGTGCGTTTTAATGCGCTATATACATTCTACCAATAGGCTTTTCATTTTTCAAACTGATTCTATTCTAATCCATCTAAAAGTGCTTTGATCATAGAATTCTCTGGTTATAAGAAATTTTGGGTGTAATAAGTGAGGTGCCCGTAACCTAAGTCATCATCTTTAAAGTTAACATGCACCCCTTCTTTGGCACCAAAATATTCGGCAATCCATTTTCCTATCTGAGGTGGACACCAAGTGTCATCAGTAGCATGCCAGACACAAATATTTCTACATTTGATAAGACGTGGATCGAAATCCCAATCATAGCATACATCTCTCGTTGATTCCCAGGCTGAGCCAACACTTCCTCTAACGACAGCCCTTTTTAAGCTTCTGCCCAAGGTGTCAAGTGGACTCTTATCATCCTTATTCCTCATATGTTTCGCTATAGCTTTCTTTGGCAACCATGGTGAAAAAGTTACAACACTAAGGTGAAACATAGTAAAATACCAGGTCATATATGGTTTGCGAAGTGTATCAGTATAATAAAGCGAATCCACTCCCACAGCTCCAGGTAGTCCTAATTCTTTCGTAAGATTTGTAGGTACTAGGGGGGCATTTAAACCCATACCAATATGTAGACAGTCGTATAATTGCTCGTGCCCTTGAAAAGGATATGATCCATGGTATTCATGAATTTGATCGGGACCTGGAAGAGCTTAGGAGTTTGAACCGTACACGGATGAATCTGATGAAGGATTTCAGAAGGAGTAAGACTCGCATTAAAAGTTTTCTGTATTATATCGAACAACAATATATCAAAACCGGACACTAAATATACTTTTACCATCCTAAAACAGGCATAAATGGTTGATAATCAAATGAATATTTTTTTGGCATAATAAATGTTTTATCGGTAGGGAAGGAATTAAAATAATTGAAATCATGAAAATCGAATTAAAGCCAAATGAGCAGGTTGTAAAGGCAGGAGATTCTCAATATATGAACGGAAGCAAAGTGGATGGCAAACTTATATTAACCAACCAGAGAATTTACTTCAAACCTAAAAACGAAACAAACTCAAAAAGTAATATGGAAATTATACCGGTTGACATTAAAGAGGTAATCCCTTTTAAAACTGGTTTTTTCTCAAACAAAGGAATGAATATTGTAAAGAAGGATGGGAAAGAGCTGAACTTTAAAATTAAGGACCGCGATACCTGGTGTAAAATGGTGAATCAAATGTATTAAATAATCCACACGAAGTTTATTGCATTATAATCGATATCCCGCTAATAGCGGGATTTTTTATTGTGTATTTTTTTGATTGAATTACCTGAAAGAATTTGATCTCCTTTTTATTATAATCACATATTCCAGTATTATTGTGGTAAATAATTAAATCTGATTTTTATGAAGACTGTAACAGATCGATTTCTAAGTTATGTAAAAATTGATACTCAATCCGATGAATCTTCACAGACTTGTCCGAGCACTGAAAAACAATGGGATCTCGCAAGAAAACTTGTCGATGAATTAAAAGAAATGGGACTTGAAGAAATAAGTATTGATGATCATGCTTACATTATGGCCACTTTACCAGCTAATATTAATAAAAAGGTACCTGTAATTGGTTTTATATCTCATATGGATACCAGTCCGGATATGTCTGGTAGTAATGTGAATCCGCAAATTGTCAAAAATTATAAGGGGGATGATATTGAACTCAATAAAGAATTGAACATGGTTTTATCCCCAAAAGACTTTCCTGAATTGTTGTTGTATAAGGATCAGGATATCATAACTACCGATGGTAAAACTTTGTTGGGAGCTGATGATAAGGCAGGGATTGCTGAAATAATGACTGCCATGGAATATTTGAAAAAAAATCCCACTATAAAACATGGTAAAATTCGTATTGGATTTACAGTCGATGAAGAGATCGGTCGTGGTGCTGATAAATTTGATGTGAAAAAATTTGGTGCTGATGTAGCTTATACTTTAGATGGTGGGAGAATAGGTGAGCTTGAATATGAAAATTTCAATGCGGCATTGGCAACGGTCAAAATACAGGGAAGGAATGTGCATCCGGGAACTGCAAAAAATCAAATGA
Organism: uncultured Roseivirgaceae bacterium; assembly: GCA_964389805.1. Lineage (GTDB taxonomy): Bacteria > Bacteroidota > Bacteroidia > Cytophagales > Cyclobacteriaceae > JAGTVG01. The sequence continues at coordinate 7,897 of CAYMFU010000323.1, read as the reverse complement.
TAAATGCAATTTTACTTGGTATGGAATTTAATGCCATGCTTCCAGTTGACCAGCGACCAGAATATACCACGGATTATGAGGGATTTTTCCATCTCATTGACTATAATGGACAAGTTGAACACACGACCTTCAGGTATATTATCCGCGATCATAACCTTGATAAATTCCAGGCCAAAAAGAAATTAATGCGGGATTGTGCTGAATTTATGAATCTTAAATATGGCGATGGGAGGGTCACCCTTGAGCTTGTGGATCAGTATTTTAATATGCGTGAAAAAGTAGAACCAGTTAAATACATCGTTGATATAGCTGAAGAAGCTATGAATGCGGTAAATGTTGAACCTATAAAGAAACCAATTCGCGGAGGAACCGATGGATCAAAACTGTCTTATATGGGATTGCCATGTCCTAATATATTCGCCGGAGGACATAACTTTCACGGGAAATATGAATATGTTCCAATTCAGTCAATGGAGAAAAGTGTCGAAGTTATTGTTAAAATTGCCGAGTTATTTGCACTAAAAGATTTGTAGAAAAGATTCGGAATAAGCTCGATTGAATTTTTTAGTCCTCCAATTCTATGTGAAAACTTCCTATATCGGTTACCTGACCAACCGTAACTGATATATCCCTTATGTATTGCTGGAATTGATCATCACTGGACTCAAAGGAAAGGTCGTAAATTCCAGGTTCAATACCAGGAACAAAAAACTTACTTGAGTTTTCAGGGGCATAACTTGATCCGACAATTTTATTGTTTGCAATCACATTTACCAGTACATTTTTTTGAGCAGGTTGTATCTGCCCTGATATGGACCCGGTATTTGACTCGGACATTAGCTTAAGAACTGGTTTTAGCATCATCTGACCGGTACTGCCCAACTTACTTATTGATTGTGCCGCAGCAAAATCAATGCGAAGGAAATGAGTGCCTCCTGTGGAAATAGTCTCGTTTACGGTAAATTTATAGCCATCACCTAAATTATTTGCAAGCAATAGGGTGGATATATGATTGTCAGTAGCTAATGTATTGTTTTTCCCTAATTTCAATTTTATCTGCGAAATTGTACCACTTGGGAATTCCATATCCGCCAAGGGTAATTCCTGGCCACCTGTAAATTCTAAAATATTGTATACACCAGGACTAAACTTATCAAGTTTAATCCATCCGTCATTCGTGTTGGTACCATCAGTTTTCAGGCTAATTTCCTGTATATCTATGTTAACCTGACGATAATCAGCAGGGGAATCCACCAAAGTTATAATCAGGCGGGATTGACTCATTTCACCTTCATTGTTACTGGTGCAACTCTGAAGGAAGTTAAATAAGATTATTACCAGGATTGCAAAAAGGTAGTACTGGGCGATCCGACTTAATCTCTTCATATTAATCATAGGTTACGCTGAACTATGAGTAAAATTAAACTATTTTTATAAAAAATAATACTTTTTTGATATTTTTTTTAAAATTATATTTAAAGTACTTGTGTAAGAAACTTGAAAAAGTTTAATATTTCGATAGAAAATGTGAAAATAGAAGTTTTATGAATCAAAAATTCTTTTCAATAATTTTAACAGGAATCATTATATTCGGGTAATATATAGTAATGGCCAGAAAAAGAGGGAATCGATGGTATTTCGGGTGTATGAACAACAGCACACCACGAGAAGCTTTAATTAACCTGGATTTTTTACCAGCAGGAAAATATAAGTTACATTACTTTAAAGATAATCCGAAAAGCAATACTGTACCGACTGAAATAATAATTGGGACAGATGATGTAAAAAACGGACAGGTCTATAAAATCAAAATGGAAAAAGGAGGAGGCTATAGAGCCTATCTGGAATTATAAAATATTATTATGCATTTTAATAGAAGAAAATTTCTGAAAAACAGTACAATGATTGTGGGTGTCGCTGGGATATCGCAATCTGCAATTAGCAGCCCTTCAATAGATCCCGAGGATCCGGATCCAGCTCTTGAAGATGAAGAGATTTACCTCTGGGAGGATGGATCCGAAAACAATGGTCAAAATCCGGATTACAGACCGAAAATAAAAATTTATTATCCAACGGTCCGTGAACAGGGCGCTAATAACAAATTTTCTGCTGTATTGATTTGCCCGGGAGGAGGCTATCATATTCAGGCTTCTCATGAAGGACAACCCTTTGCACGTTTGTTTGCAATGAATGGGATAATAGGTATTGTACTCACGTATAGAGTGTTTCCTGACCGGTTTCCGGGTTCTTATTCCGATGCTTGTCGAGCCATTCGATTTCTTCGTAAAAATGCAGATATGTATAATATTGATCCGGGTCGAATAGGGATAATGGGTTTCAGTGCTGGAGGACATCTTGCATCTACAGTTGCCACTCAGCCTGATCTGCATAAAGATAAGCTGGATGACCTGGCGGATTCAGTATCTGCCCGACCCGATCGGCTGATCCTGGGTTATCCCGTAATTTCATTTATTGACGATTATGCGCACAAAGGATCTGCCAAAGCTTTATTGGGAGATGAACCGGATCAAAAAATGGCTATGCAACTATCAAATAATCATCAAGTAACAAAAGATAATCCACCGGCATTTTTATTCCATACTGCTGAAGATAAGGGAGTACCTCCACAGAATACCCTTAGTTTTGCTGAGGCCTGTATTGAGAACAATGTGCCTGTGGAACTGCATTTATATGAGGCAGGAAGGCATGGAGTAGGCATGGCTCTGGATAATCCCAGTCTAAAAACCTGGTCCGATTTAATGATAAATTGGATGAGTCCCTGGAAATCATAATAATTATATAATTAAGTATGTTATGAAAATATATCCACAAATATTCATTATAATGCTATTATTCATTGCTTGTGAGTCTTCCGATGATAATATTATCGATCAAAAACCAAATATTATTTTCCTTATAGCTGATGATGCCGGCTATGGGGATATTGGGTGTTATGGCCAGGAAGTATTCAATACACCCAATATTGACCGAATGGCATCCGAAGGGATGCTTTTTACCCAGCATTATTCAGGAAGCACGGTTTGTGCCCCTTCGAGGTCGTCTCTTATGACCGGTCAGCATACCGGACATACCTTTATCAGGGGAAACAAAGGTGTACAACCGGAAGGGCAGTATCCATTACCCGATTCCATTCAAATATTGCCCGAGCTTTTAAAGAAAGCTGGATACATAACAGGAGGATTCGGGAAATGGGGTTTAGGAGGACCTGGTACTGAAGGCGATCCGACATACCAGGGGTTTGATAACTGGTTTGGATATAATTGCCAGAGCCTGGCACATAATTATTATCCGGAGTATTTATGGCATAATCAGGATACTGTCTTTCTGCATGGCAATGATAATAAGGGGACAGCTCAATTCAGCCACGACATTATTCACCAGAAAGCGCTTGAATTTATAGAAAATAACAAGGATAATACCTTTTTTCTTTTTTTACCTTATACCATTCCACACGCTGAAATTCTGGCTCCCGAAGATTCTATACTTCAAAGATACCTGGGGAAATTTGAAGAAACACCATATCTAGGTGTAGACGACGGTCCCAGGTACAGGAAAGGTCCTTATGGTTCGCAACAATACCCTCGAGCTACGTTTGCGGCTATGATGGAGAGGCTTGACCTGGCTGTTGGTGATATTATGAATAAAATTGATGAATTAGGCATCGGGGATATTACAGTTTTCATATTTACCAGTGATAATGGGCCTCATTTGGAAGGCGGTGCTGATCCTGATTTCTTTAATTCAAATGGTATTCTAAGAGGATATAAGCGGGATTTATACGAAGGCGGAATACGGGTTCCATTTATTGTAAGATGGCCAAAGAAAATACAAAGTGGTATAAAAACCAGTCATATATCTGCATTCTGGGATATTATGCCTACTTTTTGTGATATAGCTGGTATTGATACCCCTGTTAATACTGATGGGATTTCGTTTCTTCCAACACTTAAGCAAGAAGGAACACAGAATAAGCATCATTATCTTTTCTGGGAGTTTTATGAGCAGGGAGGTAAACAAGCGGTTAGGATGGATAAATGGAAAGGAGTCCGGTTAAATATTAAAAATCAACCCGATAATCCTATCGAATTATACAATTTAACCGAAGATCCGGAAGAGCGTAATGATATTTCTGCGAATTATCCTGAGGTCGTTGAAACAATTAAAGGAATAATGCAGAATGCACATTCTCCATCGGATGTATTCACATATAGATAATTAGAATTCAAGAATTGCATGGAAGTGCTCCGGATTAAGATTGCGTCGACCATAAACTATAAAGAATATCTTGATTAATCATATTATTATTCCGAAACTTTACAATTCACTAAATATGTATTTTTGATATGAAAAGATTTATTTTATTTATTCTCATACTACAGCTATTAATATCATGTACCAGTCAGGAAGAAAAAAAAGTCCCCTTAACTAAGGAGGAGAACCTGGCCTGGTGGAAAGATGCCCGATTTGGGATGTTCATCCATTGGGGATTATATGCATTGCCTGCAGGAGAGTGGAAAGGTGAACAAATTCCAGGAATAAGTGAATGGATTATGCTCAGGGCAAGGATACCTGTAACTGAATATGAAGCACTTGCTAAAAGTTTTGATCCCGTTAATTATAATGCAGATGAATGGGTTCGATTAGCCAAGGAAGCCGGTATGAAATATATAGTAATTACAAGTAAGCATCATGATGGATTTGCGATGTTTCAATCTAAGTCCAACCCATACAATATAGTAGATGCCACACCTTTTGATAGGGATCCCCTTAAAGAACTTGCAGATGCATGTAAGAAACATGGATTAAAACTTGGATTTTATCACTCCCAGGCACAGGATTGGAACCATCCTGGCGGTACTTACCGGGGAATAGACCGGGGTGAACCACATTGGGATTCGACTATGGTCAGGGTTTCCCTGAACCAGTATATTGAGGAAAAAGTATATCCTCAGGTTACAGAAATATTAACCAATTATGGTGATATAGCTATAATGTGGTGGGATACACCCATTGGTATGACCGAGGAGGCGGCGGAAAAGTTACACGCATTACTAGATCTCCAGCCTGGAATTATTGAGAATAACAGATTATATGGTCCATGGGATGGTGATTTTTCTACACCAGAGCAACATATTCCCCCAACCGGGCTTGACTATGACTGGGAGGTATGCATGACTATGAATACAAGCTGGGGTTACAAGCATTATGATGATAACTGGAAGTCGACTGGAACTCTTGTACAATACCTGACCGATATTGCAAGCAAAGGGGGGAACTTTCTTTTAAATGTGGGTCCAACCCCTGAAGGAAATATTCCTCAACCCAGTATTGAACGATTGAAAGGAATGGGGCAGTGGATGAAAACATACGGAGAATCTATATATGGTACAAAAGCAAGTCCTTTCTTCAAACTTCTCTGGGGCCGTTGTACACAGAAAGATGATAATGAAAATACTATTTTATATCTCCATATTTTCCAATGGCCGGAAAATGGGGAATTGGTTGTGCCTGGATTAAGGAATCAGGTTCTAAGTGTTAGGCCAGTAGGAAGTGACAATTCATTGAGTCATGAAAAAACAGGAGATAATATTAGAATTGATTTAAGTGGTGTTACTCCCAACGAACACAATACTGTTTTAAAAATGGAAATTAAGGGAAAGGCAGATGTTCTGAACAATATGCCAATGGAAAATGAGAAGGGTGAGGTTCAACTTCCGGTGGCTTTTGGTTTCATTCATAATCGAGGATATGGAGAAAAAGCTGTGTTAAGCGATTTATCTGAAAGCGCCTATATGGATAATTGGATTGACGGAGGAACGCGACTTGAATATATGTTTGAAGTAAAAGAATCAGGGACATTTTCGGTAATGATAGATGCAGCAACCGGTACAAAAGAAGTAGAACTTAATATTCGGTTAGGAGACCAGGATAATCCATATGTACTAACGGGATCCGGAGATCTAACAATCTTCAAAGAAATTTCACTTGGGGATATTCACATCTCTGAGCCTGGACCAAATGTAATGACTTTAAGAGCTACGGTGGCACCATGGAATCAACTTAAACTAAGATCTGTAAGGTTGGTAAGAAAGTGATTGAATTATATGACTATGTCCTGAAAATGACCTTTCCTAACCTTTTGAATCCTTTTATTACCAGTGATATAAATGACTGGTTCGAGATTCATATCCCTTCAATAAAATCAAAAAAAATTTGAATTAATTTTGCATATTTGTGATGTTTTTCGGAAAATCTGGAATTAAAAAGAGTTTCCTTTTATTTGAATATAAAATACCATTTAATAAAATGTATAAGGCATTCCTATTAGTAGCTATTTATCTGGTTTCAGGGATCGGTGCATTCTGCGCTGATGGAGATAGCAGCCTGAGCGGCTTCAATGTAAGTGAATATCAGGCGGAGGTAAGGAAAATTAAAATCGATGCTGATGAGATCTATAAAAAATTCGAGATTTTCGATTTGGAGATTGTGGAAGAGGAATACCAGAAACTCTCAAATGATGTCACTAAAGTTGAGCAGATCTTAAAAGATTTTAATGCTTCGAGCGATATAAATGTACGAAATGAATTTTTCGATCTATTTGAAGAAACCAGAAAGTCTTATGGTACACTGGTAAATCTATATGATTTTTACATGCAGTTGGAACGTAAAAAAGACAGGTGGAGTAATGAGTATTTTAATCTTTGGGAACAAACATATGCCTATAAAATTCGCATCGATCAGCTTTATGTAAAGGAAGAGAAAGTAAATGTCCATTATGGAGGAATGAAGGATACAAAAGTGACTAAGATTAGAAAGAAAAACATCTATGTAGCTTGTGAAAGCGTTTACAATAAGAAATTAGATCAATTAAAGCGATTGAATGATTGCGATCATCATGGCCGGATTCTAATTCTTGAAGAGTTAATTCCAGTGTTGCGTAAATGTAGCAAGCTGGTTCTTATCGATGGCACAAAGCCACTTGAAAAGGATCTAAAAAATACAGAGGATCCGGAGATAAAAGCGGAATTGATTCTGGATTTTCAGGTGGACTAAAGAAGTCAATATTAGCGCAAAAAAAGAGGCTACCTCAAGAGAAAGAGACAGCCTCTATTTTATATATCATAATTTTATACGAAGTCAGCCTTGTTCATATAATTAATGCTGATTTCAACACTTTCAAATGGTGTTTTTTGAGTAAAGTCCTGTTCTACAAAGAAATAATCCAGGCCAGCCGTTTCACGAGCTGCAAAAATCCTGGCGAAATCGATTACTCCATTACCTACTTCAGCAAAATATCGATCTTCTCCATCTTCGCTGACGAACGGTTGCTCAATCATATCTTTTACATGCCAGAGTGGGAATCTTCCGGGGGCTTTCTTAAAATACTCTACAGGATCATAACCTGCCCGGGTAATCCAGAATAGGTCTAATTCGAATTTAACTTCATCAGGATCTGAATTTTCCATGATCATATCATAGGCATTAACTCCATCTGGTGTTAAAAATTCAAAATCATGATTGTGATAAGCAAACTGCAATCCATTGTCTTTACAGATCTTGCCAAACTGGTTCCATGTAAGCAGGTGACGTTTATAATCTTCAATACTCTTTCTATCCTCTTCCTCTAAATATGCCCATACAAGGAATTCAGCACCAACGGCTTTGACATCTTCAACGGATTCGGCCATCTGCTTAATTACAGCATCTTTGCCACCATCACTTGATACTTCTGTTACGGCGTGAACACTTGGCATAGTCAGGCCTAGATCGCCAAGGGCTTTTTTAAGTTCAGCAGGTGGGAGACCCAGGATCTTTCGATCTTCATATTTGAAACCTTCCATCCAGGTGTATCCCAGTTTGGCTACCTTTTCAAGAA
>CAYMFU010000322.1:0-16325 GCA_964389805.1 uncultured Roseivirgaceae bacterium | reverse complement strand
CAAAAACTAGAAAACTTAAATAAAATTTATAAATTGATATCCATCTGATAACATATCACTCCATCATGAAAAACAATGAGAATAATACTCCTCCTATTAATGCGGCCATTGAAATATTCATTAGGTTGGCACTTTTAATTTTGTTGATCGCCTGGTGCTTTCAAATCCTGTATCCATTCTCAAGCGTTATTTTATGGGGTATAATACTTACATTAGCCTTAGCCCCAGTATATAATGCTATAAACGCACGTCTTAATGATAAAAGAAAGTGGTCGGCTATAATTGTCATTGTTATTGGATTGCTCATTCTCGTTTTACCAAGCTGGTGGCTGGTAGATTCCGCGATAGACGGTGCCAAAAGATTACATACCGGACTGCAGGATGGAACCCTGACTATCCCCCCGCTAGAAGAAAAGGTAAAGGATTGGCCTTTGATCGGTGAAAAAACATACAATATGTGGCAGCAGGCATCACTGAATGTGGATGCGTTCACGACACAATATAAAGATCAAATATTACATTTTGGTAGATCAATCATCGAAAGTATTCTGGATATCACTACTACCATATTACAATTTGCTCTTTCTATTATAATTGCTGGAATTCTTCTGGCTACTAAAGGGACGGCCGATGTTTCTAAAAAGATTTTTAGAAGGTTGGTGGGGGAGCGTGGAGATAGAATTGCAAAACTAGCAGTGGATACAGTCGGTAACGTGACAAAAGGAATATTGGGGGTTTCCATAATCCAGTCTTTATTAATCGGTATAGGCTTTTTGTTGGCTGGTGTACCTTATGCGGGATTATGGGCTGTACTGGTATTTATGCTGGCGGTATTGCAGCTTCCTCCACCAATTGTTGTGATTCCAGTTGTCGTCTACTTATTTTCGGTCATGGGTACTATCCCGGCTTTACTATGGTCTATTTATTTGATTCTGGCTTCCATTTCTGATAATGTCCTAAAACCAATTTTACTTGGTAAAGGTGCTCCAGTACCCATGCTTGTAATATTCCTGGGTGTTGTCGGAGGTTTTATGCTTTCAGGCTTTATCGGGCTGTTCACAGGAGCCATTGTGCTTTCTCTTGGATATAGAATTTTCATTTTCTGGCTGGATGAAGATAGTAAATCTGCTGAAGCAAAAATTGAAACAAGTTGACATTGTTTTTAATAACTTTAAAAACTTATTTCCTTAATCAATAGCCATCCTTTCTTAATCTATTCTTCAAAGCCATTAATTCAGGGTATAGTATTTTGGTGAAGATAAAGGCGACCAGCAATGGAACTCATTTCTTCCCTTAAAGTTCCTAATTGATCAATTCGAATATATTATCATTCGATTGGGTTACCAATTACATATCTTTCCATTAACAGTATAAATTGTTAAACTTAAAATAATAATTTCTGTTATGAAAAAGATGAGCCCACAACAAGTCCGAGAAGCAATGATCGAGATTATTATTGGGAAAAAACCTTCCAAACTAAGTATGAAATACCCGGAACATTATTATCGAATTCGTAATGAGATAATTGATGTTCATAGTATTGGAGGCCGTGTAAGGATCCCGGTAGTATTATAAATCCCTATTCCGGTTGAAATTCCGGATTATCAGAGGGATACCTGGCTTCAACCTCCAGCCTCCATTTCCCGAGCTGTACAAGCAGAGAATCTGCAATTTCTGGTCTGGTCTCAATCAGGTTTTCTGATTCTCCAATATCTTTAGATAAATCATATAATTCCAGGTGCCCGTCTTCAAAATACTCTATGAGTTTGTAGTTCCCGGAACGTATCGCAGATCCGGGATTTCCTCCCTGGTTGCCATAGTGAGGATAATGCCAGTAAATCGCATCCCTTGATAACTTTTCTTCACCATTCAGCAGGGGCGCAATACTTATCCCGTCAATATGTTGATCAGGCCTGAGTGAAATATCTGCCATTTCAAGAATGGTAGGGTAGAAGTCTGTGCTGGTTACAGGGTAGCTGCATATACTATTCGATTCAGACACCCCCGGCCACCGGATGATCATCGGTTCCCGAATGCCGCCTTCATATAACCACCCCTTGCCGGCTTTTAGAGGCAAATTGGTCGTAGGATGGCCTTCGCTGGTACTCAGACCACCATTATCCGACATGAAAAACACCACGGTATTATCAGAAATATTCAAGGAGTCCAGCGCATTCAAAACCCTGCCAACTGCTTCGTCCATGGCCTCCACCATTGCCGCATAAACAGCATGATTTTGCACTTGTCTCCACTTATTATTGTTTAATGGGATAAAATCTTCTCCATCGAAATCCACAGATTCGGATTTAACCTGGTATTTCTCAACCAGATCAGGACGTCCGATCAATGGGGTGTGAACAGAATAAAAAGATAAATAAGCAAAGAAAGGGTTGTCTTTTTGCATTGATATAAAATCAATGGTTTCCTGTGCCAGGCGATCCGGAAGATGCTCACCTTCCGGTCCATCTTCCAGTTTTGGATTTCCGTATGGTGTAAAATACTTTCCGGGACCATAGGGGCCTCCTCTTTCCCAACCGCCCTTATTGATATCAAATCCCTGGTCTTCCGGATAAAACCCCTCTCCTCCTAAATGCCATTTCCCTGCAAAGAAAGTAGAATACCCATTTTCTTTCAGTATTTCAGCAATCGTGACCTCTTCAAGCGGCATACGTTCTATGTACTCTGCCGGGATCAAAGGTTTATTTCTTGTCCAGTGTTTCTCAACATTATAGGGCTGAGGGGCTCCAAACCAGTCTGTGGTATTTAATCGGGCAGGATATTTGCCGGTCATAATACTTGCCCGGGTTGGGCTGCATACCGGGCATGCAGCGTATGCTTGCGTAAACTTCATGGAATTCTCAGAAAACCTGTCAATATTTGGCGTTTCATAAAATGAACTTCCAAAACTACCAAGATCGGTCCAACCCAGGTCATCAACCAGGATAAATAAGAAATTAGGAGACTTCCATTCCTTCTCAGATTCACAACTGATCATGGTTAATAGAAAAGCTATTCCAACTAATTGTATTGTTCTAAGTGCCGAATGATTAATAAAATTTCTGATCATATTACTTTTTAGTTAGCAGGTTTTCAACTTCTTCCAGTGTCTTTCCTTTGGTCTCAATGAGTTTTCTTTTGATATAAACAAATCCTAAGATGCAGATGAAAGCATAGAGCCAGAAGGTACCAAAAGAATTCAGCGTTTTATTCAGCCAGGGAAAAGTATAAGTTAAAACAAAACAAGCTATCCATAGCGAAGCGGTTGCAACTGCCATGGCACTGCCCCTGATAGAATTTGGGAATATTTCTGATAGTATTACCCAGGTAATGGGTGCAAGAGTCATCGCATAAACAGCAATCGCTATGATGACTATTAAAACTACCATAAAGCCTTGAATTTCGAGGTAATATAATGTTCCAAGAACTATATATAACACAGCTAATCCTGCGGCTCCCAGTAACATCAAGTTTTTTCTTCCCCACCTATCGACCGTTGATATGGCAACAAAAGTGAATAAAAGGTTTACGCTTCCAGTCAGAATTATGTTAAACAGGATGTCGCTGATGCCATATCCTGCAGCTGCAAAAACCTCCTCAGCATAATTAAATACTACATTAATTCCACACCATTGTTGAAATACGGCCAGAACAACTCCTATTAAAAGGATTGGAAATATATTTTTTTGTTTAAGCGCACTGAAGTTGAACCGTTCACTTAAATTTTGAATTGTTTTTGTAATTTCTTCCCCTGATTGTTTTGCAAATTCCATCCCTCCAATCTTAACCAGGATTTTTTCTGCCTTGGACAAATAACCAGACTTAGCCAGCCATCTGGGGCTTTCAGGAATCCCGAAAGTCAATAAAAAAAAGAGTAAGGCAGGCACTGATTCTGCCCAGAACATCCACCGCCATCCCCACTGGCCGTTCCAGGAGTTTATAATTGCATCATTTGTGGCACCAGGATCTACCGCATCTGCAATCAGATAATTGGTAATCTGTGCAAGCAAGATCCCAATGACTATTGTCAGTTGGTTAAGAGAGACAAATCTTCCACGCAATGTTCCAGGTGATACTTCGGCTATGTATATTGGCGATTGGGTCGAAGCCAATCCAATCCCAATCCCACCCAGCAGGCGGAAGGTTATGAAAGTAGATAAATCATTTGAAAATCCTGTCCCAATGGCGGATAAAGTAAAAAGGAAGGCAGATATGATTAAGGATTTTTTCCTTCCATATTTTTCACTCAATACTCCTGATATCATTGCCCCGGCAATACAGCCAAGCAATGCACTACTCATAGCCCAACCCTGTAAATTGGGCGATCCGGTAATTTCAAAAAATTTTTCATAGAAAGGTTTTGCACCACCAATAACTACCCAGTCATATCCAAAAAGCAGACCACCCAGGGCAGAAACAAGAGAAATCCTGATCAAATACGCCGTATTGAATTTCATACAATCAAGTTTTAAAAAATCATGCCTGTTGGAAATCCTAAATTCACTTTAATTTTTTAATTTACAAACATGATGCTGTATTTTAATTGATATTCTGATAGCTTTCAGGATATACGGATTAATAATCTATTAAATACTAATTCTTAAAAAATGTCAAGTCTTCCTGTAATCGATCTGATCATCATTGCAATTTATGTTCTCATTATAGTGCTTACGGGTGTATATTTTGCTGTTAAAGGGGGCGGTTCGAACAATTTTGTTTCTGCAGGTGGTATATTGCCAGCGTGGGCAGTGGGCTTGTCCATTTTCGGAACCTATCTAAGCAGTAATACTTATATTGGAGTAACAGGTAAGGCGTATGGGAGTAATTGGAATGCCTTTGTTTTTAGTCTCGCTATCCCGATAGCAGCATGGGTTGCATCCAGATATTTTGTCCCCTTTTACAGAGAAAGTGATAATATTTCAGCATATGCACATGTTGAAAAACGGTTCGGGTCCTGGGCCAGGATCTATATGGATATCTGCTATCTCTTAACCCAACTGGCCAGAATGGCTTCCATCATGTTCGGAGTATCCCTGGTATTAAATGCCTTGACCGGGATCGATATTGCTTACATTATTATAGCCATGGGTGTGCTGGTAACTTTGTACACTTTACTTGGGGGTATCGAAGCAGTAATCTGGACGGATGTTATTCAAAGTATAGTCTTAACCCTCGGAGCTATCATGATAGTAATCATTTTATGCATAGATGTAGAAGGTGGATTTATGGGTATAATTCAAAAAGGAATGGTTGCGGATAAATTCAGCCTGGGAGACTTCAAAATTAGTTTTACCTCTTCAACTTTCTGGGTTGTATTGCTATATGGAATATTTATAAACCTGAACAATTTCGGAATAGACCAGAGTTTTATACAGCGTTACCATACTGCCGACAGTACACGGTCTGCACGAAAATCTGTATGGCTGGCGGCTAAATTATATATCCCGGTATCCCTTCTTTTCTTCTTTATCGGTACTGGTTTATGGGTATATTACCAGGAAAATCCGCAAAACCTGGAACCCTTAATTGAAGAATCCTTAAGTGAAGAATCCCAAAGTGAAATGAATAATGACCGAATAAGATCTTCCGTTCCTATTGGATCTGGTAACATCGAGGATTCTGAAATAGGGGACAGGGTATTGCCATTTTTTATGGTTCAAAGACTCCCCCAGGGTATTACAGGAATACTAATAGCGGCATTATTTGCAGCAGCCATGAGTAGTGTGGATTCGAGTCTAAATAGTTCCGCAACCATAATCTGGTCGGATCTCTATAAAAGATATTTTAATTCACAACCTACTGAGAAGCAATCTATGAAGGTATTAAAGATGAGTACCGTTATCTGGGGAATCCTGGGGACTTTCTTTTCCCTAGCCCTTATAGGGATTGAAAGCCTTCTGGATACCTGGTGGCAACTATCCGGAATATTTGCAGGTGGAATGCTTGGCCTTTTTCTTTTAGGTTTTTTCTCAAAGACAACCGGAAATACCATTGCAAAAATTTCAGTTACTATTGGAATTCTCGTGATCTCCTGGATGACCTTTCCAGTAATAATACCGGATGATCTGGCCTTTTTAAGAAGTCCTTTTCATACAAACATGATAGTGGTCGTAGGAACATTAACTATCTTTTTATCGGGTATAATTCTTAACAGTGTAGCCAGAAGATTAAAACCAGGAGTGAAAGACAAGTGAGTTCATTCTAAATGATATAGCATGACTTTCGGTGAAAAAGTACTTGAATTTTATAAGAATCTGGATTTTTCGGTTTCAGGGATTCCTGATAGGATCAAAGTTATGAATCCTATGAAAGATGAGCAGGTACAGCAGCTTAATGGACAGTTTTATTCAAAGTATTATAATGATACGAATCCCAGAATATTCCTGATAGGAATTAATCCCGGGAGGTTTGGAGGTGGTTTAACTGCAATACCTTTTACAGATCCTATCCACCTGGAGGATACCCTTAAAATAAAAAATGATCTGCCTAAAAGGCATGAATTGTCATCCCGGTTCGTATATGAGGTAGTGCAGCGTATTGGTGGCCCGGAAATATTCTTTAAAAAGTGCTATCTAACGGCCGTATCTCCTCTTGGATTTGTAATGAACCATAAGAATATCAATTATTACGACAGTGAGGTAATTGTAAAACAATATGAGCCACAATTTATTAGGTGGCTTAAACAACAGATCGATTTTGGAGCAAATAGGAAAATTGCTTTTTCCCTGGGAAGAGGTAAAAATCATGACTATCTGCAAAAGATCAATCAGCAAAATCAGCTATTTGATAAAATATTTGCCCTGCCTCACCCAAGATGGGTGATGCAATACAGGTATAAGAAAAGATATGAATATGTTGAGTTTTATTGCAATCAGATTTCCAATTACCTGTGATCTGAAAAATTTTTTAGATAAATCAAAAAATTGTGTTCCCAGGCGTCCAGAAAAGTGTGCGCTTTTGTACAACCAAGCATCATAGTCCTCATATAAAATGCTGAAATACAGTAATTTATAAATTTTGGCATGTGATTGGCATTACTAAAAGTGACAACAAACGAACACTTTATTGAAAACTCTCTTAAATACATACAAATTAATCATTTTCAGTTTAATGCTGTTGGTTATTTGTGGGGTGAGTTCGTTAACGACTTTTGCAGAAACCATCAATACCGAAACGATTAGTACGGAGTACGAAATTTTTGAAATGGAAGAAAATTTCATGGCAGAGTTTAAGGACCTTAGTGATTGTGTGAATGTAAAGATCAAAATATATAGTCAGGATAATCGTCTTGTCAGATGTGGGGCTGAAAAATCAGATATGATCAATGAACTGATCAAAAGGGCTGATTTTCTGACTGATGTCGGTGGCGTTGAAATATACAGATTAAGTAAATAGGATCAATCTCGAAATAACTAGGCAAAATTCCCGCCTTGGCTTGTTACAATACAGGTCGGCGGGATTTTTCGTTAAAAATCTCCATAGTTAAAATAATTTTCAAGAAACAACATTATTTTCATCACCAGCATTGGAGCTGGTTATTGCAAAGTCAGATAGAAATGATCATTCCGATATATCGGCAGGAAAATCAGTAGAATGAATCACATTGATGGCTTGTTGCATATGCCTTTGATTATGGGCAACAACGAATCCAAGAGCATCACCCAGCTTAAACCTAATCAAGTTACCTATAGAAGATTTGATCTTAATTTTATTCAAATTATAATATCTGGATTTTTCAATAATGGTTAAAAGATCAGTCTGGTACTTTTCAAAATTAATCAATATTCTGTTATGATCAAGATTGCTTTTACCTGGTTCCATTCTTTTGAATGTCTTCATTCTATTTGTGATCTCTCCTGAAGGACCAGGCTTCATGGCCCTTGTTGAATAATTTCCTATAATCCCTGGTTTGAATTCAAGATCTATGGTATCAGGATTTGGGATATTGCTGGAAAGTATACTATTAATCTGATCAATATAATATTGTCCACTCAAAATGATATGCTCAAGGCATTCTAATACACTCCAATTCTGGATAGATGATTTCCAGTTAAGCTGATTTTGGGAGAGCTTGGAAAGCTGATCCTTCAGGATCTCATTAATTGAATTAGAATCCTCTTTTAAAGAATCAAGTAAACATATGGATGTCATTTGGTAGGATTGCTTATTTTTTCCCAAGCGCTTTCAGCATTTTGAAAAAGATCTCAGTATTTTCATAGATCCCGCTGAATAGTTCTGATTGTGGGCCATACGCCAGGACCGGGACCATTACACCGGTGTGACCCATGGTTGTAAATCCTGGTTCTATCTCTCCTTTGGATATATTTCCTCCATTAATACCTAGTCCTCCTGTTTCATGGTCGGCGGTGACTATTACAAGGGTTTCCCCATCTTCGCGGGCAAATTGAAGAACTTCCCCAATCACGTTGTCGAAGTCAATAACCTCCAAAGTCTGGTATGTAATACTGTTTTGATGATTACCCCAATCAATTTGGGATCCTTCCACCATCAGAAAGAAACCATTTTCATTCTTAGATAATACTTCTATAGCCTTTTTAGTAGCCTTTGATAACATATTGCCCCGGCCCGCTTTCATGGTAGGAGGACTGGCTTCATATACTAATCCTGCAATTTTATCACTCTTGGCTGTATCAAGTGCTTCTAGCGAATAACATAATTCATATCCTTTTTCCGCAAGGTCTATTGTAAGATCCCTCTGATCAAGACGTTCCAGAAAATGCACTGCCCCACCACCAATAAAAACATCTATGTCTGTTTCAAGAAATTGCATGGCTATTCTCTCATAATCATTCCTGGATTTAACATGGGCTATAAAACTCGCGGGTGTAGCGTGTGTTATTGTCGAAGTGGCTACCAGACCAGTACTTTTCCCATCCTTTTCAGAGATTTCCAGGATATTTTCTACCCGGTCATTTTCCGGATCCACACCTACCATTCCGTTGTTTGTTTTTGTACCGGTGGCCATAGCTGTTCCTGCGGCTGCTGAGTCTGTAATCAGGTCATCAGCAGATGTTGTTTTAGAGAAACCCGTAATTGGAAATCCTTCCATATTAAGACGTCCATTCTTAGCAATTAAACCGGCATAAATTTGGGAGGTCCCCATGCCATCACCTATCATCAAAATGATATTCTTTGCGTATTTACCATTTGACAGGTCATTATTTTGGGTTTTAGCGGAATGGTTTTTTTCCTGACAGGTAGAATTACTGACTAAAAGCAGTGTTAAGAAAGGTAATATAAAGAACCGTACTTTACTAAATTTCATATAGGTCTAAAGGATAAATTCCTGCCAAAGATACCCGTATTTTTTTTTTTGGCTAGATTTTAATTCAATTTTTAATTCCTTTTTACATTTTTTCATTTATTGCCTCATATGATTCTTGTTTAATAATGATTTTGCTTTTGATTATCATATGAAAAATGAAATTGTTAATTTTAGATTATATGAAAATCCGGATTTTCTAAAAGAATTATATAATATAATGGGATTGCTGATCCTGGCTTTATTAATAAGATAAAATGTAGAAATGGTGTTTAAGAAATAATCCATGAAACAGTTGAATAGAAGATCCTTTATTAAGGATACCATTAAGTTAACCCTTTGTACACCACTTATGTCTGCTGATTTTAGATTTAAAGATAAATACTCAGTTGCAGCAGAAGGGAACATCATGACCGTAAACGGGATGGTCAAATCATCTGATCTGGGATTCACACTTTCCCACGAACATATCCTGGTAGATTTTATCGGTGCAGATAACTATATCTCGAGCAGGTGGAACCACGATGACGTGATACGTGTGGTTAAACCCTATCTGGAAGAAATTAAAGCCCTGGGTTGTCATTCTTTTGTTGAATGCACCCCTGAATATATTGGCAGAGATCCGGAGCTTCTGAAAAAGATCTCCAATCAAACCGGGATGATCTTTCTGACAAATACGGGATTCTATGGAGCTGCCGATAATAAATATATGCCAAAAAAGGCCTATGAGCTTGATAGTAGAGGATTATCTGAACTTTGGATCAAGGAATCAGAATCAGGGATCAATGGAACTGGCGTTAAACCTGGATTTATGAAAATAGGTGTAGCCCCGGCGCCACTTTCGGAACTACATCAAAAGATTGTAAGTGCTGCAGGTCTAACCCATTTGGAAACTGGCTTGTCTATTGCCTCTCATACCGGCCCTGCTGTCCCGGCATTTGAGGAAATTGAATTACTACAATCATTAGGAATTGCGCCAGAGGCTTTCATATGGGTACATGCACAGAATGAGAGTGATAGCAGTTTACGTTTAAAAGCTGCAAAGATGGGAGCATGGATAAGTATGGATGGATTGAGTCCCAAAAATGTAGATCAATATGTAAACTGGCTTATTGATTTCAAAAAGAATGATTTATTGAACAAAGTTCTTATTTCACATGATGCCGGGTGGTACTCGCCTGACGAAGAGAATGGAGGATCATTCACGCCATATACAGCAGTATTTAATGAGTTAATCCCTAAGTTAAAGACGAATGGGTTCACTTCCTTCGATATCCATCAGGTATTTGTTAGCAATCCTGGTATGGCCTTTAGTATAAAAGTGAGGAAAGCACAATAATCCAAAGCTCAATTCCAGTAAGTTTAAAAGATTTCATATTAACTTTACAGGTTTGAAAGCTAAAAAAGCTATTGAAATTAAGTCTTGAGACTTAATTAATGAACATAGCTTTAAGGTATATGTAAAACCCAATCAACCATTAATTGTAAGGATGTCGGCAAATGAAATAGAAAGGCTGAAAAAGATCAATGAATATAAGTGGCATGTATTGTATACAAAACCCAGAAATGAAAAAAAAGTTACAACTCGTTTGCAGGAGGCGGGATACGAAGTATATTGCCCATTAATTAAAACGGTTCATCAATGGAGTGATCGGAAAAAGAAGGTGCAAATCCCAATGTTCCCGTCCTACATATTCGTCTATATTAACGAAAAGAACCGACAGATGCCATTACGGGACCCAGGAGTAATGAAATATGTGTATTATGCAAGTCAGCCAGCAATAATCAGAGATATTGAACTACAGGCAATCAAAGAAATTGAAAATGCCGGATCAGATATCAAAGTTGAAGGAAGTGGTTTCGAGAGAGGCCAGTTCGTTGAAATACCGGATGGTCCTTTCAAAGGGATGACTGGTGTGGTGGATAAATTTGATGCGCGTAAAGTATTGGTATATGTAGAACAGCTAGGATGTATAGTTCAGTTCTATTATACAATGGAAAATAATACAGAGGAGTAGAATTTTAGTCAAATCACACCAGAGATAAATTAATCTTTTAAAATCAATTACTTTTTCAGATTTGGTAGTGATATAAGGAATTTTGTCCCAATGCCAATGTCTGACATCATATCAATATTACCGTTCAGTTTATCGATGGATTCTTTCACTATATAAAGTCCCAAACCGGAACCAGCATTTGCGTCTGTAGCCCTGTAAAACATCTCAAATACTTTCTTCTGGTGTTTCTTTTCGATGCCAACACCATTATCGGTAATGGTGATGTTTGCATTGGATTTGTTTATTTTAACATCGATCTCTATTACCGGATCCTTGCCGTTGGAGTATCTTATTGCGTTAGAGATCAGGTTGTTAAATATTACTTTTATTCTTCTTTGATCGGAATAGAAGCTGGCCCTTCCATTTATATTTATCTTTCTTTCAATGGCTTTATCTTTTACACTGAATTTCAGATGATCAAATGTGTCATTTATTAATTCCTGCCAATTGATCCTTTTCTTATCAATTAATAGTCTTGAATTCCTGGATAAGTCAAGTATATCTCTAATGAATGAATCCTGCCTTACGGCACTTCTGCCAACCATATCGAAATATTGCTTCAATGTGTCAAACTTATTCTCCTTTTTGGCAAGATTTACCAGGCCGAGTACTGACGCAATGGGTGCCCTGAGATCGTGGGAAACTTTATAAACAAAATTATCAAGTTCAACATTGGCTTTTCTTAATTGCCTGTTGCTTACTTTCAATTTATCTTCCGCTCTTTTTCTGAATGATATTTCATCATTCAATGCCCCGGTTCTTTCTTCAATTTTAGTTTCCAGGGTTTCATTGAATTTTTGTATCGTCAATTGTGCATCAAGTCTTTCATAAACGGTTGAAGATAATATGATACTGGTGATGCTGATCACACTGATAAAAATCTGAAGTATTAATATGGAATTTTCGTTAGAATCAAGAACAAAGGGCCCCTGCCCGTTGATCGTTATGTATATAGCTGAAAGTGCGGTAATCAATATTCCGGTTAAAGTGGTTTGAAGATTAAACCTGAATGACAACCAGAGTAAAAATGGAATTATAAGAAATGGGTATGATTTCTCGATGGTAGGGGCAAGGGCTTCATTTCGTAGAATCACAATAAATAAGGCCATACAAAATAAGAAAATCAATGATTCAATAAATGTTCTGTGGGTAATTTGTAAATTGAATTTCCTTTTCCATGATAGGAAGAATGGTGTAAATAAAAGGACACTTGTAACATTTGGTATCCACCAGAAGAACCACTGTGATATGAATTCCTGTTTATTCACTATGCCATTCAAATGAAGACTATAAGTTCCTAATGAGGACCCGACAAGGCACATGACCAATGCAATGATCAGGAAAACGAAAGTATTATGAGTGTTCTTGAATGGATCGTCATCTTTTATGAAAAGATGCAAAAGATAACGGCCTAGTAATATTTCAACAGTATTTCCAATACTAATGATGATTGAAGCCTGAATTGTGCCACTATTGATCTCAATGCCATTTAACCAGAAGACCAGCATATAGGCAATTAGCGAGCCTATAGTTATTCCTGGCCACGTTCTTACGCCAAGAAATAGGATCAAAGTTAATCCAATACCAACCGGTGGCCATACCGGCGATGTGATCGGATCTCTAAAAGCCAATAGCAGTCCAAAGTATGCACTTAAAAAGTATATAACCGCTACCAGGATAATCCGTACATCAATGCTTTCCAGTAAGTAGTACTTGATCTTATGCATGATTGTCCAGATTCCTATCTTATAAATGTCTGAAAAATAGCATTTTAAATTCCATGCCTTAAATTAATACTTTATATAAACGATACCCATTTACTTTCCATTCTATAGAACATATGTAACATAAAATGAACTTTTGAGTTTTTTCCCCTTGCTGGTATATAGATAACGACACAAAAACCTTTAACTTGTATTTGGTTAGTCAAATATTCATGGATGATCCAAAGCGTTTGCCTTTTCATTTCTATTTGGGCTTGGTTTTAATAATCATAACCTGGTATTTTAATTGGCATCTTGAAGGATTAAGAACACACCTTTTATTTTTTCCACTTTGGTTTGGTTATATCCTTGCTGTAGACGGAATTGTTTTTAAACGAAAAGGAGAATCACTGCTTTCAAAAAACTGGAGAAGGTTTGTTGGTATGTTCTTTATTTCAATACCAGTTTGGTGGCTTTTTGAAGGATTGAACCTGAGAACACAAAACTGGCTGTATTTAGGGCGGGAACATTTTAGTGATCTAGAATATTTTATCTATGCCAGTATTTGCTTTTCTACGGTAATCCCCGCTGTTTTTGGATCTGCTGAATTGATAAATTCATTTAAATGGATAAGGGGAATAAAGGGCGGACCAAGAATTTCTTCAAGTATAAGGAGTGTACGGATTATTATCTTTATAGGAATTATTACCCTTAGTTTATTATTCATCTGGCCTCAGTACTTTTATGTGTTTTTATGGCTATCCGTTTTTCTGATCCTGGATTCTATCAATTATTTAAGGGGTAATCGAAGCCTTGTTTCCTTTACGGATATAAGAGATTGGCGACCATTGATCTCGCTGGCTCTTGGTTGTTTATTGTGTGGATTTTTCTGGGAAATGTGGAATTATCTTGCCTATCCAAAGTGGATCTATCATACGCCAGGAGTTGAATTCTTTTACATCTTTGAAATGCCGCTACTTGGATATTTGGGTTATATTCCTTTCTCATTTGAGTTATTTGCATTTTACCATATGCTCGGTAGGGGATCCGCTAAAAAAAGAGCACCTTATTATTTTCTTTCAGATTATTAACCTGCTATACGGGTTAATCCGTTATCAATGGCATATTTATATGCCCTGTTAAACTCCTCACCAGTTAGTTTTCTGTTTATTTTCGGATTTGACATGGCATGATATGCTGGCCGGTATTGATCCATCAGGTTAAAGTATGTGTTTGTCGAAAGTTCCTTAACGAAGTCAATTACCCTGTAAGTTTGTGCGATATTATCGGGCATTACAAGATGACGAATTACCAGCCCTTTCTGGGCTATCCCATATTCGTTAACTTGCAAATCACCAACCTGTCTGTGCATCTCAACTATTGATTCTGTGGCCCTTTCTACATAATCATTTATTCCACTTAACTCATTGGCTATATCATTATCCATGTATTTGAAATCAGGCATATATATATCAAATATCTCTTCGAGTATTTCTATTGTGGAAGCTAAGTCGTATCCCCCTGAATTATAAACAAGAGGAATATTTAATCCCATCTCAATGGCTTCAGGCAAGGCATTCATGATCGCATTAATCATATGACTTGGTGAGACAAAATTTATATTATGGCACCCATGCTGCTGTAGGTTAATCATAATACGGGCGAGATCTGAGTGACTCATCTCCTTTCCTGCACCGCATTGTGATATATCGTAGTTCTGGCAGAATATACAGGATAGATTACAATTGCCAAAGAAAATGGTGCCAGATCCATTAATGCCGGTTATTGGTGGTTCTTCTCCAAAATGGGGGCTATATGATGATATTAGGGGTATACTGCCAGATTTACACTTTCCTGTATACGATTGGAATCTGTCTGTGCCGCATCGATGAGGACACAGATTACATGATGTAATTATTTCATTGATCTTCAATATCTTGTTCCTGAGAGAACCTTCCTTATGTGATTTTAAGTAGGAAGGTCGGAATTGAATCATAGTAAGCAGGTACTTAAATTATGCTTTAATTTAGGAATTTAAAATGGCTTTCAGAATTATTGAAGCCTTAGAATTCATCAGCACTCTATAATATTTAATATAATAATCTAACAAGAATCTATGACGTCTAAACAACCTAACTGACAAGCAGGTAGGAATCTTTTAACCACGTCTTTAACTGATCACTGATATCCTCACCCGATTGGACGTACATCAAATGTAGTACCCGGTTTCTGGAAATTCTTACTGTTTTATGGATAGGGAACTGATCTATTTCTTCACCTAGTTGAAATTCAAGCTCAACGAAGTCTTTTTTCGGTTTGATTGATAAGAATGTTGCGCCTGCCTTGACCTGAATTACTGATTTAACCGGATTCAGTTCTATAGGACCGAACAGTTCAACTTCAGATATAAGATCAAGAACAACATTCCGGATGGTTTCTGGCTTATTCCTCAGATGATCTTCCAGGTTCAGGGTAAAACAGGAATGCCATTGATTACGGTTTCGGAATAATTTCCCACATTCAGGGCATATCCAGGACATATCTCATTAATGTTGATAAATTCCTATTTCAGGTTTCGTTCAAAAAGTTCATATATTCTTCTGTATTCATCAGCCCAGCTCGAGGCTTCCTTGAATCCATGATTCTCCATAGGAAAAATGGCCACATCCCAGTTTTTCTTTCCAAGTTCAATCAGTTTTTGAGATAACCGGACAACATCCTGAAAATGAACATTTGTGTCTACCATGCCATGCAACATTATTAATTCTCCCTGCAATCCTTCAGCATAATATATCGGAGAACTGTTCCTGTAGGCAATGCTGTCTTCGACCGGAGTGTTTAACCGGTTAGAGGTATACGGATGATTATAATGAGCCCAATCGGTGACCGATCTGAGGGCTGCTCCGCATTTAAATACTTCGGGATATTTAAACATAGCAAAAATTGTGATAAATCCTCCGTAGGAGCCCCCATAAATCCCGATTCTTCCCGGATCAACACCATGTTCTGCTACAAGATAACTGGCACCGTCAACATGGTCAGTAAGGTCTTTTCCACCCATATGCCTGTAGACTCCGGTTCTCCAATCCCGGCCATATCCTTCACTACCCCTGTAATCGATATCCAGTACAGTATATCCCTGGTCTACCAATAAGTTATGGAACATATATTCCCTGAAATAGTTGCTCCACCATTTGTGTACATTCTGAAGATAACCTGCGCCATGAACAAATATAACAGCTGGTCCATTTGTGACAGGCTTCTCCGGTTTATATAATCGTGCTG
>CAYMFU010000321.1:0-5517 GCA_964389805.1 uncultured Roseivirgaceae bacterium | reverse complement strand
GAAAATATAGTCAATGCAGCAACACACTTTGGAATTCAGAGAATTCTTTTCTCCAGTAGCATTGCCGCACTTGAACCACCTCGATCTGGTCGTCAATTAAATGAAGATACACCTGGAAGCGGTTATATCCCTTATGCCAAATCAAAACTGGAAGGAGAAAATATCATTAAAGAAGCTTCAGTAAAAATCCCATCGACCATCCTCAGACTCGGTGGAGTTTTTAGCGATTGGTGTGAATTGCCTCCACTTTATAGCCTGATTAGGTTATGGTCATCGTCTAAACCATTTTCAAATATGATTCCCGGTACTGGAGAATCCGGAATCCCCTATATACACATTACAGATGTCATTCAAATTATCAAACGGTGTATCGCTTTTCATGATAAACTGGGAAATTGTGAGATCTTTATGGCCTCACAAAGTGGTACAGTCTTGCAAAGGGATCTTTTTATATCGATTAAGCAAATTTTGAATCAAAAAGGATCCCATAAACCCATATATATATCGCCGAAGTTGGCTGCGATCGGTTTAGGACTAAAATTGAAGTTTGGATCTTTGATTGGTAAGATTCCTTTTGAACAACCCTGGATGCTAAATTATACTGACCGCCCATGGATTGTAAATAATGATTATACCAAAAAAAGACTAGGTTGGCAGACAAACCCACAGTTGCATATTCTTAAAAGGCTTCCATTTATCATAAATTTCTATAAAAACCAAAAAGACATTTGGATTGAACGAAACCTTCGAAGAACCTCAGGAAAATATATTTATTCACCCAATCTAAATTGACCACTTTATGTTGACGGGAAACAGGCCCGAAAAAGCGAAAGCCTACATTATCCTTCTTCATCAAATTTAATTTTCATACACGCAAGATTATCGCTATTATAAAACTTTTTTGTATTTTCATAGATTATAGAGGACATTATCGGGACTAAAGAAACCAATATCTATCATGCACACCGAGATAAAAAAAAATTCCGGTAAACTTTGTGTCGCTGTCTTTGGGGGAGCTGTTGCAGGCTCGGAGGCCGCTTATCAGTTAGCGTCAAGAGGAATTAGCGTTGTTGTATTTGAGCAATATCCATTACCATATGGAAAAATAGAGGATGGTTTACCCAAATGGCATTATAAACTTCGTGACCAAGAAGAACACAAGATCGATGACAAGATCGATCATCCAGATATAAGGTATGTCCCGAATGTCAGACTAGGTACTGATATATCTTTTCAAAATCTTAGACAATGGGGCTTCTCTGCAATTATCCTAGCTACCGGAGCATGGCGTGACAGGCCACTTCCCATTGAAGGCCTGGATGATTTTGTTGATCATGGGCTATATTATCAGAATCCGTTCGTTCATTGGTTCAACCATAAACATGAACCAGATTTCCATGGTTCTGCCTGTAAAATATATGACAATGCTGTAGTCATAGGCGGTGGTTTAGCATCCCTGGATGTAGTCAAGATCCTGATGATCGAGACTGTGAGTGATGCCCTAGATAATCGTGGAATAGAATGCGATATGTTTATACTTGAGAAAAAGGGCATCGGTCCTACACTTGAATCACTGGATTTGACACTCGATGATCTGAAGTTGAAAGGCTGTACTCTGTATTACAGAAGGAGGGCAATAGACATGCCGTTATCACCAATGCCTACTGACACACTGGAAAAGTTGGAAAAAGCCCAGACTATCAGAAAGAAGATTTTAGATAATTTCCAAAAGAAATACATGTTCAAGTTTGTCCCTAACAGTATGCCGGTTGATAAAATCATACAGGACAACGGTTTGAGAGGTATTACATTCCAGAAAATCCGTATTGAAGGTGACAAAGTATTTCCTATTGAAGATGAATATTTCGATGTAAAAACACCATTGGTCGTATCATCCATAGGGAGCATTCCTGAAAAAATAGAAGGACTACCCTGGGAGGGTCAGGTTTTTAAAATCCCCGATCCTAAAACATGCCTGATAGAAGGTTTTGATAATGTTTTCGCAATTGGTAATGCAGTAACAGGAAAGGGGAACATCAATGAATCAGTAAAACACAGCAGGGAGATCTCTTCCAGTATCATAGATAATTTTTTTGAGTGGCAGCATGACCAGTATCAAAACTGGCACCGCCAAACAGCAACCAAAGTGGAACATGATATTGATCAGATCATTGGAAAGATTGAAAACCAACCAGATCTCCAGGAAGATGTATTTAATAAAATTCTACAGAATGTTAGCAAGATGCAAAAGAAAGCAGGTTATGACGGTAATTATCGTGCGTGGATCAATAAACATTTACCCGTCAGACTCGAAAATGTATTATCCAGGAACAGGAAAAACAATATCTGAAACTATAAATAAAGTGGGATTTAATATTGAAAAAACCCAGATCAATAATTATGAATTTATTTCAGACAATGCCAGTAATGCAGGAAAAAAATATGGCATAGAAAGTATATCCATTTTAGCATACAAATTCTAATCAATTCATTGCTTTATATGTCAACCGGCGCGAATGTAAATTTAGGTTTAAAACACAACTGGAAACAGTTTACATTGCTAGTTATAATCAATGGATTTGTTGGGGGTATGGTAGGTCTCGAGCGTACCATACTCCCGAAAATTGCTGAAACAGATTTCCAGGTAGCCGCTAATACAGCTATTTTATCCTTCATTATAGTATTTGGTATTACAAAAGCGATTACAAACTATTATACAGGAAAATTGGCCAATAGATTCGGGCGTAGAAATCTCCTGATCCTCGGTTGGATTATTGGATTACCGATTCCCATTATTTTAATCTATGCACCCAGCTGGGCCTGGATCGTCTCAGCAAATATTCTACTGGGAATCAATCAGGGGCTGACATGGTCAAGTACGGTAGTGATGAAGATAGATCTAGTCGGGGAAAAAAACCGGGGATTTGCAATGGGCATGAATGAATCAGTGGGTTATCTGGCTGTAGGATTAGTTGCTTTTCTAACTGGTTGGATGGCTATGGAGTATGGGTTAAGACCGTATCCATTTTACTTGGGTATAGTATTTGCTCTTTTGGGATTAATCAGTAGCGTATTTTTTGTAAAAGATACCGTGCATCATGTCCAGCTTGAAACCAGGGAAAGTAAAACACCCAAACTGAAAAATATCTTTTGGGATACTACCTGGAAAGATCGAAACCTGGGATCCATCACGCAGGCAGGTCTGGTGAATAATCTGAATGATGGCATGATATGGGGAATATTTCCGATTTTACTGGCCTTAAAAGGATTCAATTTAACTGAAATCGCCAAAATCGTGGCCATTTATCCCTTAGTTTGGGGCTTAGGCCAATTAGTCACCGGCAAGCTTTCGGATCATATCAATAAAAAACTGATGTTGTTCTGGGGCATGCTCATACAAGGTATATCATTAACAGCGATGCTGTTTGTATCTTCCTTTAATTCCTTCATTCTTCTATCCATAGTCCTTGGCATAGGTACGGCTATTGTATATCCTACTTTTCTGTCGGCCATTGCAGGATTTACACATCCTCAGCAGCGCCCCAATAGTATTGGTGTATTTCGATTTTGGCGCGACCTTGGTTATGCTATTGGTGCTTTATTAACAGGCATCATAGCTGATATTATCAATGTTGAATGGTCCGTCGCCTTTATAGGAGCGATTACAATTATTTCTGCTTTAATAATTTTAAAAAGGATGGATTAAGAATGACACCTATGGATTATCCCCGATAAAAGTCAATTCTGCAATAAACTACTAATATTCTCCTCCTGGTCCAATCTTTAATCATAACTCTGCATAGACTGAACAACTAGATCCTAATTGATATTTAAAGTAAAGATTTTATCAAAAAAGGGGAAAACTAGTACCTATTCAAGTTTTTTGACGTGATCACGACAATAATAAATAATAAAAATAAGTAATTTAATTAGCTCGTTTCATGGAACTCATAGTATTAAAGCTTTTATAGCCTGATTTGATATAAAACAATAATTATAGTCACTATCGCTAAAACACATTACCATGAAAAGATTTCTCGTAATATACAACGCACCCGTAGAGGCCATGGCCGAGATGTCCAAAGCCACACCTGAACAGAAAGAAGCAGACATGAAGGTCTGGTTTGCCTGGAAAGATTCCATGGGTGATAAACTTATTGATTTTGGTGCTCCTTTAGTCGGAGGACAAAGAATACAATCAGACCGCTCAGTACAAGCAACAGCTAACGCTGTATCAGGTTATTCTATTATTCAGGCTCATAACATGGATGAAGCCAAAACTATGCTCTCGAATCATCCGCATCTCCAATGGGAAGATGGTTGTGATATCGAGATACATGAATGTATATCAATCTAAAACATAAATTCTGATAAAATGGATAAAACTATCAACTCTCTTAATTGGTTTGAAATACCAGCCAATGACCTTGAAAGAAGTAAGAAATTCTATGAAACCATTTTCAGCATTCAAATGGACCCAATGGAAATGGATGATTCAAAAATGGCCTTTTTCCCGTGGGAAGCTGGTTCAGGAAAAGCTACCGGTGCTGTCGTTCAAAGCAATCAACACAAACCCAGTATGGAAGGTACTTTAGTATATCTTAATGCAAATCCGAATATGGAGGGGGTGCTGGCCAAAGTTGAAAAAGCTGGCGGCAAAATTTTATTACCTAAAACAAGTATAGGGGAGCATGGGAATATAGCATTCATCATGGATACTGAAGGGAATAAAGTCGGTATCCATTCAATAGAATAAATCAACTCCAATAAAGCTGGATTAATGCAGGTCTTCTTTTTGATATCCAATCGGGTATCGAAAAGATATCGTAATAGGTTTTAGAAGGATTTTTACTTTGTGAATAGCGTGAGGGGGTCAGTCTTGTTGCAGGTAACTGAAATGGCCCCGTTCCTGGCTCTTTCTCCCCAGATTGCCTGAGCTTCACCCTTTTCAATTACATCAACCTCTTCAATTTTCATATTGGTCAGACTACTAAGTGCCATATACATATCCCGGTTGGGTAATCCGTTAGTTACATAATAAATCGGATTCTCAAGGTCGAAATATTTTAATATGCTGGCATCTAAAAGATCAACAAATTGTCCTCTAAGTGGCTCAACATCGAACAGAGTTATGCTTATCACACCCTTTTCTCCCAAGGTACCATATAATTCATATCCCCTTTCAGGTTTTATTACCTCGCAGGCAGTAAACTGAAGGGATAACAACTTGTTAAAAAAAGGATCGTTGGTGTTTACAATGGATAGATTATTGATCAGGATAAGTTTCCCATTTATAAAATCACTAATTAGAGAATCCTTTAAGCACCCTTGTCCATAGACGTTGACTGAGGCAAGGAAAAGTATGGCAATAAATAGTTTTTTCACAATTACAATTAATTAGATGAATTCTCTTTCTTCATATTCCTCCTTAATCCGATCATTACTGTGATACAAATAATAATCATAACAGTAGATAAAGAAAACAGCAAGAAATTAACAATTACTTCTTCAGCCGGA
>CAYMFU010000320.1:0-34926 GCA_964389805.1 uncultured Roseivirgaceae bacterium | reverse complement strand
TATTGATAATTTAAATATAAAAGCTGATTTTTCGTGGGGAACCGGAGATAATAATAAATTGAATTTTGGAGGCAGTTTTATCAGATATTCCTTTCTCCATGGAGACTTGATACCAGGGGAACACTCGTCGGTATTGCCCATTTCTATCTCTGATGATTATGCCAATGAATTTGCTGTATATGCAGGGGATGAATGGGCCATTTCTGATAAATATACGCTTATGGCTGGCCTCCGGTATTCCTATTTTCAAAAAACTGGTCCTTCAGATGTAAATGTTTATGAAGAAGGAGTGTCTATTTCTGAAGAATCATTTATTGATGTGGAATCGTATGAAAATGGTGAAGTGATCAGTTCCTATGGAGGATTTGAGCCGCGATTGAGTTTCAGGATGGGACTCTCATCAAACAGCTCTATAAAATTATCATACAACAGGATGTATCAATACATCCACCTGCTTTCCAATACGATGGCAGTTACCCCGATCGATATTTGGAAGCCAAGTGGATTGTACATCCGACCACAATACAGCAACCAGTATTCAATCGGTTATTTCAAGAATTTCCTTGAAAATTCAATCGAGACTTCCGTAGAAATATTTTATAAGGATATTACTGATTTACTTGAATATAAAGACGGGGCAAGGCTGGTTTTGAATAAATATATTGAAGAAGAACTGATACATGGAGATGGGCGAGCCTATGGAATTGAATTTTTTATCAGAAAAAAGATTGGAAAATTAACAGGCTGGGTAGCTTATACCTATTCAAGATCGGAAAGAAAAGTGATTGGGCTGGATGAGGAAGAAACCATTAATAATGGTGAGTATTACCCGACATATTATGACAGGCCTCATGATCTAACCTTAACAGGTCATTATCAGATTACCAGACGATGGTCATTTGCCGCAAATTATATATTCATGTCGGGCCGCCCTGCAACTTTTCCGGAAAATAAATATATAATAGACCGTTTTACTGTTGCCGGTTATGGAGAAAGGAATCAGTATCGTATTCCTGATTATCACAGGCTGGATATAAGCTTCACCTTGGCCGGGAGTTTAAAAAGAAGAAAAAAATGGGATGGCAGTTGGACATTCTCGGTATATAATTTATTCGCACGCAAGAATGCATATTCAGTTTATTTCAAAGCTGATAACGGGGCAGTTCCCCAGGCGTATAAATTATCTGTTATAGGTACCGCCTTTCCATCAATCACCTATAATTTTAAGTTTTAATGAGGAAGAGGGAGATGATATGGCGAAGATTAATGGTCCTTTCGGGAATTATATTCCTGTTGGCTTGCGAAGTACCAATATCCGTGGAATATAAGGTCACTGAACCTCAAATTGTTGTTGATGGATTGATTACGAATGAACCCGGGCCATATGAGGTAAAGCTCAGCTATAGTAGTGCATATACTGATGGTACACAAGGAAACAATCCTCCGGTATCCGGTGCTTTGGTTATCATAAGAGACGATGCAGGAAGAGAGGAAGTTTTAAACGAGGGTAGACCAGGGATATATAAAACATATCAGGGATTTACCGGAGAAATTGGAAGGACCTACACCTTGTCAATAAATACAGCTGAAGGGAAAATGATTGAATCCCTACCGGAGGAAATGCTGCCTGTCGCTCCGATTGATTCTATCTATTATATTTTTAAACCAATATCTGAAATTCAAAAGCAGGGACATGAAGTATATGTAGTTGTTAATGATCCCGTAGAGCAGAAAAATTATTATCGATGGAAATGGGATGGCTTTTACAGATTTGACATGGTTAATGAAATTGAAACGAGGGTTTGTTTTAAACACGAATTTGATATCAACAGGATCTCAGTGCTTTCTGACAGGGATTTTAATGGCAATAAGATATACATGCCCATTTCTTTTGTTGAACATTTCAGTAATGATTTTTACCTGATCCATATACATCAATACTCTCTCACTGAAAATGCCTATAAGTTCTGGGATGCCTTATATGGCCAGAGTTCAAATGTGGGAAGTATTTTTGATCCGCAACCGGCACGCATTAAAGGGAACCTGTTTTATGCTGATGATACTGAGGCGCCGGTCCATGGTTTCTTTGGTGCATCAGCGCATCAATTAGGATATCAATATATGAATTTTAATGCAGGTATTCGGCCTCAATATCCACGCAGCTATGGTTTCAAACGCTGTGATCAGCATCTGAACTCCTTTATATATGATATCAATGATCCCCGCTGGCCAATAGGCTGGGAAGGATGGTAGAAAAATAATTATATAATTAATTATAGATATAATTATATAATTATTTTCAGGAGATCGATTTGAAAAATTGGTATGCCACAAGATGTAATTTCAAAGGGATTGAAGGATTGAAGGATGGCCAGTAACTTCGATTCAGCGTTAAAATTTAATCCGGCTGTACTTAGAGATGGCTTTCTCAATTTCGGTTTCTAATAATACCAATCCGCCCACTCCAATACATATCAAGAGTTCATTGAGAGTAAGTGGCTGCGTTGATAGGAACACCTGCAGGAAGGGGATATATAATGCTGCCAGCTGCATGAAGAAAGTAAGTACAATCATATAGAACATCACCTTATTGGTAAAAATGCCCGTCTTAAAAACGGAATCCCTGAAAGAACGGGTTGCAAGGGCCTGCCACATCTGGGCAAAGGCGATGCCGCTGAACATCATGGTCTGCCATTTGGGATTCTGATCCGCCCAGGCGATGATACCTATAGAGATAGATATTATTCCTATAATAGATCCTGTTCTCATGATCTGTCCACCGACACCCTCGCTGAAAATATTGGATTTTGGTGACAAGGGTGCCCGCTTCATGGTCAAAGACTCTGCTGGTTCCACTCCTAAACCCACGCCAAGCAATCCATCCGTAAGAAGATTAAGCCAGAGCAGTTGCAATGGGACCAATGGAATCGTGATCGGGTCCAATCCCAGCCCTGCCATCATTATGGTAATTACCGGAACAAGGATCATGACAAGTACTTTCCCGAGGTTTCCAGCTATGGAGAATTTTACAAACTTTCGAATGTTATCATAAATAACCCTGCCTTCCTCGACTGCAGCTACGATGGTTGCGAAATTATCATCCCTGAGGACCATATCGGAAGCTTCCTTTGATACGTCTGTACCCGTAATGCCCATAGCAACTCCAATATCAGCCTGTTTCAATGCAGGTGCATCATTTACTCCATCACCTGTCATAGCCGCAATATGTCCCTGTTGTTGTAATGCCCGGACAATTCTTAGTTTATGCTCTGGCGAAACTCGGGCATAAACCGATACCTTGTCTACTACCTTCCGTAATTCATTATCGGAAAGTAATTCAAGCTCAGAACCTGTTACAACATGATTATCTTGGGAAATGCCCAGGTTATTGGCAATGTAATTAGCCGTCAATGGATGGTCGCCCGTAATCATTATTGGCCGGATCCCTGCAGTTTTACATTTAACGACGGCATGTTTTACCTCTTCCCTTGGAGGATCAATCATACCTATTAAGCCCAGGAGTACAATATCTTTCTCTGCTTTGGAATCTTCAGGAGTTTTATTAAAAGATTTAAATCCTACTCCCAGAACTCTTATGCCTTTTTCTGCCAGTTCCTTATTGGTCTTAATAAGGGTATTTCTGATATTGTCGTCCAGATCTACAACTTCATTATTATAAAGAACTTTAGAGGATATTTTAAGCAAGATATCAAATGCTCCTTTTGTAAACGATACAGCTGGAGATTCAGCCTTTGGATCAAGCCCGGCAAAACCCAACAGATCAGAATTTGATTGACCATTTATACTATGTAATGTTGTCATCCTTTTTCTGTCTGAATCAAAAGGGATCTCACCAATTCTAGGAAAAGACAGCTCAAGATCCTGTTTGCTAATCGAGAATTTATCAGCAGCAATGACCAGCGCTGTTTCAGTTGGATCACCTAGGACCTTATTTTCATTTTCTCCGCTACCATTTGAAATTGAGGAATCATTACACAGGCTGACAGCAATTAAGATTGGGGATAATGATGGATCCGGATTATTAAATTTTAAATCATTCAGGTTAGAATCGGTTCCATCCAGGTGTATCGTATTCTGAGGTGTACCAATATACGTCACCGTCATTTGATTTAGTGTAAGGGTACCGGTTTTATCAGAACAAATGTCGGTGACTGAACCTAAGGTTTCCACAGCAGGCAATTTTCTGATCAACGCATTCCTGGCAAGCATCCTTCTGGCACCAATTGCCAGGGTGACTGTAACCACAGCAGGCAGGCCTTCCGGAACAACAGCAACTGCCACACTAATAGCTACTAGAAACATCTCGCCAATATCTTCTCCTCTTAAAAATCCAAATAGAGCGATCAGGAACGCAATAATCCCTCCAGCTATCGCCAGGATCTTACCTACATTATCGAGTCTTTTCTGAAGGGGTGTCTGTTCCGATTTTACCTGCTGAAGCATTGTTGCAATCGAGCCAAGTTCTGTAGACATCCCGGTATTTGTAACAATACCGGTCCCTCTTCCATGTGTTACCACTGTTCCCAGGTAGACCATGTTTTTCCTGTCACCCAATGGGATATTTCCATCCTCCAATTTATTGGACCGCTTATTGACAGCCAGAGATTCACCTGTTAATGCGGATTCCTGGACTCTCAGATTATGGCCTTCAATAATTCTACAGTCAGCAGGTATTATATTTCCATTTTCAATCAATACAATATCTCCCGGGACAAGTTCGGAAGAGGATATCTCAATTAAATTTCCATCCCGGATAGCCCGAACGAGCGGTTTCGCCAATTTTTTCAAGGCAGCCATGGCTTTTTCTGCCCTGTACTCCTGGATAAAACCGAGAATTGCAAATAAAATGACGATAGCCAGGATAGAAAATGCTTCAAGCCAATGTTGGAGAAATAGAGAAACTATGGCTGCAATGATCAGGATCAATACCATCGTTTCTGTGAATTGAGCCCATAAGATTTTGAAAATGCTTCTGGTCTTTTGTTCAATAAGCTCATTTGGGCCAAATTCCTTTTGCCTGTTTATTACTTCATCAGAGGATAATCCAGACTCTGGATTGACATTAAAATCATCCAGTATCTGGGAAACGGGTTTTGTGTGCCAGTATAGTTTCTCCTTGTTATTCGCTTGCATCAGACCTTCGCTTATAGATACTGAAAATCAGCTCAGGGTAAACGACATATTTTATATCATATCGAGGATTTTACATACAGCCAGTGATAACTTATTGGTCGTCAATTTAGTATATCGAAAATTAGAATAAAAAATTATTTACTTTTTTCTCCAGATCAATAAAAAAAAGTACCGGATTGTCACAATTCATAGATGATACTTTAAAACTTCAAAGGGATTATGGCAGATACCCTTTTCTGGTATTTATCATAATCTGTTTTAGTTATTACCAGCCTCTTTTCCATCATTGGAATACTGATAAACTTAAACAAAATCACCATTGAAATAAAACCTGCAGCTGTCCAGGCATTTTCCTTAAATTGATCTCCAATGGCAAAAAAGAACAGTCCGAACCAGAATAAAATTTCTCCAAAATAATTTGGATGTCGCGATATAGACCATAGCCCTTTTTCCATATTCGCTCCTTTTTCTGGCTTGCTGGCTTTGAATTTTCTTAATTGCTCGTCAGACAGATATTCAATTTCGACGGCCACCAGACAAATTATCAAGCCTATTATATCAAAAAAACCTATAGCAGCGGTCATTTTCGAAGCCACAAAAACCGGTAACATACCTGCAAAGACTATTAATGTCGGGACCAGATGTATGCCCATAAAGCTTACCACCCAAGACAAAGGGCCAGAATCCTCAGCCAGTTTCCTGTATCTCCAGTCCTCATGCGTGAGATTTGGCCAACTTCTTATCCAATTGAGGGTTAAACGCAGACTCCAGATTGAGATGACCACAAGCATCAATATATGCCGGGTATGATTGCCATCCGGGAACATATATATCCAATATAAGGCAATGGGGACAGGTATCAAACTCCAGTAGGGATCATATACTGAAGAATTCCCGGCCATCAGGCTAAATAGAAATATGACAACTGTTGCGATAACATCCGCGATTAACATATTTAAAATTTCAGAGGATGTTTGAATATGATCCAGTGATAATTTTCCTGCATATATGGCTATGAAATAAGCAATTATTACATAGGCGTAAGAAAAGACAGCATTTTTTTTCATACTTGTTGGTATTCCATTAATTTTGAAAATCAGGGGAATCTGAGATTGTAATTTCAAATCCCGGTTTTTTAATGCCCAAACCTACTATAAGCGGAAATTACCGGCAAATTTTTCTGACTTTATTATAAAGTTTAGGCTCAATTGAAGCGTCAAAGATAAATGAATATAGTAGATTAAAATAATTTTTATTGATCGTATGGCAAAATTTAAATTACCGCCTATATCACCCTTGATCGGTAGCCATCCCATTAGTTTTGTAAGAACTTTATGGGGGAGGAAAATAGAAAGCAAACATTATCTGAAAACCTTTCTAACTTCAATAGTCGTTATTATTTCATCCCTGTTTCAATGGTATGAGAAAATATACTTCAATATTAAGTGTAAACGATATAATCTAAAGTCTGATCCGATTTTTATTATAGGACATTGGCGAACCGGAACTACTTTTTTACATAATCTGTTATCCCAGGATCCACAGATGGGATATGTTACGACCTATCAGACAGTATTCCCCAATAACCTGAAAAGCAAATTTCTTTTCAAGACGATTATGCGATCACTCATACCAGATAAAAGGCCAGGGGACAATGTTAGATTGAATGTAGCCTTTCCTCAAGAAGAGGAGTTCGCTTTAACTAATATTAATCCATTCAATTATTACCAGTTTATGTATTTTCCAGCTGATTATTCTGAATATTATGAAAAATATATCAGGATGATTGGCTTATCAGATCAAGTATATTCGAAATGGAAGAAGGACTATCAAAGGATGGTCAAGAAGGCCATGATCAATACAGGTGGGAATATCCCTTTATTGAAAAATCCTTGCAACACTGGCAGGGTAAAAGTGATGCTTGATATGTATCCGAAAGCAAAGTTTATTTTTATACTTCGCAATCCGGTAATTGTTTTTCTATCTTCGAAAAAGTTCTTTACAGAACTATTGCCAACTTTGTGGTTTTACACTGCTAGTGAAGCGGAAATTGAGGAAATGATATTTGAAATCTATGATCAGCTGATCAACGATTACCTGGAAACTAAAGGTCTTATCCCTGAAGAAAACCTTATAGAGATCAAGTTTGAAGAGTATGAAAAGGAACCAATGGTATTCCTTAAAGATCTTTATGATCAATTCAGAATCGAGGACTTTGAAAAAGCCAGGCCTGTATTTATGGAATATATTGAGAGTATGGCAGGGTATAGAAAAAACACATATGTGATATCAAGAACTCTTTTAGACAAGATAATTGATCGATGGGGTTTCTCAATGGATTTCTGGGACTACAAAGTGCCTGAGAATATTGAAGTAAGATAGGTGTTCGGCGTAAGACTGGATAAAAGAATCTGCCTGGATAAAAAAATGCAGGCATAAAAAAAATTCGTCACAAATAAAATCCTCCTAATAATATCAACCTAAAAAAATCCCGACTGGAATAAATGCAAACCAATCGGGATTTAGTTCTTAAAAATATTATTTCCTAAAATGGTTAAGGAATCTGAGTAAATTCAAGCTCAGCTCCTACTAGTTGAATAAGAGGGAAAGTAATATCTTCATATCCTGGAAACGCTCCTAATAAAGATCCTGGCATCGGAACGCCATCAACTGTTCCATTGAGTACAGCACCTGTCACAGTAACATTATTAATTGTGAGTACAAATCCTGTTGGAGGGACAACAGTAGAATTCAGTGTTAAGGTAAGTGTACTTAAGTCGCTGCTTTCACTCCAGGATCCAGCATCTACTCCAGGTGTTTCCGATTCATCACCTGTACAAACAAAATACAATTTACCATCTGTAGCCATATCAACTGCACTATTGAGTGGATTATTACATGGGCTGAAACCAAATATTCCGCCTGCCATAATAGCTGTAACGTTAGAACCCGATGGTATAATCACACTATCTTCTACATCTACAATATCAGTCGTCGTTGTTGCTTCAGTCATTGAGTATACTCCAGCTAAAGTTTCAACTGGCTCCTCCCCATCATCATCGTTACAACTGCTGAAAGTAACCAATCCAGCTATAACCATTCCAAACAGCATATATGCTGTTAATCTCCAAATTAATCTTCTTTTTTCCATAACTTTAGTTTTAAATTAGTGGTATTTGAAAAGCAAAAGTGTCTGTTTTTGGTAAAAAAAAATAATATTATATGAAATAATTATATTAATTTGCACTCGATTTCGCTTAGAGGCATGTATTTTTCATGCTTTCCAAAGCCATAACAGCGGTTTTTATGCAAAAATTAATATACCTGTTCTTATTATTCTTCATTGTAAATATAAGAACCTACGCACAGGAAACGGTCATATCAGGAAGTGTAAAGAATGAACAGACGGGGGAGGCAGTAGTTGGTGTTAATATCATGCTAAAGGATTTGTATGTTGGTACGATTACCGATTTAAAAGGTGATTTTTCTTTTAAAACAAAAATATCCCCCCCATATCAGCTCGTTATTTCCTGTGTCGGTTTTGAAACAAAGGAATCTACACTTAGTAATCCGGCTGAGCATGTTGAAATAACCTTAAAGGAAGGAAGATTACTTGGGGAAGAGGTTGTTATCAGAGCAGGAAGGATTGATGAAAAAGTTATGCTTTCTTCCGTCAGCATTGAAAAAATGGGGATCAAGGATATTCAATTGAATGCAGCTGATAATTTTTATGATGGATTATATCAGTTAAAAGGGGTTGATATGAACGTTGCCAGTCTGACTTTCCGGTACCCCAATACCCGCGGATTCGCCGGAGAGAATAATTACAGAATGAACCAGATCATAGATGGTGTTGAAAACGTATCACCAGGATTGAGCTTTGCAGCAGGTAACCTGTTCGGCATTTCAGAACTAGATGTTGAAAGTGTAGAGCTGATTGTTGGCGCTTCTTCAGCAATGTATGGGCCCGGTGGCATGAACGGCACTTTATTTATGACAAGTAAAAATCCATTCGATTACCAGGGCATAAGTTTTATCGCCAAGGGCGGGGTAATGAACGTGGGCAATAGTGAAAGCGGTGGGGTTACGCCATTTACTGATTTTAATTTAAGATTTGCTCATTCTTTTAACGACAAAGTAGCCTTTAAAATCAATGCATCTTACCTCAAAGCTACGGATTGGTATGCTACGGATTACCGGGATGTTGGGGATATCAATAATCCTGAATCAACCCGTGAATCAAATGAAGGTTATGATGGCGTTAATGTATACGGTGATGAGGCAATAGTCCCGGTCAACCTTAAAGAAGTTGCCCCTGCAATAGCTGAAACAATTTGTACTGATAACCAGGGATTGACACCGGGTACTCCGGAATATGAAGCTTGTGTTGCAGGAATTGTGGCGCAGTTTCCAGACCAGCTGATAACCCGAACCGGGTGGAAGGAAAAAGACCTGGTTGATTATAGCAATACTTCGAATCTCAAGATATCGGGTGAGATCGACTACCGGATAACAGAAAAACTTGAAGCTATTGCCAGTATAAACTACAGCAATGGTAACAGTGTATATACTGCACAAAACCGGTTTTCGGTATGGGATTTTGATCTGTTTTCGGGACGTGTCGAACTGAGAAGCCCTAACTTCTTTATCCGGGGATGGGGAATAAGTGAAAATTCAGGAAGGTCTTATGATGCCGGAACCACAACCTTGAGAATGAATGAGGCCTGGAAACCCAGTGATGTATGGTATGCTGAATACATTGGCGCTTTTGCACAGACATTATTGTCTGGTGGATCCTTGGATGCCGCTTATGGTTTTGCCCGAACCACAGCCGATAACAGGGATCCCAATGGAAATATTTTTAATCCTGGTCAGCCTGCCTTGCCATTGCCCGGGACAGAAGAATTCGATTATTTCGTAAATGACATAAGGAGCAAGCCTTTTGATGAAGGAGGTTCAATGGTGGTGGACCGCAGTTCTATCTGGCAGGTGGAAGGAATGTATAATTTTACCCATCTTATTCGTGCCTTTGAATTGCTGGTGGGCGTTTCACAAAGAGGTTATACCATAAATTCAGAAGGAACTGTGTTCTTTGATGAGCCTGGTGCTCCCATTAAAGTCAATCAATTTGGATCTTTCATCCAGATGGCGAAGGGATTAATACAAGACAGGATAAAAATTACAGCTTCAGCCAGGTATGATAAACATGAAAAGTTTGAAGGTAAATTTACACCAAGAATTTCATTGGTTTATTCTCTTGACAAAGCTCAGGATCATAATTTCAGGGCTTCTTATCAAACGGCATTCCGGTTTCCATCCACATCTGATCAGTGGACAGATTTTGATGCAGGAGTATACCATACCATAGGTGGTTTGCCGGAGGTTCAGGAGGCCTATTGGGGGGATGATCCCGTTTATCCCTTGTCAGGTCCGAATCCGATCACAGACGAACCTGTAACTGAAAGTGGCCCGTATGAAGTTCGTCCATTTGGTCCTGAAACCATTTCAGCCTTTGAGATCGGGTATAAAGGAATGTATTTAAAAAGGAAGTTGTTTGTTGATGCATATATTTATCGAAACTATTTTGAAGGATTTCTGGCTACTCAATTATTGGCGCAATATCCTAATACTCCACAGGAAACACGCTACAGTACTCATGTAAGCACTGATGCATCTGTAGTTTCTTTCGGATGGGCTTTTGGAGCGGATTATCATTTTGACCGGGGATTTTTTATACGGGGAAATGTTGCCTATAATTCACTTGAAGATGCTATTGAAACCCCGGGATACCAATCCAGCTTTAATACACCCGATTACCGTTTCAATATCTCAGCCGGAAACAGGGAATTTACAAAGAATGTTGGATTTGCAATTAATTACAGATGGCAGAACAGCTTCCTTTGGCAATCTGCCTTTGGAACTGGAGAAATTCCTGCCTTCTCCACCGTCGATGCAAATATTTCCTATAAGATAAGAAAGATCAAGACCATCATCAAAGTAGGTGGATCTAATGTATTGAATAACTATTATACCACCAGTTTCGGGGCTTCACATATTGGGGGATTATACTATATCAGCTGGACTTTCGATAATTACCTGAATTAAATTTCATTCAAGAATCTGGATATCTAACTTATCCGCTTAAATTTTTGTTAATATTTATTTCAAATAAACCTTATAACATCATATCTCCCAATATCTCATTTTTCCGGGCTTTAGAGATATTGTTTAATAAGTAGATCCTAATCCATTTCCAGCATATAGGTTTCAATTGCGTGATGCCCGATATCTAATTTTAAATCTTTGCTTGTGCCAGAATCCTTTATGGGCTCTTCAATCAGGCTGACCTTCTCCATCTTATTAACCGGAGGTAAGAGATTCATCTTTGAAAAGGTGTCTTCTCCCTCCATTTCTACCATCCTGATCACAGTATTCTGACTGTTTTCTGCCTTCTTCATGGTTGTGATCAGAACATTGTCTGCATCGAGGCTTACGAAACTCAACTCCTCCAGTAATTCTGCATTTAGGTACTGTTTAGGGTTCACGACTGTATGAAGCTTTTCATTTGCCTGGATTCCGGACTTATAGCTTGACTTCCAATCTGCATTGGCAGAGGTCAATGTAAATAAAAAGCTATGATCACCAGTTTGCAGATAGTCATTTCCTTCTCCATGGCAACTTTGTCGGGAAGCGAATAGAATGGGTTGTAAAATGACATTAGAAACAGGATTGTTCGTAGGATCCAGATAATCAGCTGCTACAACTGTAGAACTTAACATTACGCTATGACTTTCATTATATGCACTGATCCAATTTTGAATCGCTCTTGGCCTGGTGTCCTTGCATGGGATTTTATACCTTTCGCCAGCATCCCCTTTCATCTCGTCCTTGCCAACTTCCAACACACCGTAAGGTACTTCGTACGCTACCTGACTTTCTTTCATATTTAAAGGCATTGCAAAACGGAACTCCCTGAACAAAACCCCTTCCCAGTTTAAGATTTTAGTTTTAAAATCAATTCTTTTCAACTCATGATATAGGATAACCTCTTGTTCTACCACAGCATGTTTAATTGCCTGCCTCATCTTCCAGGATGTAAATACGGGGCCGCTATGTGCTAAATCCCAATGCATTTGATAATTTCCTGTTTTATCAAATCCTTCCATATCGGGTTGCTGGACTTCCGAAAATTCTCCTGCGCCATTACCTATAGAACGCATCGTAAACACTTCCCCGGCTTTGAATTTGGCAGGATCGATCAACTCCTTTTGAAGGTCTTTGTCATAAATACTATGCAATCCACCATCTGTGAATTCAATTTTATAAAATTTGTTTTCTAATTTTCCACCTATCACTTGCTGTTGGCTATCCTTATCCTTGACGGAAGAATAATAATATGTTTTATAACCCAATGAAGGTACATTCCCGGCTATAAAACATATGGTTACAGATCGTATGGATCCATCAGCATACTGTTCTTCTTTTGTACTCTGCAAGGGTATATCGTTTCCATGCGCATCAGTTAAAATGACATACTTCGCTTCGCCAGGATTGAAAGATAATGTTACCGAAACCACATCACTCCGTACCCAGCTAAGGCTATTGAACACCACAACCGGTATTCCTTTTTCAGGGGATGTTTTGATCTTTGAAGAAATATCCATCAGGGTTTGGTCGAGGATCTTCTCCCCTGAGCTTTTAGCCTCAGCAAACTTTTGCAGGAAAAGGTTATCCGTTATGTTACCTTTTTTCCCACCCCAACCGTGATCTGGATATATTTTAGCTTCCCAGGCACTGTTTAAGGCGTTTTGTGGATAATTTTTAAAATTCCCATCAATCCAGGCATTTATGGTAGCGAATTTTTCCGCTTGGGTAAGGATGATATCCCCTTCACGGCTGGCTTTAAGGGCTTTTTGATGCGACGGACCATGTATATACAACCATATAGCGGGCCTTTCCCCTTCAATTTCAGGTAATTCATTTATTCCGGCAGATAATGCCTTGAAATATTCTGGTCCGGAAGCGATCTTAAATTCAGGTAGCGAAACCTTTTCAAAATCCCCGTTTTCATTCTGTATTTCTGTCACGGATTCCCACTTTCTTATAAATGGGGAATAATTGACTGCCGGACTCATATCCCAATCTGATAAGACAGGGACAACCGAATTTTCTGATTTCTCTTCGTAGTACTTTTCCCAGAAAAGTGCGGAAGAACTTAAATACTGAGCTGCATCAAAGAAGTTCTTTTGCAATGGCCTGAAAGCATCGGCATAGTGACCGGGTGAATAGGTAGTGATATATGAACCATCAGGGCTGTACCAATTGTAGGCACCTTTTTCAAAACGGCTCATCATAAGATAATCCGTGCCTGCTTTTTTCATGATCTGAGGCATTTGAAGGGTACGTCCGGGGACATCTACATTCCAATAGATATTTGCATCGTAGTTAAATTCATCTTTCAACCATTTTGCCCCGAAATAGAACTGCCTGGCCAATGATTCTCCGGAATACATTTCTTCATACGGTTGTATAAATGTAGATCCACAGGATATTCTCCCATCGGACAGCATCTGTTGAACCAGGGATTTTTTATCAGGATGCCGATGAATAAATTCCTTCAACATTAAGGCATCTTCTATATCAAATCTATAATCAGGATCTAAGGAAGCCAGATCGAATAGGGGAGACAAAAGCATTGTATCCCTTTCCAGGATACATTTTTCAGGCGAATCCATCCAGGCAATATCCTGATGACTGGAATTCATCAGGTATATTTTACCATCTGATAGCTTTGATTGAGACAAGGCTTTAAGACTTTGCACTGTTTTTGGACTATATATCCTCTGCGAAGTGATATTAATATTGCCATCTTCAAGTATTGTTTGACTGGTTTTAAGTATGGCCTTGTTTAGAAGTTTTGAACTTGATTCCTCATGACCGAATGAATTAATGGTCACTATTTCAGCATTAGTATCTTTTATTGTCAATGGCTCCCCAAAGGATTTTTCAGGAAGCTCGAATTCAGCTTCTGCCTCCTTATTGCCAAGTTTTGTGACAACCTTACCTGACTTTCCAGCAGAGGTATAATACAATGTTTCACCTGCAAAATAAACTGGTAAGGTCATGGACAACCTGTACTTTTTTTCAATCTTTACAGCATCTAGTTTTA
This sequence comes from uncultured Roseivirgaceae bacterium, assembly GCA_964389805.1. GTDB lineage: Bacteria > Bacteroidota > Bacteroidia > Cytophagales > Cyclobacteriaceae > JAGTVG01. Next base: position 20,603 of record CAYMFU010000320.1, on the reverse strand, counting down.
ACCATTTATCATATTGAACCGATTGCTGCAGGTATGAGGCAGCATCCTTTGCTTTATAAACTATGATCCAGGTGTTGGATCCGGCAGCTTCCCCGACGATCCTGATCCTTTGCGTTTCTCCGGGATTTAACCACGATGTCGGCGCCCATAGAGCCATATATCCATGAGAATCTCCGTGATGGTCTTTTTCCATGGAAGAAAATTGTAAGGATCCACCATCAGGTGATTCCATTGACCACGAATACGAAGTGCTGGCCTCGATGTGGAATCGTTTTTTATCGTTTAAGTAAAGATCAAAACCGCATTTTACGCCAGTTATATCCATTGCTGCGATCCATAAAAAACCTATGCCTTTACTTTTTATCTCACTATCCACTGATTCAGTGGCCCATTCGATTGACATAGTACCATCAGTCGCCCTTGTTAACAGACATTCTTCAACATCGGTTCGGATGGAATGATACCTGAAATCATTTTTACCCAGGCTTTCGGTATATCCTTCTTTGTAATCTCTGGTTTTATGTACGAAATCCAAAAGGCGAACTAAGGATTCATCGGAATCCTGACTGAAAGTTAGGTTGGTAGAAAGGACCGAAAAAAGAAGAAGTTGACCCAGATATTTTTTCATTTCTATTTGGTTATGTATTCTGTTCTTAGAAGCACCCATTGGGAAACTCCCGGAAATCTCAAAATTTCGTGTGCTTGATGAAAACAATCTTGCGATTATATACCAAGGTAAATCAAAAAAATAAGATCATTCAACATGTTGTTCACTATTACTAATTTAAATATAATGAAGAACAATAGACTATGATCAAATTAAAAATTGTATTAATTTTTATTTGTCCGTTCATAACTTAAATTGCTATCCTTTATCTTGCTGTCCTTTTAGCTAATTCAGATGGACGATTTTAAACAAAGAATAAATCTTGTAGGCCTGGCATTAATTGCATCTCTTGGAGGATTCCTTTTTGGGTATGATACGGCTGTAATATCTGGAACCCTGGCTATGGTTCGTCAGCAGTTTGAGCTCAACGCCAGTATGGAAGGTTGGTATGTGAGTTCCGCATTATTGGGTTGCATCCTTGGAGTATCGGGAGCTGGCTGGCTAAGCGATAAATATGGCCGAAAAATGGTACTGCTGTTAACTGGAGCACTATTTTCTATTTCCGCGATCGGATGTGCCTTGTCTACCTCATTTGCGATGCTGGTTTTATTCCGCTTGGTAGGTGGTCTTGGTGTAGGTATTGCCTCTATGTTGTCGCCTTTATATATTTCAGAAATCTCACCACCAGCTATGCGGGGCCGGTTGGTAACCTTATACCAGTTTGCCATAACCATTGGCATTTTATGCGCCTACTTTGTGAATGTCTGGCTATTAAACACTTCCAATAATCCGGGTTTTGAGAACCTGGTCAACTTTCATCTGGTTTTTAAGGAAGAAGTCTGGAGGGGAATGCTTGGTATGGAAGCTATCCCAGCCATTAGTTTTTTCATTCTCATTTTATTCATACCCAAAAGCCCCAGGTGGCTGGTTGTAAAAGGGCAAACAGATCAGGCCAGAAAAGTGCTAACAAGGCTTGTCGGGATAGAACAGGCAAGACATGAGATTAATGAGATTGAAGATACCCTTTCTTTGGAAAAAGGATCCTGGAAGATGCTCTTAACACCGGGAATAAAAATGGCGGTATTCATTGGCGTCACATTGGCTGTATTGCAGCAATTTACTGGAATTGATGCAATAATTTATTACGGTCCCCGAATTTTTGAAGAAGCCGGATTTGCCCTGAGTGAAGCACTGGGAGGACAGGTGGTCATTGGGATCATTAATGTAGTATTTACTGTGATTGCAATTTTTACCATAGATATTTTCGGCAGGAAGCGATTGTTATTGACGGGTACCGCGGGGATGTTTGTTTCTCTGATCCTGATTGGGATTCTTTTTGCCGTGGGGAAAGCCGGGAGTTTTCTTTTATTGAGTCTGGTCCTTGTATTCATTGCCTGCTTTGCCTTTTCTCTTGGGCCTGTAGTATGGGTGATTCTATCCGAGATCTATCCAACAAAAATCAGGGGCAGAGCTATGTCGATAGCAACTATAGCAGTATGGATTGGCACTTTTATAATTGGTCAATTGATTCCTATATCACTTGACAGCCTGGGTCCGGATATTACGTTCTGGATTTTTGCTTTTTTCTGTATTCCTACAATATACATTGGCTGGAAGTTATTACCTGAGACTAAGGGCAGAACCCTGGAAGATATTGAAAGGCATTGGTTGGAATATTGAATCTGATTTTAAATCACCCCAAAGTTTTTTATCTTGGATAGGATTTTTTGTTTCACTTATTTAATTAACTTACCTTTTGTTTTATGAAAAGAAAAGAATTTGTCAAAGCTTCTTCTTTGGCGATTGCCGGGACAATATTAAACCCGATGTTCTCCTGTATGCCAAAGAAATCAGAAGATTCAAAACAGGAAACAGTATTAGAACGAAGAAACTGGGGACGAAATATAATTTTCAAAGCAAAGAATCTGGAAGAGCCTTCTTCAGTCGAAGAGTTGCAGGAGCTAATGAGAAAGGTTGGATATAAAAAGGGATTAGGTTCAACACATAGTTATAATGACATAGCTGATAGCCCGCTGACCCAGATTTCCCTACGAAAACTCAACAAAATAATCTCTATTGATGAAACCAACAGTACTGTAACCATCGAGGGTGGGATCAAATACGAAGAGCTGGCCCCTCAATTGCATGAAAAAGGATTTGCATTGCAAAACTTAGCTTCCCTTCCACAAGTTACAGTTGCTGGTGCATGCTCCACCGGGACACATGGATCTGGAACAGAAAATGGAAGCCTTGCCGTAGTGGTAAGGGAAATGGAAATTTGCTTGGCCGATGGCCAACTTGTCAGCCTGAGCCGGGAGAATAATCCGGATATTTTCGATGGGGTGGTTGTCAGCTTAGGTGGGCTTGGAATTATCACGCGCATGGTTTTGGATATACAACCCACATATGATGCCCGGCAGGATATTTACCTTGATCTACCTCTTGAAAACGTGATAGAGAATTTTGATGAAATTATGTCTAGCGGATATAGTGTGTGTTTATTTACCAAATGGCAAAATGATATAGTTGATCAGGCATGGATCAAACGACGTGTCGATCAACCTGTGGATGACCTTGGAATGGAATTTTTTGGCGGGAAGATGTGTGACAGGAATATTCACCCGATCATTGATATGTCAGCTGAAGCATGCACAGATCAAATGGGAAAGGTTGGTCCCTGGTATGATAGATTGCCACATTTTAGGATCAACGCTATGCCTTCGGCCTTTGACGAACTGCAATCAGAATTTTTTGTTCCCATTGAACATGCAGGTGAGGCCATGAGGGAAATTGCCAAACTGGGAGACAAAATTTTACCTTTTTTATACATTTCTGAAATCAGGACTATTGCTGCAGACAATCTATGGATGAGCCAGTTATACAAGCGGGCAAGCGTGGCTTTTCATTTCACATGGAAATCTGATTGGCCTGAAGTGCAAAAACTATTACCACTTATTGAAGCTACCCTGGCACCATTTAATGTACGGCCACACTGGGGTAAACTTTATACAATTAATGCGAAAATTATTCAGGAATCGTACGAGAGGTTTCCAGATTTCCTTGAATTGCTAAAAACTTATGACCCGGATGGCAGGTTCAGGAATGCTTACCTTAACCGGATTATCTATTCATAATATAGCAGGAGTGCAGTGAGGTTTCGTGTCAGATTTGATGCACCAAAAGAATCTCCAGATGTTGCAAGATTTTTCAATTGCCATTAATCAAAAATTCGTCCTTGCAAGTTTTAATTTCCCAGGGCCTTATCATAAACCTCATTTAGTTGCACCCATTCTCCTCCTCTTTCTTTGCTGACATCGGCTGCTTGCATGAAGGTATAGATTTCAAGTGTTTCCTTAGCCGGGACCGGAGATTCCCCTGATCTGAAGAAACCAATGATCTCCTCTACCAGTGGGCCATATCCATCATAAGAACCTACTTCTGCAACGCCATCAGTACCAAAGGCGGTGCCGCCATATTGTTGTTGTCCGCTGAGGATACCTCTGAAGGTGCCAAGACGTTCACCGGTCCATTTACCGATAACCAGGTCCGTATTTTCCGTGGTTATTCTCTTCAGGCTTTGACAGCCTGCTCCCATTATTGTATACAATATCTCTACGCCGTGTATGCCATACCAGAAAAGATCTGTATGGGAAGGTTCAAGATGTTCAGGGCTATACGCGAATGCCCCGGTGATATCGCCTATTGCTTTCTTATTCCTTACCTCCTGGGCTTTTTTAAGATACCTCAGTGAAGAAGATGAAAACAAAGGTACCTCGTTTTTATCGGCGGCTTCGTATATTTTAACAACGTCAGTCAAATCAGCTGCAACTGGTTTGTCAATAAAAAGCGGTTTTTTAGCGTTTATAACTTTTAATGCCTGGTCAAGGTGCATTGTGCCGTCATTTGTTTCAAGTAATATCCCATCTGACTGTTCTATCAGGGCATCCAGATCATTCGCAATTTTGATGCCCATGGATTTAAATTGCTCTGTGTATTCCGGAATTCTTTTAGCACTGGACTCAATTCTTTTACTGCCGTAGGGATATGCCGCAGTCACGTGCATCCCTTGCATACTTTCCTTTTCCGGATCATTGATGTACTTCGTAAATGCGGGACTATGTGATGTATCCAGGCCAATTATCCCAATTTTGAAATCCTGGTTCTTATGTTTGCCTGATTGGTTACAGGATGCCTGCAGGCCATTCGTGGAAACTGCAATACCTGCCAGCATTGATTTTTTAAGAAATTGTCTTCTGTTTTTCATTGTAATAATCTTTAGAATCCTGATGCTGCATCATCTCCCCTGGGGTCAGCTCCCCCTTCCAAACTTCCATTTTTTAATACCAAAATGGCATCTACACGGCTATATGGGCCTCTTACCATAAGTTTATGCCCCATAACCAGCAAATCCTCCTTGACTTCATCATCCATCCTGCCACTTTCAAACATGATATGATCTGGTTTCCATTGATGATGAAACCTTTTATATGTGACAGCTTCCTGCATACTCTGACCAAATTCGACCACATTCAGAAAGGATTGAAGCACAGAGGTAATGATTTTAGATCCTCCCGGGGAGCCGATCACCATATATAAATCCCCATTCTTTTCTACTATTGTCGGCGTCATGGAACTTAGCATCCGCTTTCCGGGCACTATGGCATTCGCTTCACCACCTATTAATCCAAACATATTGGGAACTCCAGGTTTAAGGCTGAAGTCGTCCATTTCATTATTCAATAAAAAACCGGCGCCCGCCACAAAAACCTTTGAGCCATACCCGCCATTTAAGGTAGTGGTCACAGCTACAGCATTTCCAAATTGATCGACGATAGAAAAATGAGTAGTTTCCATTGATTCCTTCATGGTCAGCTTACCTGAATATATGTCGTCCGATGGTTTCGCATTTTCAGGGTCAAAATCCGCCATTCTGTTTTTATTGTACATTTCATCCTGCAATTGAATAGTGGGTACATCATAGAAGTCCATATCACCCAGATGCCCGGCTCTGTCTGCATAAACCAGCTTTTCTGCTTCTGCAAGCAGATGGATATATTCAGCCTCGTCAAGGTCATATTCTGAAAGGGGAAATGGCTCCAACATTTGTAAAAGCTGGACAAGAGAAATTCCTCCTGCCGATGGAGGCCCCATAGAAATTATCTTAAAATCCTTGTAATGACCAACAATGGGATCTCTCCATATTGCTTCATAAGAAGAAAGATCTTCATAAGATATCAATCCACCACCTCTTTGCATTTCGGCAACGATCAGGTCTGCCGTATGGCCTTCATAAAAACCAGCCCTTTTATTGTTTTTTATGTTAACAAGTGTTTCGGCGAGCTCGGCATATCGAATGGTGTCGCCTGCGACCCACTCTTCTTTCAGCACAAAATCAGGTGAGATTGTATTTGCTTCGATAAAGGCCTCCTGGTTATTATTCAAGCCTACAGCTTCCTTCCGGGTTAGTGGAAAACCATTCCTGGCCAGGTCTATGGCCGGCTGGATTAGATCTGTCCATTCAATTGTGCCAAATTTTTGATAAGCTTTTCCCATGCCATCCACAACGCCCGGTACGCCTGATGCAAAATGACCTATCTGGCTCAGACCCATGATGACCTGTCCATTAGAGTCAAGGTACATGTCCCGGCTGCCTTTTAAGGGTGCCTTTTCCCGGAAATCAAGCGAATAAATGCTGCCATCATTTTTACGGATTACCATAAATCCCCCACCTCCAATATTTCCAGCCGCAGGATAGACTACCGAAAGTGCAAATTGAACAGCAATGGCTGCATCTATTGCATTTCCGCCTTTCTTCAGGATTCCCACACCAACCTTAGTAGCTAATGGGTGGGCCGAAACCACCATGGCATTGTTGGCGATTACCCCTCTTGAATTTTCTTGCCTCTGGTTCTTCCAATTCTCCATTTGGCAGTTACCCGTTACAAGAATGAGGCTTATTGAGATAAGAAAATGGTGTATATAATGGATTTTAAATTTCTTCATCATCCTGTATATTTATATCATTCTTTAGCCTGGATTTTTGATATTCCTTTTTTAATTGCATCCATCCAGCTTTGTGAATTAATGATTTCTTTGATCTCAACCAATTCCAGGGGATTATTATTTTTTGTACCTAACATAAGTTCCCACCAGCCAGTATCCTGGAACTCACCAAACTTATAGCCTACATTATGATATACCCCCACAGGTTTAAATCCCATGCTTTCATGAAAGCCGACGCTTTCTGAATTGGGCAATGTAATACCGGCCAGCACATTGGAAACACCCTGGGCTTTCAGGATTTCAATCAGAGCAGTATATAATCCGGTAGCTACCCCGCATTTCCGATAGTCGTTGCGTACATATACCGAAAGTTCTTTGGTCACGTCGTAGGCATTTCTTTGCCTATGGTCTGTTGCATAGGCATATCCGGCCAGGTTGTTGTCAATATTACAGACTAGCCAGGGTAACTTTTCCTGATAATGAAGGACTCTTACCTGGAATTCTTCGTTGAGAGGTACCTCTGTCTCCAAAGATATCGTAGAATTAAGAATATACGGAGCATAAATCTCCATCATCTTCTCAGTATCATGCGGGTTTGCAGATCTAATTATAATTCTCCCTTTCAAAATCTAAACGAATTATTGGTTCAGATAAATACTTTTACATTAAAGTTACAATGGACTTGGGTTTTATTATATGTTTTTTGTGGAAACATACAGCCGACCATATAATTATTTTGATGTTTTGCAGGTTTTTATTTTTAAAAATAATATCAGACAGATAATTTGATGTACTATTAGGAAAAAGTGTTTTGCCTATTCTTGAAATAACCGGACTAGTAAAATCTTACTTTAAAGGAGAAATAGCCATTAATGCTGTGGATGGTATCAGTTTCTCTGTAAATAAAGGTGAGATTGTTTCCATTGTTGGACGATCCGGTTCGGGGAAATCAACATTGCTTAATCTTATTGGAGGACTGGATACAGCTTCCGGGGGACAGATCATCTATGACGGAAAGAAAATATCTGATTGGACAAGGAATGAACTGGCTTACCATCGCCGCTTCCATGTCGGGATGATATTTCAGTCATTTAACCTGATATTTACCAGGACTGCCCTGGATAATGTAGTATTGGCTTTAATATTCGGGGCTTGTCCCAAAAACCAGAGGCGGCCTAGGGCCAGGGACTTGCTGAACAACGTAGGGCTCTCTGAAAGAATCTATCACAAACCTGATGAACTTTCCGGTGGGGAGACCCAACGTGTAGCTATCGCAAGGGCCCTGGCAAATGACCCGGAAATCATTCTTGCTGATGAGCCTACCGGAAACCTGGACAGTGTTACAGCTAATGAAATAATGGATCTGCTGGTTAGTTTGAATAAGGAACAGGGAAAGACAATTCTTCTTGTGACCCACGACCGGGAAACGGCTGAAAAGATATCAGACAGAATGATCTACTTGCTGGATGGTAAAATATTGGAAGATAAGAAAATCAAGAGGATAAATGAAGATCGGTGATATGATCGAACTAGCGTTTGCCAATTTATGGCGAACCAAATTGCGTACTACCCTCACAACCTTAGGCGTTGTGATTGGGATAGGTGCCCTAACCTCAATGATTTCCTTTGGAACGGGGATGGAGAGAAATATAACAGAGGCTTTTAAGAATAACGATCTTTTCAACAGTCTTACGGTAACTGCAAGAAAAATTGATCTCGAAAGTATAGCTGAAGGGGATGTTAGCTCCCTGGCCGGTCAGATGTCTCAGGCGATTACAAGTTTGAGCGATTCAACTCTTGATTTGATCAATGAAGTTGAGGGTGTTGATATTGCCTTCCCGGAACTAACTTTCAGGGCTAAAGTAAAGGTTTTGGATAAAGAAATGGAAATGACGGTTGCGGGTATACCGCATAGCCTGGAGAAGTATCAGCCATTTAATGATATTACCTACGGATCCTTTTTTGATAACGATTCATCAGCGGTAGTGATCGTGCGATGGGAGACACTCAGACATATGAAGATTATCGTGGAGGACCCTGATGAACCGGTACAATTTAAATTTCATGAGAAAGACCAGGATTTCCTGGTTGTTCCTCAAGACTCCCTGATTGGCAGGCCGATTCAAATTACAACGGCCGTAATGGATTATTCCAACCTGGCTCTAAATCCCTTGCGGATGCTATCAGGCGACCGTCAAATTCCCTTCAAGGAGAAAACAACTACCTTTATACTGGGAGGTATCATCAAAAAAAAGACGCAATTTGATAACAAAAGTGTAAAAGGTAGTTTACTGGTGCCCTACAAGACAGCAAATAAGGTACCAAGACTCGGATTTACCAATATATGGGATGTATTAGGAGGCAATTCCACAGATGATGGGTATAGTGCTATTTATGTGCGATTAAAGGATCCCAAGTTCATGGATCCGGTAGTTAAAACACTAAAAGATGAGTTGGGCCTGAATGTTTTCGCTATTACAGATCAATTGAAGGAAGTTAGAAGGGCATTTCTCATCCTGGATGGTATTCTTGGGGCCATAGGAACCATTGCCTTGATCGTGGCTGGATTGGGAATAGTAAATACCATGATCATGTCTATACTGGAACGGACCAGGGAAATTGGGATCATGAAGGCGATTGGGGGGAGTGAAAGTCAGATCAAATGGATATTTTTTGTGGAAGCGGGATCTATTGGTCTTGTGGGTGCTGTATTTGGATTAATTCTTGGATGGATTGTAACCCGTATTGCCAATCAAATTGCCAACACTCAGTTTATGCCAGCCGGGGAACCTCATGTGGATTTCTTTTATTTTCCAATGTGGCTAATTCTTGGTTCTATCGGCTTTTCAATATTGTTGAGTTTGATAGCTGGATTATATCCTGCGATCAGGGCTGCACGAATCGATCCAGTAAAGGCGCTGCGACATGATTAGCCATTTTTTGGTTATTCTCCTTTAATAATTTGGAATATTAACAGGTTATTTCTTTTCCAGCACTTTGCTTTTCTTCAACTCTTTGGCAATTGATTTTGAAAAATTCTCAACGGCTATATCCAGGGATTGTGGTTGATATGTTTCAGTAGTTGCTTCATATAGTATCGATTCATCACTTGTTTTAAATAGCCTGGAATGCACCACAAACGCCTTCTCCTGAATGGTATACCCTGTGCTGTATTTATTCTGATACGAATCCAGGAAGTTATAAATCGTGGGTGAGGTCGGTGTCAGGTTGTAAGCTGCCTGTGGATTCTCAAATCTTTCCTTGGTCTCGATATCTGTGAACACTGTGGTAAGAATACCATCAAATTCATTTTCTTTAAGAACCTTAACTATTTGGTCTTTTGTTGGAATGCGTTTATGATCGAAATAACGATTTGAGGGTGAAGCCGTAAATTTATACTTACTTAACCAGAAAGTAATCTCGCCTTCAACTGTTTTGCGGGTATCATAGTTTTCCCCCAGATGAAGTATCATAATATTATCCAGTTTCAAGTCCATCTCATTAATAGAACTCGATTGAATATTGGTCTGACCAGATGCATTGGAAACCACAACAAAACAAATGACCAGAATTAGGCCCGGTATAGATAATTTTCGATTCATGACTTATAGTTTGATAAAGTAAAATTATAATAATTTGTTTCGAATAGTTAATAAAATGTATTTTAAATACATTTTTTAAAGGGCAATGATCATTAAACAGGAGGGTGATTATGATTGTTTTTTTTGAGGCGCAAACTTTTTATAAGCACGAAATGTCTACCTTGATTTTTTGGATCGATTGCAGGATTAATTTGGACGTCCCCTGGAAATTAAAGCTGATTTTAAGCTTATCGCTTAATGCAGATCAAGTGAGATAATTAGATTGATCATTATTGATCCTTGTTGATTCCACCGGGACAATTATACTATTTGTTGCAATTCAGATTAAAATATTATCCCAATATTATATTTTAGGGTATTTTAGCATAGATCATTTGGAGAAGAGAAATTGAGGAAAGTTTACAGTTACCTAATAATTATTTTCATCAGCAGTTTGTTTTTTTTAAACTGCAGGAATACTCGTGAGGTTACTCTTGAAGAGATTCGTAGTCCGGAACAGCTTGGGATCGATACGTTATTAGAGTTGTACATATCGAAATATAGAAAATTCATTGATTCTCATCCGGATTCAACATTATTCCCAAGAAGTTTTGAGAATAATAAACTCAATATGGTTTCCTCAGATGATTGGACAAGTGGTTTCTTCCCGGGTATATTATGGTATCTCTATGAATACTCAGGAGATCTGGACTTACTTACCGCTGCCAAATCGTGGACGAATAGCTTACGAGATCAGTCTTATAATACTTCAACTCACGATATTGGGTTTATTATTAACAGCAGTTTTGGTCAGGGTTACAGAATATCTAAAAACGAGTCATATAAGGAGGTATTGAATACCGCTGCCAAATCCCTTGCCTCCCGCTATAATGATGACATTGGATCTATAAAATCATTAGATGAGAACGCAAATTTTGAATTTCCTGTATTAATTGATAATATAGTAAATCTTGAGATACTCTATAAGGCCTGGCGATGGAACAATAATGTAGAGTACTATAAAATTGCTAATAAACACGCCTTAAACACAATGGAGAAACACTTCAGATCTGATTTCAGTTCCTTCCAGGTGGTTGATTATGATCTTGATTCCTTTCAGCCAAAATATAGAGGATCATTTCAGGGATTTTCTGACAGCACAGCCTGGGCAAGGGGACAATCCTGGGCTTTGTATGGATATGTACTTGCGTTCAGGGAAACAAGAGACCGGGTTTATCTTGATCAATCTATTCGAATAGCCTCATATATATTGAGTCATCCCAATTTCCCTGCGGATTGTATCCCATATTGGGATTATCTGTCTCCGGATATTCCAAATACGGTTCGAGATGCAACAGCTGCCGCGATACTTGCTTCTGCCCTCATAGATTTATTTTCTTACTCGGAAATTAAGCAACCTGAGCAATATTTAATCGTTGCAGAGAAAATTATCCATAACCTGGTAGCACAAGGGTATATCGCTAACCAGAACGAAAAGGAGAATTTTGTGCTAGACCAGGGTGTTGGAAGTTTCCCGGGGAATACTGAGGTTGGAGTTCCTATAATTTATGGTGATTATTATTTATTAGAAGCACTGATAAAATATAAGAACCTGAAAATTAATGTAAAACCTTAAGAGCACTTCTTACTGGCTATATAAGATTTTATTTTCTTCAGACCGGATATGGATCGTGAGATGCATCTAATTATGAAAAAACTCAAAGAATTAGTATCTCGATCCGACGAAACCTACCCTGGATGGTCAACAGAGTTAATAAGAACTTTTTAAAACCTATATCTGAAAGGAGTTGAATCCAGATTCCCTGAAACCAAAAAATCACCTGATAATCTGGATTTACCTTTTTAATCAGGTGGTAGACTTAGAGATTAGATCAATATTTGACCCCTGGTTGTACACTTCGACACTAAATTCCCTACAAATGGAGCAATTTTAACTTTCAGGCAAGCTGAGCTTTCGAAATGATTTCCGGGGCCAAATACGGAAGTATAGATTAATAAACCACTTGTTTATGTTGATGCTTTATTTACCTGAGAATTAATGACCATAAGTTCATTGGCTATGATCTCTGTGATGTATTTTTTCTCTCCATTATCATCCTCATAGGAACGATTGGTAAGCTTGCCATCCACAGCAATCCGGTTTCCTTTTCTACAGATCTTTTCAACGAGTAGGGCAGTCTTGCCCCAAGCGACAATTCGGTGCCATTGTGTATCAATTACTTTTTCTCCTTCTTTATTTATGTAACCTTCCGATGTAGCTAGTGAAAAGCGTGCTACAGTATTCCCATTGGTCAATGTTTTTAATTCCGGGTCCATACCTACATTTCCTATAAGCCGGACCGTGTTTTTCAAGTTTCTCATAACTGGTTCGATTTTATTTTTATAAAGTTTACTTTCAAGACCGGCCGAATCCTGATGTTAGGATTTAAAGATAATCCTCAAATAATCTTCAATCGTATATTAAATATTTACTTACGTTTCAAAACATTTACAAATGGATAAGTGATTTATATTCACACTTTTAGGATAGAAGTTTCATAATTCATTTTTTTTCTTTTAATAATTATATTAAATACACTTGCATCTCTAAAGAATGATTATATATTTGAAATAAAAACTGCCAATGATTTCAAGGGTGGGCTTTTTTTTCGTTCTTGTTTTTGCCCTAATTTTTAGTACTACTGTAAATGCCCAGAAAAAAAAGGAACGTCAGGTTGCCCGGTTAGAGACCGCTGCAAACCAATTGTATGAATCGGAATATTATGGTGAAGCATTAAACACCTATTTGCTGCTGGATTCGCTATCTCCAAACAATCCTGAATATCAATTTAGAATTGGAATAATATATTACCACAGTATTGATAAAGCAAAAAGCCTGAGCTATTTTCTTGATGCTGTAAATAATGGTAAAACTGATCCTAATCTTGACTTTTACCTTGCCCGGGCTTATCATTTCAATTTAAAATTTGATACAGCGGTTCATTATTATAATATCGCATTAAAAGCACCTGATTCGTATAATAGGTTTGATAATAAGGAAAGGCTTGAGATAGAAAAATACATTCAGGATTGCAAGCTTGCAGAACAATATATTAAAGAACCTGTTATAACGCCAATTGATAATCTCGGTACCCCAATAAACAGTCCCTTCCCTGAATATGTACCTTTGATGAATACAAATGAGGACATGATCATTTTTACCTCAAGACGGCCAAATACAACTGGCAGAAGTGTCGATAAATCGGGTTTGTTCATGGAAGACGTATACATATCCCGCTTGAACAGGGATGGGACATGGAGTGAACCTGATAATGATCTGAAATTTAATACACCGGGCCATGATGCCTGTGTGGGTTTGAGCCCAGACGGTTCAACACTCATTTTGTATAAATCTGATAATGGGGGAGACCTTTATATTAGTGAATTCCAAAATGGGGATTGGACTGATCCGGAATCCTTAGCTGGCATAAACACATCTCATTGGGAGTCCAGTGCAAGTTTTACCCCAGATGAAAAATTCATCTATTTCACGAGTGATAAACCGGGAGGATATGGAGGATCTGATATCTACAGGGCTACTTTGCTGGATAATGGCAAATATGGAAACATTGAAAACCTGGGAGAGGTAATTAATACACCATTTGACGAAGATGCTCCACAAATTCATGTCGACGGGCGCACCCTTTTTTATAGTTCCAGAGGACATATAGGTCTTGGCGGTTATGATGTATATTCATCCGTTTATCTTGAAGAAATCGCAAGCTGGACCGAACCCAGAAATATTGGTTATCCTATCAATACGCCCGATGATGACATTTACTTTACACTTCATGCCAATGGTACAAAGGGATTCTTTGCTTCATACCGAAACGATTCATATGGAGAAAAGGATATATATATGATCGTAAGACCTGGATCAGTTTCTACAAATTTCCTGATGAAATTTAATTTATTTGATCCCAATGTTAATCAACCCATAAATGCCAAAATCAGGATTATTGATGTAAAGACCGGCGAATCAAAAGTGCTTGAACCTACGGATATTTCTAATGGAAAATATAATACCCCTTTGGAATTCGAGAAGAGTTATAAACTGGGTATAGATGCAGATGGTTACCGGTTCAAAGAGAAGAATCTATTGATACCTTACCGGGCTGATATCTTTGAGTATGTAATGGATATTGTCCCGAATAAGGATGAGATTATTTCCATTGTCGATTCTGCAGCATTCATTGATGCCGTCCAGAACAAAAAATCTGAAAGTAGTCCGATGGTGGTTGCTGCAGAACCAGGTGCGGACGAGGAGGGTGATCTCAATCAGGCTGACAATCAGGGCATATCAGGGAATACCAGAAGCAGGGGAGACAGGAGCAGAAAACCCCGCGATATGTCATCGACCGTGATTGAAGATCCGAAGCAGAATGGGGAGAGATACGATAATAAATTTTATGTTGAGGATGAAGTGAGGGATTATGATTATCTGGAAAGATTGATTGCTTCTTTGGCAAGTTCAGGTGATGATCAGAAACTTAGATCGGTGATGGAAAGGGAAGAAGGGATCATATTCTTATCACGACTTGATTCCAGGGGAAAGGTAATTATCCCTACTATAAACTTTGATTTTGATTCCTACGAATTAAAACCATATTACAGTACTGGACTTGATGAACTAGTGGATTTTCTTATTGATGTTAAGCATGTTAAGATTTTTATTTCCGGTCACACCGATTATATTGGGCCTGATAGCTACAATGATAAATTGTCAAATAGACGAGCAGGGGTGGTAAAATATTACCTGAGCAAGAAAGGAATTGAAGGCACTCGATTGCATAGTAAAGGATATGGTGAAACTATACCCATTTGGAATAATAAAAGCGTTCTGGGAAGGTTTCTCAACCGTAGGGTAAACATGTTTTTTGTAGATGCTTTTGATCTAAGGTATACTTCCATTAAATACAGGCAATTAATCCATGAAAATGGAATCGAATTGTCTCCCAGAGAAGGCTATTTAAGCAATCTGATCGTATGGGAAAAACTTCCTGTTTCTGCTCATTTTGATGTAAATCATACTATCCCTTTGACCCAGTATTCAGCTGAAAAGATCAATATTCTGGTAGAATATCTGAAAAAAACCCAGTTGAAATTGGTCATCGTCGGCTTCGAGGACCTTGCACAAGAGAATATGCGCCTTAATCTGTCTGAGAAAAGGGCTAAGGCTGTAAAAGATTATTTAAGGGGGCGTGGTGTTTCTGAAGAAAGAATGATGATCATGGATAGAAAGCACTTTGAAGATATTTATGATGTTATGAACCTTAAGGGAGGAATCGACAGAAGGAGGGTTCAGTTTTTCCTTGTCAGGGATTAATAGCTTTCTACATCAGCAGGATTTAATCCTTCCAGCCAGGGAGCATTATTATCTGGTAGGCAGACTCAACTCTTCCTCTTACCGGATGAAAATCAAATTGGCCTTATAAGGGTTTTTGCCCACCAAAAAGGGCCAATTCATACAATTTAAAGAAGCAATCTGTATTTATATAACCAATATCATCAAGCCAATCAACTTGTTTTTCAACCAGGGTTAATTTATTAAGCACTTTGTCTTCCCGGTTGTAAAACTTGTCTGCTATATCCTGCCTTGTTTCTTTCCCCCCGGATCTAACATGATATGCATATAAACCGTCAATAAAGGTTTCATCAAACAATTTTTCAATTTTTGGATTCGGTGAAGCAACATGTTCAAGGTTTAGAAAGACACCCCCGGGTTTTAGGAGTTTGAATACATCCTTATAAATGCTGTATTTCCTCTCATCTTCATGATGATGAATAGAATAGCCTGAAATTACTACATCAACATGAGTTTTATCTTTAATAGACTCCATCCAGTTGTCCTCACTGTAATCCTGAAGAACGATCGCGCATCGGTTTTTATAAGGCCCGCATTTTTCTTTTGCAGAGGAAATCATTGGTTGAGAAAAATCCATAAAAATCCCTTCGGACTCCGGCCACTCCTGCAAAAGTTGCCTGCCTAAAATGCCATCACCACAACCCATATCGAGGAATGTATGAAAATCAGGAACCCATGATTTTAGTATTCTGATAATAACTTCAATTTGTGTTTCAGCAAGTGGAATGCCGCCACGAACTCCTTCCAGGTAGTCTTCTGTAAGTTTTGCTGATCTCCAGTCGTGCATATTGATCGTGATTTTAAAATTTGATTGTGAAGATAATTAAATTTTATGATTGATCTGGCCTCTCAATTCCGTTCTAAGGGAGGTTAACGTTAGGCCGTACTGTACGCTTCGCTTTGAGGCTCCTCGTGGGTATGGTTCACCGGACCATTTCTTTTCACTTGGTCCCCCCCCGCACGCTTCGCTTTCAGGCGCCAAATGAAAATGGTTCACCGGACCATTTCTTTCACTCGGCCCGCTCTAATTCCTTAATACATTTGGTTAAACTGTCTTTCCAATAGGGGATGGTCAATCCGAATGTGAGTTTGATCTTTGATTTGTCAAGAACACTGAAATGAGGCCTTTTTGAAGGAGTG
The DNA here is from genome assembly GCA_964389805.1 of uncultured Roseivirgaceae bacterium. GTDB lineage: Bacteria > Bacteroidota > Bacteroidia > Cytophagales > Cyclobacteriaceae > JAGTVG01. Next base: position 3,847 of record CAYMFU010000320.1, on the reverse strand, counting down.
GGGAAATCCCGGGTAAGTATCGGATTTACATCACATTTGATACCCGAAATCCTGAAAATCTCAATAGCAAAATCATACCAGGAAGCAATTCCTTCATTACTATAATGGTAGATCCCAAAATAAGATAATCGATCTTTCTTGCTTTTTTGAACCTTGTCAATAATATTTAAAATGGCAGCAGCCAGGTCAAAAGAATAGGTTGGGGTGCCTGCCTGATCAAAAATCACATTTAGTTTGTCATTTTTGGTGCTGGCTTTTATCATTGTTTTTACAAAATTGTTCCCAAAGGAAGAATACAGCCATGAAGTTCTGATGATAATTGTTGCAGCATTTTCCTTTATAGCCTGGTGCTCTCCCTCATACTTTGATTGCCCATAAACATTAATTGGTTTGGCTTTATCAGTTTCTACATACGGTTGGCAATTGCTTCCGTCAAATACAAAATCGGTAGAAATGTGAATAAAGACTGTTTGGTTCAAAGCACATACTTCTGCAAGGTTCCGGACTGCTGTTACATTTACTGCAATAGCATTTTCGATCTCTGTTTCCGCCTTGTCAACCGCAGTATAAGCAGCACAATTTATGCAGTAAGATATATTCCTGTTTTCAAAAAACAGTTCTATTTTATTGATGTCCGTTAGATCTAATTCCTCTATATCAGTGAAAATGAAATTATGATCACTTACTTCTGATAATCTTCGAATCTCTGATCCTAGCTGTCCGTTTGATCCGGTGACCAGTATATTAACCATTAATTCTTCTATTTATGCTGAAACAAATTCATATAATGAATTGAATCATTAAAAATACCCCCGCTTTTTTGATAATAATCCTTATCCAGAAAAAATAATCCATCCTTAGTTATTCTCCAGGAAGCTTTCGGGTAGGGATGATAAGATACCATCTCATTCCAGTTTTTGTAATTCTGATGCCCATTTGTTTCCAATAACCCCAGGTTCATCCCAGGGAATGGGGCAAGACGTGCAGCTACGGCTTTATTCCATTCTACAAGAAGAGGACTAACTGTTAGATCAGCACAAAAACAAGGGATATTTTTTTCAAAGGCTACCTTGGCAATTTTCAGGGTCATACTTAGGGTTTTGGCAATTGCTTTTAGGGCAATTGCATTATAACCCATTTGAATTCTTTTAATAGCATCCTTATCCGTATGGGCACTCTCGTCGGCAGCGATACGTAATCCTATATCCCCAACCAGGATTTCTTTTTCTTCAGGGAAAGGTTCCTCTATTACAGCAATCTGGTCTATTGCCTTTATTTTTTCCGCATGATCGAGCAATTTCAATAAGGTTTCTTTCTTCTCATACCTGCCATTTGCATCAAAATAATACGGTATTTTTCCATTTTCAGTATGCTGAGTTGTGATATGTCCGATTGCATTATGTATATCTGACAGTCTTTTTTTGTCCTTTTCAAGCATTTCTTCCTGCGTGCCAGGTTGCCCGATCTTAATTTTCATAAAGAAATACCCATCATCGACTGCTTGTTTTATTTCATCTATTGGAATAGTGTAAGCCATTAATGGAATGCTTGCAACCTTATCATGATGGTAAGAAAGGGTTTCTTTATAAATCTCGGGGATCATATCATCGAAGGAAGCGATGTTATTTTCTTTGGCAAATAACAACCATGCTGCATTATCTACGCTAACTAGTGCATTTAAAGCAAAGGTCTCTCTAAGCTTGTTATTATTGGTAATTTTTTTCCCATAATCATATACCGGACCCAGCAATTCATCAAGAAGCTGCATTGGATCGCTAAAGGTCCTGCCTTTTAACAGGGAAAGAGCATGTTCTGTCATGGCATACATCAGAGCATTCCCTCCACTTTCTGAATGAGCTGAGAAAACACTTGCATCAGACCACAAAACGCTTTGTGAACAAAGGCCTACTTTCCTGGTACCCGACTCAGATTCAAGCATGGAAGCTGTCTGCCATATCTCTGTCATGTATCCTCCTTTAAAACCAAAAGGTCTTATTAATGGCTCCCTTTCAAAATTGGATCTCGCTGATTTTATTTTGATCTGTTTTTTCATTTTCCCTGTAATAGATGAAATGGATTTCGTCATGGTATTATGTGATAAGGCCATTCCTCCGGTCATTAGCGAGTTCCTTATGAACTTTCTTCTTTTCATAAATTAACTAATAAAGATCAGCTTCTGTTAAGTATTCTTTTAGCATCTCAAGATCCTTCTTCATATAGGCAGAAACCTGTCTTGTTGCTTCCTCAGGATCCATTTCCTCTATTGTTTTATCGGTCAGCGGGTATTCGAAGTGCATGGTTATGGGGCCTCCAATGTTCAAGTCTTTTATCATCTTAAAAAACCTAGGGAAATCCACCATACCTTCTCCAATAGGGGTATTAATAGTTCTCCATTTGCCATTTACTATCCCCCATTTAAAATCTTTTATAACCAGTGAGTGTATATATGGCGATACCAGTTGAAGGTCTACCGGCCAGGAGTGACCGCCTTCGACCGTATTATGTCTGATGTCATATTGAACTCCGATCCATTCGGTATCATGATTTCTGAACAGTGTCCAGAGGTCCCAGATGGCGGCACCGATATTCGTTCCATCATGGTTTTGATAATCTCCAATGATTCCAAAAAATTCGTTCAATTCAACAAGTTTATCGATAACAAACTTAGTGTCATCTAAAGTCTTATCTATTCCTTTCTCAAAATCATACTTCATATAGCCCATGCGGTATAACTTAATGCCTTCATTTGCAGCAATACCCAGTACGGCCTGGGAATCAAAATCGCTTGCACTCGTTATTGCTGTTGTCATCATCGGGACTTTAAGTCCCGCTTTTTCAACAGCTTTCACGGCAATAGGCAAGTCCCTGGCTACGTTTTCCGGTAATACGTGGCCTCCGGGCCGAACTGAAAGATCAACTCCGTCAAATCCTATTTCAGCAGCAGTTTCAGCCATTTGATTATAATCAAGAAACTGAAGGTGTTTCGAGAAGACACAGATGTTATCAATTTTATTGGTATTATGCCTTTTACTCTTTCCGGATGCTTTTGCAAAACCGGCATAGGGCAATCCGGATAGACCAAGGCCCAATCCGGATATTTTTTTAATGAAATCCCTTCTTTTCCTTTTCATAAATGATTCTTTTATAAATATATATTCAGAGCGTTTACAATTTCCAGGGATCCCGGTATTCATACGACATCAACTCATTTGCTTTATCAAGATTAGTAACCATTTCCTTTTCAGCATCCCACTCCAGTCTTGATTTAAGCTTTAATGACATGTTTGCCAGATGAGCAAAGGAAGTGGATCTATGCCCCTCTTCAAGCGGGCACCATGGTTCTTGCCTTGATTTTATGCAGTCAAGGAAGTTTCTGATCAAGTTAGCCGTGGAATCCTCACTAATATTGAGATCCCCAAATTGTTCATCTGATTCAATATGATAGTCTTCAGGTTCCACCAAGTTCTCCCATGTCTGGAACTGACCAGGACGGCTTGGAATTACCTGATACCTATTCTGATTGATTCCAATATTGCCCAATGTACCTTTAAGTTCAATTTCGCCGATAGGAATATTGCCCCCGCCGCAAGCTTCATGGATGCTGAATTTGACGATAGCCCCTGAGGCAAATTCAAATAGCACTTCCATCGTATCCGGAATATCCCCATCATGCTTTAAAACATATTTCCCGCCAATTGCACTTATTGCCGATGGTGCTTTTTCTCCCATCATCCAGCGAATTACATCCATGTAATGTACTCCCCAATTTCCCATTTGTGAAGAATAATCGTTCCACCACCTGAATTTGTATGGAGCAATATTAAACTGGTAAGGTCTTTTTGCCCTT
>CAYMFU010000319.1:0-11451 GCA_964389805.1 uncultured Roseivirgaceae bacterium | reverse complement strand
ATAATTCATACAGTCAGAGTATGTACGGACTTTCGTACAGTATGGCTTTACCGGTTGGTGAAACCAGCAATTTAATTAGTAAATATCAGTGGCGCGGATTGGCCATAGAAGGTAAGTATTTCTTAAGTGACCAGGTTACCCTTGGATGGCAATCCGGATGGAATACATTTTATAGTTCTGAAGCAGGATCCTTTATGGAAGGTACCATAACCCGCACCGGTACCCAATTTAACTGGATGAATATATGGCCTGCTTTATTTACTTTCGATTATTTCTTTGGATCAGATGGGGATACACAACCATTTATTGGAGCAGGTATAGGAACCTATTGGGTCGAACAAAGAACACAGATGGGATTGTTCAGCTCTACCTACAGCACCTGGAATTTTGGGATCGCTCCTGAAGTAGGGGTATTATTCCCTATAAACCTGTATTCAAATTTCTATGTCAATGTAAAATATAATTACGGCATGAACGGAAATGCAGATGTAGAAAACTATTCATGGTTTTCTTTCAATGTTGGTTTCCTTTGGTACTAAATACACCAGAATAAAATAGGTTGTTTTTTACATAATAAACAACCTATTTTATCACTTCCTCACCAATAAAAGTCGACATGTTTACCGGATCACCATAGTCTGTAATACCTTGCAGATCTATCTGTAATCTCTTTCCTTGATCAGAATTAAAAAATTCGATTTCTGCAGTGCCTAGATTATTAGTTTTTACAGAAGGATCCCAGTACAGGGTAGTTCTTATATCGGGTTTCGAGTGATCTTCATCAGGATTATCATATTTGGGAGAATAAAATTCCTTAACTAGGTGAAATCCAGGAAGATACAATATATCTTCAGCTATACCCATATCGTTAATATCGGGACCTCTGGGACCTCTTCTGGTATATATGGCAATTACTCCGTTTCCGCCTCGAGACCCATACATTGCTGCACCTGCGTTTTTAATCACTTCAATCCGGTCAACCTCCCGCGGTACTATTGACATTAATGATGCATTAGTAAATGAACCTGAATTGTTAACCAAAGTAGAATCATTTGCGAATGAAGCTGCGGGGGCACTTAAAGGAATTCCATCGACGAGAAAAAGTGGTTCATTACTTCCGGAAAAAGTGCTGATACCCCTGATCCTTACAGACGAATTCATGCCTGTACCTGTAACCATAACTCCCGGGATCCGGCCCTGAAGGACCTGGAAAATATTGTCGGAATTCCACATTGCTTCATCCAGGATTAGGACATTGTCCGGCTCCCCGTGAATACGGTTTGGCTTTATTTTAGTATCCTCGACGATTACTTCTTTCAGTATAATTCTATCATCTACATCGTTCATGGCATAGATCTTTTGTCGTGTATCATGAAAATCCAGATAGTCCAAAATGCCATCATCCACGAAGAGCTGAGTTTGTTGTGAAATCGATTTTGTTTCCGGCGGAATCTGATCATATGCATCCAGGATGAGCAGGGCGTATTCATCTCTACCTCGGTCATTCACTGATTTCACAATTACCCTGATCGAATCAGATATGATCATGCCATTCAATTCAAACTTTCCATTTTGGCCGGTTGTGGTTTCCCAAAGGCCAAAAAACTCATTATTAAAAGGGACAAATCTTAAAAATGTATTAGGAACCGGTTTTTTCATTTTATTGAAAGCAATCCCACTCAGGTTGATCCCACTTTCATGTACAAAGGACACTTCGGTAATTTCTCCTTTTTGAATCTGTTCCCAGGTGAACCTGCGCCACCCATGTGTTAGCATGAGGAGATCTAAAGCAATTCTAGTTTCCCGGTCGTCTTCAATAAAATAGTATCCCGGATCAGCGATATGACCTTTCAACTCAGAAGTTAAAAGTAAATTACTTTGTATAGTCTCCCGGGTATCCTCCTTTATCAAATGTGCTGCATCTGTAATGGCCAGGGAGAAACTGGTATTCCGGACCGCTTTACCATATTGGTCATTTACCTGAAGTTTTAATGAGATCTTATCACGCGAATTGATCACCTCATTGTCTGTTTCGACATTTGCTACTATACTTTGCCCGTGGTTGATAAATACAAGTCTTTCACAAACAGGTGTTTTCTGCATGTCAAAGAGGGTTAGTTGGGCAACCCCATCTGGAAATTTAGCTTTTGGAATTGAAATTAAAGCCGCACCACGATTTAATGCAGCCTTCTCCCTATGAAAAACAATACCCCTTGCCTGAGCAATGAGATATAAATCAAGGTTTTCCAATCCCGATGAATTTTTTATCATCACTTGTATATTCCTGTCCTTAAGGTTATTTACTGTGATGACATATCCGACAGCCTGGACTTCCGGGAATTCAAATTCTTTTTCTACCCGTCCATATTTCACTATTGCCTTATATCCCTGGTTTATTTGAGGATTCATGAAAAAACTTCCCATGCCATCATGGCGTGTTTTAAATTCGGAAACCATTTTTCCATCTGCATTAAGGATCTTTCCTTCGATTCCTATGCCTGTACCATTTTGGTCAATGGTTTTGAAGGCCACCTGGCTGGTAATATTATGCACAAGGTGTCCCCCTTCCGGGAAAAACTGTACATCGAATTCTGTATTTTTCCGGGTTTTTGAATAATCCCCATAGTGATCGTCGTTCACGTTATATATTTCAATTTTATGATCGTAGAATAAGTCACTATCATAGTTCTTCATCCAGTTTGTATAGGCCCGGATCCTGTAATGTCCACTATTCAGGTCATTTGGCAGGTCAATGTTTCCTTCACAAATACCACTGTTTACCTGGAGCCTTTTATGTTCCAAAATATCTCCATCAGGAGATATAAGGTCAAGATACAAAACACCACTCTGATCTGTCCTTATCAGTGATCCAATATTTACAAGATAAGCATTAAACCATATCGTTCCTCCGTTGGCATAATAGGGTTTGTCCATATGTAAATACACCTTTTCCCCAAATTTGGCAATTTTAGCCTGGCTTAAGTCTATCATTATCTGCTGGACAAATGGATCCTTTGCCAATTTATCCTTTTCCAACTGAATTTGCTCCCTGTCATTTAAATAGATCGTGCCAAAGGCATTTGCCGCCTCGAATGAAGAAATGATCTCATCCTCAACGGGTGTTCTCATTACAATCGGATTCTCTTCCCAGAATCTTTTATTATACCCTATCCTGTTAAGGAGCTCACGATCGCTTTTTCGTAATCTCATTAACCTTCCGCCCAACCGCTTGAATTTTTCGGGCTTGTAATGCTCGTAATATGTTAAAAATGAATTTGTTTTTACTGAACGAATAGACCTCTCTTCAACATAATAATCAAATGACTGGTTCATTGAAATATAGTCCAGTATAATTTCATCATCTAAAAATTTATATGCCACATCAATATTCAGAACATAATCCTTCCATGATCCTTTTGGATTTGTAAGAGAGATGATATCCAGATTATCATTCCTGATCTGCCCTTCAAGCTTTAGTATATCATAGCTCTCAATATCTATAAATAATCTACCGGACATAGCCGGGGTATAAATGTCTTCTTTAGGTGCAAAATTTACCACCGCCACATTTTTTCCCTCAACATCAAGGAGTTCACTGATATATAAATTGTATAATTCACGTACATTCTCATTGACCGGCATGATGAATTTATCGGTATCAGGCTGATACATCGTGACCAGTCGGGAAAGCAGTGTAAAGTTCTTGTTGTAGACATAATCAGCCGCAGCCATCTCCGTCTTCATGGCATAACGACCTTCCTGGATATCCCATTCCAGGATTCCCTGGCTGGAAAAACGGGTATCATAAAATATTTCATATAATTCAGAATAATCTTCCGCATTACTTGAGGTCTGCCTGTAATAGGCCAAACCATATTTCCAGTCCCTTGATTTATTTACAGCCTTGTTATATGCCTGTATTAAAAGCCTGTATGGAAAATCAGTTCTATCCCGTTCACTAATCACCAGTTCTTCAAGGATTACCCGCCTGGGGGTAAGTGAAATGGTAATATAATCCGGGGCTTGTACCAGGATCTCTTTTTTGTCATAGCTCACATGCGAGAAAATCAAACCTACAGGTAAGGAATCAACTTTAATCTGGAATTCACCATCAATATTTGTTGAAGTACCCAGGTTCAATCCTGAGATGGCGACACTGGCAAAAGGTATAGAGCTTTTGGTTGAATCATCTACGACTTTCCCAAAAATTCTGTAAGATTGAGTGAAAGCCTCATTAGACAAGAGTAAAATACCAATAAACAGAAATAAAAATTTCTTCATTATATCAGATTAAAAAATTGTATAAAGTAAAATTACTAAATATTAATCAGATCATATGCGGAGAAAGTGCCCTATTATCCAGTTTTTATGACGGATTGCTCATCTAATAGTAGTATATATTGATTTTCTGATTTCGAATAAATAAGTTTGAATATGGCTATTGAAAGTAAATCTATATTTAAAGATTCGGGTTCCGATTGGGAAGAAGTCTGGCCCGGGATCACAAGGAAAATATTGGGTTATGATGAGAGGTTAATGCTCGTCAAAGTTCGATTTGTAGAAGGAACTGAAGCACCAGCACACGATCATCCTCACAGTCAGTGTTCGTATATTGAATCCGGCCTTTTCGAGGTTACTATTGGAAGCGAAAAAACAATGCTGGGAGCAGGTGATGGTTTTAATGTGCCTTCAGGTGTTACTCATAGCGTTATTGCACATAAAGCAGGTATTGTGTTAGATGCTTTCAGCCCGCACAGGGAGGATTTTTTAACATAGTATAGCAATCAAAAAAATAAAATATGGAAATCAGATTTGACGATAAAGTAGCTCTCGTTACAGGAGCAAGCTCTGGTATAGGCCGGGCAACAGCCAGGGAATTTGCAAAAGCCGGCGCTAAAGTAGTGGTTCATTATAATGTAAGCCAGGCAGATGCAGAAGCGGTAGTTGATGCAATCTCCAAAGAAGGGGGTGAGGCGATCGCTCTCCAGGCGGATGTATCCAGAAAGGAGGAGGTGGATGCCCTGGTGCAAGCAACACTAAGAAGATTTGGTACAATTGATATTTTGATCAACAATGCGGGTGCTTTAATAAAAAGAGAAAGCCTGGAAAAGATGGAAGAAGTGTTGTGGGATGAGGTTATGAATGTGAACCTTAAAAGTATATTCCTGGTATCACAGGCAGTAATGCCTATTATGAAGGCAAAGAAGTATGGAAAAATAATTAATCTGACTTCTATAGCTGCCAGAGTGGGAGGTGGTGTTGGAGCAGGTCACTATTCGGCTTCAAAAGGTGGAATCCTCACCTTATCCAAGAATATGGCCAAAGAATTGGCACCCCATGGTATAATTGTTAATGCAATATCACCTGGCATCATCGACACACGATTTCATGAAAGGTTTACCACACCTGAGATATTTAATAAATTCCGTGAATCCGTAGTTTTGAAAAGGGCAGGTACTGCTGAAGAAGTTGCATGGCCAATTCTCTTTCTATGCTCGGAATATGCTGCCTATATAGTTGGTGAGACAATAGAGATTAATGGTGGCCAGTTAATGGATTGACCCTATATCATTCATATTATCTATCAATAAAATCCCCTGTTCGTCCTGAAAGGTTAAATCATCATGCCTAAGAAATCGGGAACGTCCTCTTCCTTATCAGGGCAAATGAATTGTTAAGGTTCCAGATAAAAAATTAGAAGCTGCGGATGAATATTTCTTTAATTATCTTAAATTGAAGCTTTATTGTAGCATACTTTTTTAAAACCTCAAATCATGAAAAAAGCAATTTTTTTACTATTAAATCTGTTTATACTACAAGCCGGGTTTGCTCAATCTGAGGCTTTCAATGGCATTAGCGTGAATATGGATAACCTTTATCTGCTATCAGATGCCGAATCACGGTCTATCAGTCCCGAAAACTTTACAGGCGAAAAGGGAAAAGGGGGGATGGCCACGCTGGATGAAGGTTCTGCTGCCCATGCGGCCAGGGACCTGGGACAGGGATGGAAAGTAAACCCATTCGTAGTCATTGAACCTGGTGAGACTTTTACTATGGCAGTAATTGATGGTCCCGGCGCAATTCAGCATATATGGATGACACCTACCGGAAACAGGAGGTTCAGTATTTTTAGGATCTACTGGGATGAAGAGGAAAATCCCTCTGTAGAAGTACCTGTCGGAGACTTCTTTGCCAATGGATGGGGCGGCTATGCACATGTTAATTCACAGGCCGTTACGGTTAACCCGGGCAGTGCCTACAACTGCTACTGGACGATGCCTTTTCGAAAGAAGTGTAAAATTACCATGACAAATATTGATGAAAACCCAATGCGTTTGTATTACCAGATAGATTATACCCTTAGTGACGTTCCGGAAAATGCAGCCTATTTTCATGCCCAATTCAGGAGGATAAATCCCTTAAAATACAAAGAAGTATATACCATTATTGATGAAATAAAGGGTGAAGGGCATTATGTAGGCACATATCTTTGCTGGGGGGTCAATAATAACGGCTGGTGGGGAGAAGGAGAGATCAAATTCTTTATGGATGGTGATAAAAAATTTCCAACCATCTGTGGAACCGGCACAGAAGATTATTTCTGCGGATCCTATAATTTTGATGTGGGTGGTCAGTATAAGGAGTATTCTACAGCCTACGCAGGCTTGCCGCAAATCATCAGGCCCGATGGTTCTTATCAGGCTCAACAGCGATTTGGATTGTACCGTTGGCATATAACCGACCCGATCCGGTTTAAGAAAGACCTGAAAGTAACCATTCAGGCCCTTGGCTGGAGAAGTGGCGGACGATACCACCCGCTGAAAGATGACATAGCCTCTGTGGCTTTCTGGTACCAGGCAGAGCCCCATACTGCTTTTCCGGAATTACCGGAAAAGGATGAACTTGAAGTAAACTAATTTTACGAAATAAAAGGAAAATCGCCATTGATTTAATCGAGAGATAATTTGAATCAGGTGATTATACTATACTATTTATAAAAAGTATCAGGATTTGCGAATATGAAAAAGATATATATCGGTCTAATTATCGTTCTGGCCCTTACAGGTTGCAAAAAGGAAACTCCCCCAAATATTGTATTGATCCTGGCGGATGACCTCGGTTATGCGGAGCTCGGGAGCTATGGCCAGAAATACATTGAAACACCAAATATTGATCAATTGGGCGAGAACGGCATGACCTTTAGCCAATTTTATTCCGGAGCACCTGTCTGTGCACCGGCTCGTTGCGTTCTGCTCACAGGAAAGCATGCCGGTCATGCTTTTGTCCGTGGAAATGATGAATGGGCTGCAAGGGGCGACGTGTGGAACTTTGCCAAGGCGGTGGAGGATCCCGGACTAGAAGGACAGAGACCGGTACCGGATTCTGTACTGACCGTAGCAGAATTGTTACAGTCTGCCGGATATACTACGGCATGTATTGGGAAATGGGGGCTAGGTGCTCCCTTTACCGAAGGTGCTCCAAACAACCAGGGATTTGATCTATTCTATGGATATAACTGCCAGAGGCAGGCACATACGTATTATCCCAGACATTTATGGAAAAATGAAGAAAAGATCTGGTTGTCTAACGAACTGGTAGTTCCCGGCACCAAGTTGGAGGAGGGTGCTGACCCTTTGGATGAGAACAGTTACGCTAATTATACGCTTGAAGAATATGCTCCGGACCTCATGTTCCATGAGACGATCCAATTCCTTGATGAAAATCATAAGGATCCTTTTTTCCTGTATTTTGCAACACCTATCCCTCATGTTCCATTGCAGGCACCAGATTCCCTGGTCCGGTATTACCGGAATAAATTCGGGAAAGAGAATCCTTACCTTGGAAATCAAGGCTATTTCCCAACTTTCACGCCGAGGGCTACCTATGCAGCTATGATCACATATCTTGACAACCAGGTTGGACTGATCGTTCAGAAATTAAAAGATCTGGGTGTATATGACAATACGATAATCATGTTTACATCCGATAATGGACCAACCTATGCTGGAGGAGCAGATTCCAGGTTCTTTGACAGCGCGGCTCCTTTCAGCAGTATGCATGGCAGAGGGAAAGGATCGGTGTATGAAGGTGGAATTCGGGTTCCTTTTATTGTACAATGGCCGGATAAGGTAAAGCCCGGAAGTATTTCAGATCATCAGGGTGCATTTTACGACTTCTTCCCAACTTTATGCGAATTGGCTGGTATTGATATGCAGGAAGAAACTGATGGTTTGAGTATGGTCCCTGTATTTACAGAATCTGATCATACTGACCGTCATGAGTTTTTGTATTGGGAATATCCGGCAAGTGGCGGACAGCAGGCCATTAGGATAGACAATTGGAAGGGCATTCGGCGAAATATGTTTAAAGGGAATCTGGACATTGAATTATATGACCTGAGTTCAGATATTGGAGAAACACGGAATGTTGCCTCTGAAAATCCGGAGGTAGTAAAAGAAATAGAACGTATTATGCTGGAGCAACATAAGAATTCCGAAATTGACCGGTTCAAATTCGAAATACTGGGGGATTGAACGCTGCTGATAGGAAAATCAGTATGTTTTGACATTATGCATTAGTCGTTGTACTCGGCCTGATTTCCAGGGTCTGGAAATCCATTTATCATTTTTATGTACCGCTAATAAAAGAGAAATCACTTTTTAATCATAAGTTGTAACCTTAGGGCATAAAAATTCATCTTACTATTGAATTTAAATTCGAAATCCTATGCTCAAAAATTACTTTCTTGTTGCCTTCCGCAACATTACCAAACAGAAATTCTATGCATTCATTAACATTCTGGGTCTCACTATCGGTATAACCGCCACCCTGTTTGTCATTCTCTATGTGTCTGATGAACTAAGTTACGATCGTTTTCACACGAATATTGACAACATGTACCGGGTGGGGCTTCACGGAAGACTTGGCGGGCAGGATGTTAGAGTAACTTCAACACCCCCACCACTGGTAGCTGCTTTGAAGAATGATGTCCCTGGCATTCAGGATGCGGTCAGGCTCTGGGAACGGAGTGATGTGATCATCAGTTATGAGGACCAGGTATTCACGGAGGATAAAATATTTTTTACAGATTCCTCTTTTTTTGATTTCTTTAGTTTCAAGCTGCTCGAAGGAGATCCGAAAACGGCTTTAACGGAGCCCAATAGTATAGTTTTAACAGAAAATTCTGCCAGAAAATATTTTGGGAAAGATAGTGGATTAGGAAAGATCCTTATATTCGGTAATGCAAAGAGTGCAATGAAAGTCACGGGAATCGTACAAGATCCCCCATCCAATTCTCATATTAAATTTAATTATCTTGTTTCTTTTTCATCCAACGATTTCGGGATCTCAGATCAATGGTTAAGCAATAGTCTTAATACCTATTTTATAAAGCACAATGAGGCCCTGATCGATGAAATTGATGCCAAGCTGAACAATGATATTATCCCTAAATATGTAGGTCCTCAAATACAGCAATTCCTGGGCATTTCCCTGGATCAGTTTATTGAACAGGATGGCGCATATGGATATTTTATAAACCCTGTAAAGGAAATACATCTGTATTCTGATGTACAGGGTGAGCTAGAACCCCCGGGAAACATCTCATATATTTATATTTTCGTAGCCATTGGATTGTTCATCCTGATCATTGCATCCATTAATTTTATGAATCTTTCAACAGCTAAATCTGCAGGAAGGGCCAGGGAGGTTGGTATGCGTAAAACATTTGGTTCCCTGAAGAGACAGCTTATGGGACAATTCCTGGTCGAATCTATTATTTACAGCCTGGTATCGGTTATCCTTGCTTCAATAATTACAATCCTATTACTTCCCCAGTTTAACCTGATATCTGGTAAAATTCTGAGTTACCGGGTTCTGATGTCGCCGATGATGATTACGGGTCTTGTATCGCTTGTCATAGTGGTAGGATTTCTAGCAGGCTCATATCCTGCATTTTACCTTACCAGTTTTAAAATTACCGAAGTATTGAAAGGGCAGGCTTCCAAGGGAATGAAAAGTGGAAGGATCAGAAGTGTGCTGGTCATACTTCAATTCTCCATATCCATTTTACTGATTATTTGTACAGCAATTGTTTATAATCAGCTTCAGTATACACAAAAGAAAAATCTGGGATTTAAAAAGGAGAATGTGATGGTTATAGCCAATGTGAGCCGCCTGGAAAATAATCGACAGGGTTTTAAAGATGGGCTCATGAGCCATAACGCCATTGCCGCAGCCAGTTATTCCAATAGTGTTATCCCTGGGGTTAACAATACTACGATTTTCAGAAAACCCGGTCTTGAAGAGGATCATATTGTTGGGGTTTATTTTGCTGACCATGAACATATGGAGACCATGGGTTTTGAGTTGGATGAGGGACGCAATTTTTCCAGGGATTTTCTATCAGATTCAACAGCTATGCTGGTTAACCAGGCTATAGTGGATGAAATGGGATGGGATGATCCGATTGGAGAAAAATTGATAAGTTTTAATGGGCAGGAACCATTGGAATTAACTGTGATCGGTGTATTGAAGAATTTTAATTTTGAGTCTTTACGTGATAAAGTACGACCACTAATGATTCGTCTTGGAGATTTTGGTGATGACATGACAGTAAGAGTGAAATTTGAAGATCCGAAGGAAGCCGTGCAATTTGTTGAATCTAAATGGAAAGAGTTAGCCACCGATGCACCATTTGAGTATTCTTTCCTGGATGAGCAGTTTGATGAATTGTACAGGGCGGAACAGAGATTGGGATTTTTGTTCACCATTTTTACGATCCTCGCTTTATTTATTGCCACCCTGGGTCTTTTCGGCCTGGCTGCTTTTACTGCGGAACAACGCACTAAGGAAATAGGAATAAGAAAGGTCATGGGCGCTTCGATTATGGGAGTTATGCAGGTTTTATCATTTGAGTTCATCAAGTATATAGGCATTGCATTTATTGTGGCGATTTTTCCCGCCTATTATTTCATGTCGAAATGGCTGGAAAACTTTGTGTACCGTGTGGATATCAGTGTCTGGGCTGTTTTATTGAGTGGTCTTTTCGCCCTCCTGGTTGCTGTATTAACCGTAAGTTATCAGTCTTTCAAAGCAGCAAGAATTAATCCAGCCAAAACATTGAGGTATGAGTAAAAGAACCGGTGGAAATTTCTATTTACATCTGCTATTGACAAATAACCGGTTGTATTTCAAGACTTATATATTGATTGCTTTATCGGCAATTTTATTAAGTACCTTGTGAACCTTTTTCATAGCCGCCTTTTTGATCACCCATTCCGGCCAGGGAAAATTAGGTCGGAAAGTTACTACCCACCTTACGGTAGTGGCCTTTCTCCCTGGATAAAGGAATATAGTACCAAAATAGTCATGCACCGGTGCACCGGATAGCAATTGATATTCAATAGACTCTTTGGGTTTAACTACCAGGATTTTTTCTGTAACAGAATC
>CAYMFU010000318.1:0-12959 GCA_964389805.1 uncultured Roseivirgaceae bacterium | reverse complement strand
CTTAGCAATCAGATCATCCAGGTATTTTTTTAATTCCGGATCATCTTCTACCTGGAGTGTATAGGATGCCCCTTCTACGATCTTAAAAACATCCGAATCATTAAAAAAAATACCTTCAAACTCCCCCTCTTCCAATCCACCAGCAATAGCGAAGTTCCGTAATCGTCCTGTTTCTTCACTCTTCTTGAAAGTATATGGCAATGTCACTTCCTTGTTCGTTTGTATTCGTGGAGCCCAAAAATCGTCTTGTACCTTAACGGCGGTAAACGGAACCGGTTGAATGGGGTAATCCACCAGATTGGTCAGGCTTGAATTTGCATGATGGCTAGTATTGTTTCCTTTATCTGATCCACAGGATGCCAGCAAGGCTGGAAGACAAAGTATTATTAAAAAGTTTTTCATAGTATTTAAAGTTATTACAGGTTATTTCTTGGAATAAGGATGATCATAATAATATGCTTCACTATAAAGAATATAATACTTTTGCCAGGACTCTGCCCTTGCAATGAAGTCATTCGAAAGAATGCTAAGACAAAAAATTGAAATGCATTCATTTTATATTTTTAAAAATAAAGATCCGTAACAACTTAATCATAAAAAAATTATCATCGGAATCATCGGAGTCCTGGAAATTCAATTTAAAAAAATTAATTCAATAAACTTATTTATTTATACAACTGATCAAGTTTTTTTAATAATTCGTCGTACACGTTCTGTCTTCTTTCGAACAAGGTGTTTTTATTATATGCGTACATATCCTCAACATTTTCCCAACTGTTACATGGATCATCATAATCCCAGATGATATCTCCATTATCGTCTGTCCAGTAAAATGGTCGTTGTTCCGGGAAAGGCTTTTTGAACTTTCCAGCCCAACTCCCTTGAGATGGATCATCGAAGTTATTTGCAGGATCCACAAGGTACAGAACCGTAGGTGTGTCCCCCACCCGGAAATACTGGGCCCAGTCATGCCCTTTAGTAGCTGTTTTGATAAATGCACCCATTGAACATTATAATATCATTTTTGGCAAAATAACTATTTCGACAATTATCATAGAGGCAACCGGATTTGTTTCAATATTCCCGGATTTAGGATATATACTTTTAGAGGGTCCGATCGTCCGAATAAAATAACCATCCTTATTGAAAATTAGGGTATCACATTAACGATTACCCTTTCGTACCGTGTCAGGCTGGGTATACCATCGTCTGTAACTTCAAGAATAAAATGCATTGTTTTAACCTTGTTAACTTTGGGAGCTGTAAAAGAAGCAATCATTTGATCTTTGTTCTGCATTTCCAGCCAATATGCATGAAGTGTTCCCACCTCGCGATAGTGTATCCAGTTATATTTCATGTTATTATTGTCCGGATCAGAAGATCCCATTGCATTTAATTCGACGTTTGAACCCGATTTAACACTTATTTCATTGGGATGTCCCAATTTCACAACAGGTGGATGGTTGGCTTTATTATAGTCATCGGTATTGCTCCAATCAATTCGGGCTGCAAAATCATGCTGATATGCTTCTCGCCAACGCCAAATGGTCGCATGATTGCTCGTGTGATTCATTGCAGTTATTTCACTGAATACTTCATCCACAGCATTTGCCCATATTGGTCGTGTTTCAGGCTCATACATATATTTTTGATAATGCGGAATGTATAATTCATACCTTCCGCCCCACCCACCATAATCCGGATGTTCCGGATTATTTAAACCATTGTTCACCAAACCGAGAAAAGATGGGGTGTCCCCTTCCATCAGGTATTCTGTATGCGGGTGTTCCGCCCCGAGGACACCGTGATTCCGGCGTATATTTTCATTAAGCCATGGATTATCCACCAGGGTGAAATCCGGGCCATCAAAACGTCCATGAAATTTATCGCCTGATATTCCTGACCATGTGGCAAAGTGATATTGTCCACCTCCATTTTCTTCATAACCCGGGCTGACAACGTAAAATAGATCCGGGAAAGATCTTCTCATCCAGGGCCCGGAATCATCCTGATCAGATATGGTATAAACTCTCATTTTTTTAATAATTGCATCTAATTCCACCTTTGTCTTGGTTCTTTCCATCTTCCATAATGCCTGGGCAAGCACATTTGCCCCACCCCAGGCCTGTATATAGACAGGCCGTGGATCCTCTTTCTCCATAACCTGGATCAACCATTCAGATCCTTCTGAATCCTGCCCTTCACCTACCCCTTCCATACCGAATTTAGGTATGCCTTTCTTTATAATTCCTTTTAAATAATCGTAAGGTGGATATCCTGGTTCATGGACGTCCAGATTATCTTTCACTTCACCATAGGCATTTACAATCTCATGGATTCTCCATTCAGCAGTCTTATCTCTTTGCCAACATGATGTAGTGGCCACCAATCCTTCCACATCCCAATGATTGGAATAAGTTAGGAACCTGACAAGTGATTGCGCATCATCCGGTTCGTTCTCGATATCCGTCAGAACGAATACCCTGGGCTTTTCCTTGAAATACTGGCCTTGCACATATTTGGGCAAAAGTGTAAGGGAAAGCATTAATATGCATAAAATAATAGCTTTCATAAAATAGTTCTTAATTTGATTGTCGATAAGTTGGACATAAAAGTCAAGTATACGCTAATTTCAAATAATAAAGGACCTAAGAATCCATATTCTACAAACTCGATCTAGCTAATTGATTTAAATTGGAATGACTAGGGATTCATCAGATTTTTATCTTTTTCAATCCTGCGATCAACAGCCTTTTCCCAACCTTCTGATTCATTTCCCCCATACACTTCATGCCACACCTTGCGCCTGGGAACACCCTCTGGGCCCCAACTATATGCCGGAGGTGCAATTGGATTGTTTGAGCGGTTAGCAACACCATCGGGAAGGGCGGATTCCCAACCAGATCGCAGGATCTCAGCCATTTTTTTCAAAATCTCTTCATTCTCCGGATTAATAGCCAGGTTATTCATTTCAAGAGGATCTGAAATCAGGTCATATAGTTCTCTTGCCATAATTATTCCCGTCTCATGGTTATGCCATTCTGTATATCTAAAACGCTCATTTCTCACTGAATATCCTTTCTTCCTTCCAATTATATCCCGCTCCTGCCTGCTGAATACAGCTTTCTTAAACTTCATTTCAGGATCATTCAATAAAGGAACTGTACTGACACCTTCCAGGTGTACTGGTCTTTTAATTCCAGCAAGGTCAAGCATTGTTGGCAGAATATCTACATACTCTACAAGAGATTCGCATACCGCTCCCTGATTCTCCATTCCCTTCCGTGATATGATCATCGGGGAATTCAAAGAGGATTCAAATAGGGTGGTTTTCCCCCAGTGATTTTGCTCTCCCAGATGAAATCCATGATCTGATATGTAGACAAAATAGGTGTTTTCAGATATACCCATTTTATTCACCTGGTCAATCAGCTTACCTATCTGTGCATCTACAAAACTGGAACAGGCAAAGTAGGCCTGCCGCAATAAACGGGCATAATCATCTGAAAAGAGGCTGTCCGGATCACTATGCTCCCACTTGTATTGCTTGAGATTATACCTGCTTTTAGCGATTTCAGGAAATCCGATTGGCCTGTTTGGATTATCCACCAAGGGAATATCATCCTGATTGTACATGTCCCAGTATTTTTGAGGGGCACTGAAAGGAAAATGAGGCTTTTGAAATCCAACTACATAGAAAAAAGGCTTTTCCTGATCCCAGCTATTGAGGGATTTCAATACCGAATCAGCTATCCTGCCATCCTTGAACAGGGTATCAGGTCCTGGATACTTCTCATAGGGAGGCACACCCAAATTACCTAACTCCTTATCGATACCGATATTTACAGGGTCAACATAACGTGTTCCCCGCGGGTAGTAATTAGGCACATCAAGTTTTTCATCGACCCCATGATGAACCTTTCCAAAATACCTGGCGTCATACCCATTTTGCAAAAAATGCCTCCCAATAGTTCCATATTTCGGAATAACCTCTTCAACAAAATAATAACTGTAGGGATATTCAACACCAGTACTTCTCGGGTGCAGGCCTGTAAGAAAACTTGCCCTGGAGGCAGCACAAACGGCTTGTTGAACATATGCATGAGAAAACCGGACACCCTCAGAAGCAAGTTTGTCTAGGTTTGGTGTTTTGATATAATCCTTACCAAAGCAGGAAAGTTCCATGTTCTGGTCATCAATGATGATAAATACAAAATTTGGTTGGGAGATTTCCTGTTTGCAACCAAAACTGGTTAACAGGATCAATAAGCTGAAAAAGAAATACTTATAATTCATAATTAAAAAATATGGTGTCAAATTCCTGGATATTATTTAATATCTTTTCATGAAAGCATTAAAATGAACAAAATTTTAGACATATTGGACAATATTTACCTCCTGAAGTCTATAATTTCATGTAAAAATTGATGATTTTTTTATAAATTTAAAAAAGATTTTATATCTTATCTTAAATCATGGAAAATTCTAAAACAAGAACTGTCAACCGGAATGTAATGTGGGTACTGGTAGTTCTTAGGATCGCCATTGGATGGCATTTTTTATTCGAAGGGCTTTCAAAATTGTTCACACCTGACTGGTCAGCCGCCGAATACCTTGCTACTTCCAGATGGATATTTGCACCCTTCTTTCACTGGATAGTAGATACTCCAGCTATTTTAAATGTTGTTGACATTATAAATATATGGGCGCTCATATTCATTGGATTCTGCCTCATGACTGGATTGTTTACAAGAGGTGCTGCCATAGCAGGAATGGCATTACTGTTTCTATATTATGTCGCACACCCTCCATTTGTCCGCCTTGAGTTCGGCATTCCCACAGAAGGAAATTACATGATCATCAATAAGACTTTGATAGAATTGCTTGCATTGGGCGTGCTCGCATTAATACCAACCGGCAAATTCCTTGGACTCGACAGTCTCTCTTATCTATTTAAAAAAGAGAAAAAAGAAATTGATTTTAGAGAAAGTATTGAATCCCAGGAAGGACAAATTGTTTCCACCACGCAGGTTAGGAGACGGGAGTGGTTGAAAAGCGCAGCGGCTATACCGGTATTGGGTGCTTTTGGAATTGCATTGGCAAAAAAGAAAAAGTGGGAAAGTTATGAAGAAAAGAACTTGATAGATGCCAGTACAGGTGCCTCGGTAAAAAACCTGAATGTTACGCATCTTAAAGAATTGAAGGGCCAGATCCCTTCTGCGAAAATTGCTAATAAAGATTTTAGCAGATTAATTCTAGGGGGAAATCTGCTATCCGGATATTCACATTCCCGCGATTTGATCTATGTCAGCCAGCTGGTAAAAGCGTACCATCACAGGGATAAGATATTTGCCACATTATTACTGGCTGAGAAATGCGGAATTAATACACTCCTCACCAATCCTATTATGGCTACAATGATCGATGAGTATTGGAAAAGAGGAATCGGCAAGATCCAGTTTATCTCTGATTGTGCCGGGCTGGAATATGATAATGGGATATATCCCACTCCATATGACGAATACCTTGACCGGATCAGAAGGGCCATCGACTATGGGGCCGCTGCCTGCTATATACAGGGTGAAACTGCTGATTACTACATGAAGAATGGGAAACCGGATGCTCTGGAAGGCGCTATTAAATTAATTCGTGACAATAATGTGGTTCTGGGCATTGGAGCCCACCATATTGAAACTATAGAAGCTTGCGCAGATGCTGGCTTTGAACCCGATTTCTGGATGAAAACGCTACATCACCATAATTACTGGTCAGCCAAGCATGAAGAATGGCACGACAACATGTACTGCTTCAATATAGAGAAGACCGTTGAATATATGGAAAGCCTTCCCCAGCCCTGGATCGCCTTTAAAACCATGGCCGCAGGCTCTATTCACCCCAAAGCAGCTTTCAAGTATGCATTTGAGAAAGGTGCCGATTTTGTCTGTGCAGGGATGTATGATTTTCAGATGGTGGAGGATGCGAATATCGCCCTTGATGCACTTGCTGACGCGGAGGTCAAAACCAACCGAACAAGACCCTGGAGAGCATAAATGCTATTGTTAGGATTTACTTTTACAACTTCCAGAAATGATACGTGTTTTTTTGGAACTATTCTCCAAACTTTAGTATCTTTTCAGCACATATTCAATTAACATTTCTAAGAATTTAATTAATATCAAAAATAAGGTTACATGTATCATTTCAAAAGAATACTAATTGCACTTGACCAATCCGAAAATGACCAAATTCTATTCCGATTTGTTTCTCACATATGTTCCAGAATTAAAATTGACAAATTATATTTTGTTCATATAACAAAAACACTTGAATGGCCTGCAGAGATCATAGAAAAATATCCTGATTGTCTGGCTCCTATGGATGAGAACATACAACACATAATTAAAGAACAGATGTCTCAATATCTTGCGAAAGATTTAATTCCCGATTCCGAGATATTAGTAATGGATGGCAATCCAGAAGAGATTCTACTGAAGGAAGTGAACATCAAAGAGATTGATTTGCTTGTAATGGGTAAAAAATCCATTGAGAAGGGATCGGGTCGTCTGGCAAAAAAAATGGCGAATCTTGCCCAATGTTCTATTGCATTAATATCCAATTCCTTTTCAAAAGCACTAGATTCAGAATTTCAAATGATGGTCTCCGTCGATTTTAATGAGAGTAGCGAAGATGCAACCAAAATTGCAAAAATAATAAGAGATGCTAATGATGCTAAAATTGTAATTCACCATGTTTACCGTGTACCGTCTGGGTATCATTACAGTGGCAAATCCTTCGATGAGTTTGCAGAAATAATGAAAAAGAACGCAGAGGAAAAAATGGATAGGCTATTGAAGGAAGCAAAAATAGATCCCACAAATTCTAAAGTAGTTTTTACACTCGATAAAAAAGATAATGCTGTTAAAAAGATCAGTAAAACTGCTGACAAAGAGAAAGCACATTTAATAGTAATTGGCTCTAAGGGAAGAACTCCCTCCGCATCGATTTTTTTAGGAAGCACAGCCGAAAAGATTATTTCTCACACCGACAAAAACATCCTTATAGTAAAAGATAAAAGGGGCAATTTGGATTTATTGACCTACATGATGGATGTTTGATGTATCAATTGATATCACGGATATATAAATTGTGATATTTAATTAAAACAATCTAAAATTTTACATTTAGGATATTACATTATAAATTAATGTATGATCTTATTTATCTGAAAAACGTCGTTCAATGAAAACCATTAAAGCCGCCGTTGCCGGTCTTGGATTTATAGGTCCGGCACATGTAGAAGCGCTTCGCAGGATTCCGGGAATTGAAGTAGTGGCCATATCCGATGTATCCCTGGAAGTTGCAGAGAAAAAAGCCGAGGACCTGGGAATTAAGCATTTTTATAATGATTTCGATGAATTGATCAACCACCCCGGCATAGAATGTGTCCACATATGTACGCCCAACAACCTGCATTATCCGTTGGCTAAAGATGCTTTAAAACATGGCCTTCACGTCGTTTGTGAGAAACCGCTGGCGATGACCATCAATGAGGCTGTATATCTGAATGAGTTGGGCATAAAAACGGGCCTGGTGAATGCAGTTCATTTCAACATCAGGTACTATCCTCTTATAAGGCATATGAGGGCAGCAAGGATCAATGGAGAGCTGGGTGAAGTGTATTCGGTTATTGGATCCTATCTGCAGGACTGGCTATTTTATGAAACCGATTATAACTGGAGACTGGAAGCTGATAAATCCGGTGAATCTAAAGCAATTGCTGATATTGGTTCCCACCTGATGGATCTGCTTGAGTATATCACCGGTCTGGAGATAATTGAAGTAATGGCCGATTTTGCGACTATCCATCCTGCCCGGAAAAAACCCTTGAAACCTATAGAAACCTATTCAGGTAAACTTTTAAAACCTGAAGACTATGAAGATGTACCCATTGAAACTGAAGATTATGCAACGGTAATGCTTCGTTTCAATAATGGTAAAAAAGGTGTTGTTACAGTCAGCCAGGTGTCTGCAGGACGTAAAAACCAGTTGAAACTGGAAATTGCAGGATCAGGACTGACTTTTGCATGGAATTCTGAAAATCCGAATGAATTGTGGACTGGTAAACGGGATGGCCCTAATGAGGTATTAATGAGGGATCCATCACTGGTTCATGAGGACAGTCGTGGGGTGATTTCTTTTCCGGGTGGTCATAACGAAGGTTTTCCGGATACCAGCAAACAGATTTTCAAGGAAATTTATTCAGATATCAAAAATGGGCGATCGGAGAATCCTAACTATCCAACCTTTAAAGATGGGCTCAGGGAATTGATCCTCTGTGAAAGGATCATTGAAAGTAATAAAAACCAGGTTTGGGTTAAAGTATAAGACCTGTTACCCAGTCGATAAAAAAATCGTCGATTGCAATTTATGGCATCGATTGAAGAAAGCCGTAACCAATGCCTACTTCATTAATATCTATCGAATAAACCTGTGTATCCATTCGGATAATTATAGTTTCATTACGAAATCCTAGGATTTTCTTTTTCTAAAGCTAATAGTCTTATTAGAAATAAGCGGTTTTGCCCATATGCCGATGCTGAAAATATATGCAAGAGTAACAAAATTAAACATCATTCCTAATTTAAGGTTAGTCAGGTCACTCAGTCCTCCTATTAACAATTGGACCACCGCACCGCCCATAATCCCGGTCATTAGTATTCCGGCAAAAGATCCATGGTGCTTTGATACAGAGTTCAAGGCCAAGGATATGATTATGGGATACATTACCGACATAAAAAAACCAACTATAGGAAAGGCATACAGCGACAAGGTACGGCTTCCCAATAGGGCAAGAAGGAGACTTAGTATGGCAGCCAGGGTAAACAACCTCAGGATCAGCTTACTGTCGAGAAGCTTTATTAAAACCAAACCCAGCAATCCGCCAATCGTCATCAGTCCCCAGAAATTAGCAACGGCATTAGCCCCCACGGTTTCATAATCATACCCATGATATTGAGAAAGGAATTTAGACATCCAATAGGAAACGCCCTGTTCGGTTCCCACGTAGGCGAAGATCCCCAGGAAGAAAAGGATTACATATTTATTTTTAAACAGGTCAAGATAATTTTCTTTGGTACCTACCTTTTCATCTTCCTTAAGTTCAATCCTTGGGAAGCGCGTAAACATAATTAAAACGACCATCGCCATACATATCAATCCAAATACCCAATATACAGATACCCAGGACATGGATTCCGGCACAAGACCTGAAATGGTAGAAATGAAGGGATTGGTATTCGATTCATCTGCAATTCCAGTGACCAGCCACGAATACATTTTTGGGCTCACAAAAGATGCCGATCCAAATACCAGCTGGGCAATAACAGAATAAAATGCAAAATTTTCCTCGCCTCCGGCTACCCTTAACAATGGATTAATGATCACCTGAAGCATGGCCATCCCTGCACCGATGGTAAATAGTGAAATAATATATACCCTGAAAGTTGGGAAACTGGCAAATGCAATCGATCCCAGCAGCGCAAGAATAAATGCGACGATCAACATTTTCTTTTCCTTATATTTTTCAACCAGGAAGCCGGAAGGTATGGACATGACCCCATAGGCAATGAAGAAAGAAAACGGGAGGAATCCTGCCAGTGTTTCACTTAGGGAATAACTGATTGAAGCGCTGGGATTCAAGGTACCCAGTATATTTGTCAAAAAAGAGATAACAAAAAAAATCAATATGACAAGAAAAACTTTGAAATAACTTCTTTGTGTATCTGTAGTATTCATCATTTAATATTTTATATATCTATAATTGTTTTATTGTTCCATGTTCCAGAAAATACAGGCTAAGGAGATGGTGTCGTCTTTATAATCTTTCCGGTTTACATAGCCCTTGATCTTCCTTTCCTCACCTGGCAATAAGGTCACATAATTATCTTCCCAATAAACTGGAAGGATGGCAGCTCCGCTGTTATTTTTCAAGGTGAGTTCAGTAAAAAAAGCTATTTTATCTGATATATTCTTGAGAATCACAGGCACTTCCACCCTGTCACCTACCTCAGCACTTGAAAACTTTACTTCAACCTTAGCCTTGGGCATTTTGTATATACCCGTCATATCGGCATAGGACTTGTTGGGAGTCACATGCCATTGAGTATTTTCCCAATCCAGTATGTCTTCTTTGTTCGATAGCCAATAAAAATTTCTTCCGATATTATTTCCTTCCTGGTTCTTAAGCCGAAGATCTAAAAAGTAGGTAGTAGTCGGGCCCTGAAGCCTGGGCATATCAAATATTTTTTCAGAGGAGTTCTCTTGGATGCCAACGCTCAGTGTTTTTGAAAAAAGCTCCTTGCTATTGATGTCAAATACACGAATCTCAGCAGAAAGGCCTTCTACAGGGTGATTATAGGAATTCGATATATAAATGTCTTTATCTCCATAATTGTATATTATATTTACTGGCTTAAGGGCGGTTTTAGTACCGAAATATGCGCCAGTGGGCATCAAGTACCAGTCGTATAGTTGCCAGAGCATATTAGGAAAGGCGGAATTCAACATCCACTGAATAACACCTGTGGCATTGTGCTTATTGACAACAAAAGCTTCGAACATGGCCCTTACAGCTTCATAGTTTGACATTTGTGCTTTAAGTGCAAATTCTTCGACATTAGCTGATTCACCATATCTACCCTTAAACGGATTTATCCATAACTCAAATGATGCAAACTCATTTCTACCGGTATGATAATCCCATATTTCATTCATTGGCCAAAGGTCTTTCTCTGGGATCATTTTTTTGATGCTTTCTAGTACAGGAGGTTGTAAACCCGGACCAGTTTCCGTATTGAAGCCATAAGCTCCTCCATTTTCCGTATCCACATACCAGTAATTAGGGGTAACATAATGATATGGCCCTAACATTTTAACTGCTGTAGGGCCTGTAACATCGCTTTCCTGGTACTTGCAGCTGCCCAGAATAGGCCTTGTACCATCTTCTTCCAATATGGATTTGTTCAATAATGTCTCCAGTTCAGGTCGCAACAGCTTATCGCTGCCATAAACCCATAAGAATACACTCGGATGGTTACGCAACCATTTTACCTGGTCCATATAAGCTCTAGCATGGGCGGTAAACTCTTCCGGTGTATTGATCATCAAAAATTCCTCTTCTGTCCGGCCACAATATCCTTCCCATTCCCAATGACAACTCCAGCCAATCATTACCAGGATCCCATTTTTATCCGCCATTTCATAAATTTTCTGATTTCTTCCCCAGAATCCTTCCAGACGAATGGTATTCAGGTTCATTTCCTTCACATAATTAAGTTGTGCTTCAACTTTCTCATCCGGATCAGCCAAAAGAACATCATCCACCCAACCAGCACCCATAATCTGTACCTTTTTACCATTGATCTTATAGCCTCGATGACCGCTTTCATTGATATAATCCTTAATATCCCTGATCCCGAAATTTACGATAGCCTGATCTGATATATCCTGACCTATTGACACATTCATATCTATAGAATACATTTCAGGCTCTCCTAGATGATTTGGCCACCAGATTCGCGGATTTTCGATATTCAGTTCAGGAAACTCTTCCGGGCTAAAAATCACTTTTCTTGTTTCTCCACTTTCTAGGGATATATCTAGTGAAAACAAGAGATCATCAATGCTGCCCCGAATCGTACATTCAACATCGGAATTGGAATGATTTGTTAATTCAGCTGAGATGGTAAGCGAAGCATCTTCCAATGTTTCTGTATTCAAATCTGGCTTCACGAATACATACTTCATGGATACAGGGCCAGACTTTAATAATTTTACCGGCCTCCATAAGCCTAAGTTGTTATCAGGGGGCCAGGGATTCCAGTCTACAAATCCAATTGTCAGATCACCCTGGACAGGTGGTATGACCTCTACAGCAAGTACATTTTCTCCTGATCGCAAATGATCTGTAACATGGAAATCAAATATTCTGAAACACCCTTCAACATTTTCTGATCTCGCTATCAATTTTCCATTCAACCAGATATTTGCTTTATAGTTAAGACCCTCAAAAACCAGCTGATAATTTTCCTTGCTTTCTTTCGTATTCAGGTTAAAGGATGTCCGATACCACCAGGGTATTTCAAACTGTTCCTTAGGGATCTTATCAAAATTATCACCCATATATATATCCTCATAGACGCCATTCTGCACCATTGCAGATAGCACTGTATTCGGAACCGTGGTATTATACCACTTATCCGTTATAAAATCAGGTTCTGAAATAATACTTCCGTCAGCTGAAACATCAGCTGATGAAAATACCTGCCAGTTTTCTTCAAGAATCAAATCTTCACTTAGATCTTGAGCATCTTTAGTACATGACACAATAGCTAGCGCTCCCGCTAATGCTATTAGTAATATTGCTAAAATTTTATTCATTTTTCCTATCTCAGTAATTGAAATGAATGTTCTTTTTGAAAAGTAGAAGTTCGGAATACGTTCTTCATAAAAATCAGTGACCGAAATTCTTATTAAAAAAATCTTACAAAGAGATTCTGTGTAAATTTAAAAGAAATATTATTTAAACATAGAACTGGGTAGATTTATAATTTGGGAATTTCAAATGCAACACATACTTTTAAGATTCAATATCGATACTTTTTTAGGATGGTCTATAATTTGAAAATCATGAAGCGTATTATCATTATTTTTTGCCTGGCTCACCTATTTTCTTATTGCCATCCTCCTACGGATCCGGGAAAGCAGCGACCCAATATATTATTTGCCATAGCCGATGATGCTTCCTTTCCACATATGGGTGCCTATGGGACCGATTGGGTGAAGACTCCGGCTTTTGACCGCGTGGCGCGTGAAGGAATTTTATTTATGAATTGCTATACACCAAATGCTAAATGTGCGCCATCAAGGTCATGCATTTTAACAGGACGTAATTCATGGCA
>CAYMFU010000317.1:0-11903 GCA_964389805.1 uncultured Roseivirgaceae bacterium | reverse complement strand
GGTGGTTAAAAAACACCCGGATGTTATATATATCGTATTGGGGAAAACACATCCCAACGTGTTGCGGCATTCCGGTGAAGAATACCGGATATTTCTAATACGGCTAGTTAAAACCCTCCATCTTGAAAACAATGTTGTGTTTCTTAATGAGTTTGTAGACGAACAATACTTATTTAAATACTTGTGTGCGGCGGATATTTATATTACTCCTTACTTGAACGAAGCCCAAATTACAAGCGGAACACTCTCGTATGCTGTTGGAGTTGGCTCAGCTGTTATTTCCACACCCTATTGGCATGCTGAAGAATTATTATCGGAAGGAAGAGGAAGGTTATTCGATTTTAATGATTCAGATAGTCTCTCTTCCACATTAAGAGAACTTTTGGATAAACCTGCTGAGCTAAATGAACTTCGAAGAAAAGCGTTTGATTATGGCCGGAAAATTACATGGCCGAAAATAGGTCAGAAGTATGTTAAACTTATTAAAAATATACTTAAGAAAGAGCTAACTGTTATTGTAAAGAAAGATACTGAACTGGATCTGCTGATTCTTCCACAGTTTTCTCTAGCTCATATTATGAGACTAACTGACGATACAGGCATCATTCAACATGCAAAATTTGGTATTCCTAATTTAAAAGAAGGCTATTGTCTGGATGATAATGCAAGGGCTTTGCTTATGGTGCTCATGGCATACCGACAAAAGAAGGACATCAGTGCTCTAGAATTATCACCTATTTATTTGAGTTATATTCATTATATGCAAAATGTGGATGGAACTTTTAGGAATTTCCTTAGTTTTAACAGAAGCTTCTTGGATGAGGTTGGCTCAGAAGATTCCTTTGGAAGAACTATTTGGGCATTAGGATATTTATTAGGGAATGCACCTAACGATGCCTATTACCAAACAGGAAAATCAATTTTTTTTAATGCTTCTCCTAATTTTGAAAAACTAGTGTCCATCAGGAGTATTGCCAATTCCATGATTGGAATAAGCTATTACGTGAAAAGTAATCCATCAGATGATTCAATGACCGAAAGATTGCGAAACCTTGCGCAAAACTTAATTAATCACTATCATGAAAACGAAGCACCTGATTGGAAATGGTTTGAATCCTTACTTGCTTATGATAATGGAATCCTGCCACTTTCTCTTTTACATGCAGCAGAAATACTCAACGATGAAAAAATAACCAAAATAGCGATCAAGTCGATGGACTTTCTAACCAAACATACGCTTAAGGATAATTATTTGTCGATTATTGGAAATGAGAAATGGTATAAAAAGGGTGGGGACCGTTCTGTTTTTGCCCAGCAACCTATTGATGCTATGGCCATGGTTTTAATGTATCATCAAGCTTTTCATGTAACGAAAAATAAAAAATACCTAAGTAAACTATATACTGCATTTTTATGGTTCTTGGGTGAGAATGATCTGCGAATGAGCCTATATGATTTTGAGACCAAGGGATGTTGTGATGGGTTTGAAAGTTATGGTGTAAATCGTAATCAAGGTGCCGAAAGTTCCCTGGCCTATCTAATTTCATATTTAACTGTACTACAAGCATATGAAGAATTTCATGAGACATAATGCAGAAAAAAGATTTAACATTGGAAGAAAAAGCTGATAGAAAAAGGCCGAAATTGTTACTATAACAGTTGTTGCAAATAAAAAAAGCAATGTTGATCAACAGATATAAAAATAATCCTATCCTAACAAAGGATGATGTGCCATATCCAGTTGCTACGGTCCATAACGCTGCTGTAGTAAAGCACAAAGGGAAGTATATAATGATATTTCGTTCACATAAAATGAATGGAAGAAGTATACTTGGTAAGGCTGAGAGTGGAGATGGATTCAATTTTATAGTGGATGACAAACCATTTATGATTCCAGCGACAGATGGGATCTTTAAAGAATATGAAGCCTTTGGAGTAGAAGATCCCAGAATTATTTTCATGGACGGTGAATACCTCATTACATATAGTGCTTATTCCAGACATGGTGTACGTATTGGACTGGCAAAAACAAAAGACTTCGAAACCATTGAAAGATTTTCACTTATTACAGAATCCGACTACCGGAATGTTGTAATCTTCCCTGAAAAATTTCAAGGTTTGTATGCAAGACTTGACCGCCCTCATTCTGAAATATCGCCTTGGTCCATCTGGATATCATATTCTCCTGATCTAAAGTATTGGGGAGAATCGAAACTTATTATGAAGCCATTGCAATACCATTGGGATGAGATGAAGATAGGTCCCGGAGCACCCCCTATTAAAACATCCAGTGGCTGGCTAAACATCTATCATGGCGTGTTTCCGACAATGGACGGAAGTGTTTATAGATTAGGAGTGGCATTACACGATCTTAAAGACCCCTCGAAAATAATAGCGGTGGGTGATGAATGGATTTTGCAGCCGGAAGAAAAATATGAGGTAACCGGCTATGTTCACAATGTGGTATTTACTTGTGGGGCAATACAAGAAGATGACGGAAGTGTTAAAATATATTGGGGAGGAGCAGATAAGGTAATGTGTGTAGGAACAGCGAGATTAGATGATCTCGTTGATCATTGTTTAAAAAATTCACGAAAACCTTTTTAGAATGAAGGTCGCTATATTAGCTCCTATCGCCTGGAGGACTCCCCCAAGAAAATACGGCCCGTGGGAACAGATAGCTTCTAATATTGCTGAAGGTCTTATTGAAAAAGGAATAGATGTGACCTTATTTGCCACAGGCGATTCAATCACCAAAGGTAAACTAGAATACATTTGTGAAAAGCCTTATGCTGAATATTCAAAACTTGATCCAAAAGTATGGGAAAGCCTACATATTAGCCATATGATGGAGCAGGCAGATCGATTCGATCTAATCCACAACAATTATGATTTTCTACCTCTAAATTATTCTCGTTTGATCAAAACACCCCTGGTAACTACTATCCATGGTTTTTCTTCTCCAAAAATTCTTCCGGTATATAAAAAATATAACAGCACGGGTTATTACGTTTCTATAAGTAATTCCGATCGCAGCCCCGAACTCAATTACATAGCAACTGTTTACAATGGTGTTAATACTAATGAATTTACATTCAAGTCGAGTTCAGAAGATTATCTGCTCTTTTTCGGCAGAATTCATCCGGAAAAGGGAGTTTATGAATCCATCCAAATTGCTAAGAAATCAAAAAGAAAACTTATCATTTCCGGCTTAGTTCAGGATCAACAATATTTTGATTATAAGGTTAAGCCACTTATTAATAACGATGATATCATATATGTAGGTAATTCAGGCCCTGTTGAACGAAATAAATTATTAGGAGGAGCATCAGCGCTTTTGCATCCGATTAGCTTTGAAGAACCTTTTGGCCTGAGTGTAGTAGAAGCCATGTTTTGTGGCACACCTGTTATTGCGTTTAACAGGGGCTCAATGCCTGAAATCATTCTTGATAGGAAGACCGGTTTCATTGTACGAAACATAGATGAGGCTGTGGAAGCTGTGCAGGATGTAAAACAAATAAATCGAAGATTCTGTTATGAGTGGTCAGTATCGAAGTTCACTACCCAAAAAATGGTCGAGGGATATCTAAAGGTATATAAGCAGATATTAACTGTATGAAACTAGAGAAATGCAAGTAGAAGTGAAAGGAAAAGGAAACAGCCACTAATTCGAATTCTTCAATTCATTTAAAAGTTCCTCCAAATCCACGCATGCAAATGCAGAGGCATAGTCTGACATAGCGTAAGGAATACTTAACATACCATTATGGGCCAAGGCACCACAAGTATATATTACATTAGGCACATATCCTTCTCTTTCCTGTTCATTTGCCATCATCAATGGAGTTTTTAATCTTCCCAGTTCTTTCTCAGGATTATCAAGGTCAAATAAACTGGCTGCCAAAACGTACTCTCTCATTTGCCCTACTGCATGGGTTAAAACAAGCCATCCTTCTTTTGTTTCAATGGGCGATCCGCAATTTCCAATTTGAATGAATTCCCAAGGATATTTCGGCTCCTGGATAAGCTTGGCCTCATGCCAAATATTTACTTCATCTGAAAAAGAGATATAATTATTGACTCCATCAATTCTGCATAGCATGGCATATTTCCCATTGATCTTCCTTGGGAACAAAGCAATGCCTTTATTCCTGCCCACTTCACCGTTAATGGGTTTTATTATAAAGTGGTAAAAATCCTTAGTTTCAATTAATTTTGGCAATAATGTCAAACCATCATAGGCAGTATAAGTCGCATAGTAAGTTACTTCGCCGTCATCATCTACAAATTTAACAAATCGTGCATCTTCAATTCCATTTCTTTCGTTTTCAGAAACGGGAAAAATAACTCTTTCTGAAATGGCAGTATCCATTGAAAATTCAATTTCATAATGAGAAGATGCCAACCACATAATTTGATTAAACGGGATCTCTTTTGAGGCTGACATCTGAAGTTCCTTTTTGGTTTCTTTTACGCTCCTTTCCAATTCGCCATAAGTAAAATTATCACCAAGTTTAGAAAATACTTTTGAAGTAACTTCATTACTATTGACCTGTAACTCGTATAGGTCCTTAATAAATGACTCTTTATTATAAATATACCTTTTGATAATTTCCGCCTCATTCAACATTTTTCCCACAGGTTCAATACGCAAGTTATTATGCTCATCAAGAATTCCGCTTCGAAATACAATTGAAGAAATATGTCCCTCTCCTGTGGCTCTGAAACTTAAGATAACCCTCTTTTCTCCTGTTTGAAGATCGCTTTGATAAGGATCTTCTACGATAGAAGGATTAAAAAAAGCTGCAGATTCAATAGAATATTCTTTAGTGAAATATGAGCCAATTAACACTTTCATAGACTCCCCAATATCATCAGGATTAATATTCAACTCATCTAATAAATGAGACAATTTATTAAAATGATTTTCAAATATTGTCGAAACACTTCTATGACGTTTTGAATAACCTCGAAGAACCTGGTTTAACGCTATTTTCGCCTGGTTTTCTGGCATATCAAAGACCTTTCGAATTATATTTTTGCTTCTTTCATCACTGGTATAATGAAAGCGGGCAATTACCCTGCTGGGATCAGGATTAAAAATTACATCTTTTCTTGTAACTGTAACTTGCACACTATTCAGGTTTAATTATAAATATTGTGAGCAAATGTAGCATATTCAGCAATCTAATTACTCAAGTCTTGAATTATTAAAATAATACTTAGTTTGCACTACTTATTATTTCTTTGTGATACTTCAGATTTTGTTGATCAAAAGTTAATTATTTTAATATACATCTTAATGCTTCATAAGGTGTTTTTCCATCAAAAGTTCCATGCGGTCTATTGCAGAATTAAAAAATGTATCTGGTGCATCTTTGGTGATCGGGTTAGATAAAAATAGTATACCGAATCTATTTCAAAATAATCAAGCCCAAAAAATACTATTTTCTGTTACACTTCATGGCAAATATGGAGCTTATGCCATATTGAAATAAGATAAATGAAAAACTCCTTATTTCAATCTGTTGGATAATAGGGAAGAATAACCAGAATTAAATTACAACAATTCCATTGAGGAGTTCTTCACAATCGTTTACGTAATTGTCTAATAAATTCTGTGAAGTATAGGTAACAAATTGAATTGTCCCATTAGAATTCGAGAAATAATAGCCATAATAGGAGAACCTAATTCCCTGAGTTGTACCATCCATTTGTATCAACAACACTTTGGCACCATTTACTGTCCTGTATTCTTCCTTAATAATTTTCAGGTCAGGCGCCACTGCCCTTCCATTTTCAACTGCAATATCTTTTAAAGTTTCCAAAGGGACCTCTACCTTTTCGGTAATGATCATACCATATAGATCACCATCCTTTAATTGCAGTTCATATTCTGCATCCCCATTGTTTGCCGCCTTTTTGAATGACCACTTTTTAGGATCCAGCCAGAATCCCAAGTTGATTTTCGAACTTTTCAATAGGAAAGATGCATTTTTGGATTTTTTATAATTCTTCTTATTTACAGGAATTTCCTTCTCTTCTGATTCTGAATCCAGGTAATTCCAAGTTCCATCTGCGTAAAGAACAACCTCTTTCCCTGTTTCAGTAACAGCCTTCTCCTGGGCATATAATAATGTTATAGTAGATAGGAAAATCAGGGATAAGCATAATTTTTTCATAGCACAAATATTATATGTTCAACATTCACCTGGCATTCCTTCAAAACCTGTAAATCTTAGAACCACTCCTGGTGCTTGTATTTATTCTCTTTTTAGTTAAAAAGTAACTTGAATTAAAAATGAGTAGTTTCAATGAGTATGGGTCCCATTTTCCTGGACTACCTTCCATTCGTTTTCAAATTTTTTAAAAACAAATGTCCAGCAACCATTATGAGGCATTTCCTGATCGTCAAGGGTTTGCAATTTTCCTTTAAATTCTACTGTACATGATGCAGCATCTTCTGATAAAACATAAACAAAGCATTTGGTTATCTGCAATTCGGCGAAACATTTAAAAGTTTCAAAGTTAACCCTCATAGCGTCTTTATAGCTTTGATAATCCGAAAATGCAATTTGACCATCACCGGCCATTACATAACCGTCAACATTTGCTCTTAATCCAATATGGGTTTCATAATTAAGAGTGTGAGGATTCATGAAATTTTCAACAACGGTTTTAATTTCATCCTCAATTCTGGATTTATCTGTTTTGGTTAACATGGTTTAAAAAGTAAAATAATAAATGGTTCAGCTTATTAAATATAATAGGATAATTTAATTTATTAAACAGAGTTTTTAAAAAATTGGTATAAAAGAGATTTTCGCAATTAAAATTCAATGAACCTTTGGAAAAAGACAAAGTATTGATCAACTGGAGGATGGTAATAAGGAATGGGAAAATCAAATTACATGACTTTAGATTTGGATTAAATTTTTAAAAATAATTTCATTTAATAAAGTCTTATTCAAATTCACGTATAACCGTATCTTGGCATTTATACCTAATTTTTAGTAATCATTAGGTTTATGATTAGATTTGGTATTTATCAGAGAAACTGGATTAAAATCTTAAATGAATTTGTTAAAGTAAACAGTCTGAGATTAGTTTAATGACTTTATAACATCCATTCTTTTGACCAAAATAAAATAGAAAATGAAGACAGTTATATTTATTATTTTTTGGATATCCTCCATTTCATCGAATGCAGAAAGAGTATTTGAGACATCAGGCCTTAAGGTTAGTATTGGTCCACAAGGAGAAATTGTTAGTTTTTATGGGGATCGGGAATATTTGCCACCAGGTGCAGATAGTTACCTAATTCGTATAAAAGTTGAAGGAAAAGAATTACAGCCACTAAAAATCATATGGAAGGATGCTATCGCTGAGGTTTCTTTCGATGAAAACATCACGGTATCAGTAGAAGGGTCTGTAAAAGATGAATATTTGACTTTTAAGGTCATGGATGTGAAAAATGCAGACAAGATAGATGTTTTATTATGGGGGCCTTTTGCCACAACGATCAGTGAAACCATAGGTGAATACGTGGGAGTAGTACGGAATTCAGAATATGCATTAGGTTACCAAAGCCTGAATGTAAAGACAACTGGTGGAAAGATCCTGAATGCTGACGGCAGTGATGAGGCCAGGGGTACAGCTGCTACAAGGGAAACCTATGGCTCCAACTTGCAGGGCTACTGTGTTAACCGGGATAAAGATCGTGTTTATGATATCTGGAATGACCGGATTCCCAATGCTTACATTCCGGCTAATCCGGAAGGGAGAATAATGGGGAGTGCAATAGCTTTATTCGGCATAACCGAAGCCAGGGTACTGGATATATTAGAAAAGATTGAATTACAGGAAGGACTTCCGCATTCAACCATTAACGGTGAATGGGTAAAAAGGAGCAGGGAGGCCAATAAACCATATCTGATAACCACTTTTTCGGAGGAGAGTATTGATGCTTGCCTGGATTATTGTGAAAAACTGGGATATAACACATTATATCATGAGCATCCTTTTAAAAACTGGGGGCATTTTGAATTGATTGAAGCCCAATTCCCCAGTGGCTGGGATGGCATGAAGAAATGTGTTGAAAAAGCCAATGAAAGGGGAATACGGCTTGGCGTTCATACTTTGACAAATTTTATTACAACCAATGATCCATATGTGACTCCCATACCGCATAAAGATCTAATGGTCTTTAGTAAAACTAAAATCACTCAGGATCTCAGCATAGATGCGGTAGAAATTTATATTGAAGATCCATCAGGATATAATGTTAAAAATACCTGTCAGGCCATTCGAATTGGGGATGAGATCATACAGTTTGGACAGGTAACAGAAGAACCGCCGTATAAATTGTTAAAATGTAAAAGAGGGGCATATAGTACTGTAATAAGCACATATTCAGCTGGAGATGAAATAGCCAGATTAGCAGATCATGGTTATAAGACCCTTTTCCCGAATTTTGAATTACAAAAAGAGATGATCGATAGACTGGCAGACTTTTTCAATTATACTGGTGTTGCCCAAATGGATTTTGATGGCCACGAAGGGGGATGGGGAACAGGTGAAGGAGATTTTGGAATGGATTATTTTAGTGATAGATTGGTTAAGGAGGTAGACCATGAATTACGGAATGGATCCTCACGTTCAAACCACTATTATTGGCACGTTAACTCTTATTTGAACTGGGGTGAACCCTGGTACGGGGGATTCACTAAAAGCCAGGGCCATTACCGATACCAGAATCAGGCATTGCTCAAAAGAAATTATACGCCTAACATGCTGGGTTGGTTTCTCTTGAATTCCACTACTACTCTTCAGGAATTTGAATATATGCTGGCCCGTTCTGCTGGGTATGATGCTGGATATGCGCTTTATACTAAGCTTATTAGCCTGGCTAAGAACAATGAATTTGAACAGATTGCCCAAGCTATAAATGTTTGGGAAGAAGCCAGACTTAAAAGAGTATTCAATAATGAACAAGTAGAAAACCTGAAAAATGTAAACAATGATTTCAGTTTGAGCAAGCCAGATGATACAACATTTGCATTACAATATTATAAAAAGGAAAAATTTGAATTGCTCAATGAAATGGTCCAGCCTGGCCAGCCTAATGATGTTTCGATCGAATTCGAAGTTGAAGATCCACAGAATCCATACCTGGTGATTGGCGCTGTCGGCAAAAGTGGCTCAATTGACCAGGTCACTGTTATATATAATGGATATGAAACGATCCGGATAGATGTTGAATTAAAACCTAACTATTCAATTACATATCGAGGCGACAATAAGATAATGGTTTATGATGAGAAGGGTCGAATGAAGAATATAGTTGAATTAGATCTTGAAGGCATCGAAATGGTGCGAGGTTCCAACAATTTACGCATCAGTGCCGATTTCAGCGATAATGCAGACCTTAAATTAGAGGGATATGTACGTATAAAAGACCAGATAGACCTAATCCAGGTGAATTAAATTCTTCTCATATATCAATATGTCTCCTGCTATTGCCTTCATAGCCTGCCGTTTAACTGATCTGGCTTGGAAAAGATGTTAAGGGTATAGTTAGAATTATCTTTTTGGATGTTATTCAGGGGTACCATTTCTTCAATTGCCTTGGACAGGTATGAATATTATATTATCTTGAATTACTTTTTAATCAAAATAACTTTATCATGAAAGCCTTCACCGTAAAGCCAGAAGTATTTTTCTTTAAGGTATTTTCAAGTACAGTACTACTAGTTTTTTCATTAGTTCTACTGACCTCTTGCGGAGACAATTTCACAGAGGAAGAATTACAGCAGGAATTGGTTTTTAAATCTGTTGAGCCACTTGAGAAGATCTTTAAGGAGACTGCTTTTTTCAGGGAAATCGAGCCTGTTGTCCATGTGGCCAGGGGAGAACACGCAAGTTTTCAATGGGTAGTAAGAAGTCTGGAGGAGTTTGTTTCGGATCTTAAATTAGAGGTTGTTGATCTTTCTTTTGAAAGCAATTCGCTATCTGATGTAAAGATAGGATATGTAGGTTATGTCAGTGTCGGCCGAAATACGCCGAACCATTCCCGCGACAAGCTCAATCCGATATCAGGATTATACCCTGATCCAATTCTTGAAAATGAAAGTATTGACCTGATGGCCAATGAAACTCAGCCCATCTGGGTAACAATAGAAATCCCTGTTGATTCAAAACCCGGAATGTATGAGGGCAAGGTAAGGTTGACTGGTGAAATGGATGGTCAGCATTTTGAAATCAACCGACCTATCCAGGTCAAGGTTTACCCAGTGACCGTGGAAAAAACAAGATTGTGGGTAACGAATTGGTATAATACCAGTCCGAGCAATATTAAACATGTTATGGGAGGGGTAGATGTAGAACCCTATTCAGAAGATTACTGGTCCTTTGTGCGGATGTTGGCGTCTAAAATGGCTGAATACAGGCAAAATGTGTCTATAATCTCACCTTTAAGATTATCTGAATTTGGGTTTGATGAAAATGGAAATTATACAATAGATTTTACAAACTTTGACAAGACAGTTGATATATTTATTGAGGAAGGAGTTGTTGGTCGAATTGAAGGAGGGCATATAGGGACCAGGGCTGGTGGATGGGTCAGCGATTTTGTAGTTTTTGCCCCTGTAATAGAGCAAGACACTACCTATTTCAAAAAGTTCTCTATTAAAAATGACACGGCACGAGCTTTTTATTCTGCTTTTATCCCCGCTTTGTCAAAGCACCTGAAAGAAAAAGGATGGGAAGGTATTTATATGCAGCATTTGATGGATGAACCAACACCTGCTAATGTAGATACATATATTGAGGTTGCTGATTTTATTGATCAATTGGCGCCTGAGATTAAAATTGTCGAAGCCTGCCACTCTAAGGATGTTAATAAGACTGTTGACATCTGGGTGCCTCAGCTGGATTACATGCATATCGATTATGATTTTTATAAGGAAAGGGCAGAACAAGGAGATGAGATCTGGTTTTATACCTGCCTGAATCCCAAAGGAGAGTATGCAAACCGGTTTATTGAGTTACCACTGATCAAGACAAGGATCCTTCACTGGATCAATTACCGGTTCAATATACCAGGTTATCTGCATTGGGGGTTTAATTTCTGGAGAGGGGGAAATCCTTTTGATGAAAGTACTGCGATACAATTGGAATCTGGCACAATTCTTCCTGGAGGAGATGCCTGGATCTGCTATCCTGGTGATCGTAAAATTTTAAGCAGCATCCGGCTTGAGGCTATGCGGGATGGTATTGTAGACTACGAGTTATTGAGCATGCTGGGGGAGAAAAATCCTGAAGAAGCAGCTGAAATGGCCAGACAGGTAGTGTACAGGTTTGATTATTATGACATTAATATAAAAGCCTTCCGGCAGAAGAGACAAAGGATCCTGAGATTGCTTAGTGAGTAAAATTTGACATCACTTTCATTTTGCATAAGCAAAAAAAATAGGCCGCATTAGAAATTAATGAACGGCCTTTTATTTGAAATTTCTGAGGATTTATTTAAACTCTAATTCATATAGGAGATACTCACGTTTAACATTTGAGATAACATTGGATAGCTGAAGTTATCCTTAACTTCGTTAACTGTTCCATTTTCTGTCTCTCCCATATCCGGTCCGGTTTGCCGGGGTGCCTGGTTATTACCAGCACCAGGGAATTCGTTTATCTCTGACATGGCATCCAGCAATCTTAGTTGATTGCTGATTTCTCCTGATATGGGATTGCCGTTTTGGAACAGATCTATTTCTACACCTGCAAATAAATCATTCGACTGAACAAGCATCGTGGCCAATGAAAGTTTGTCCCCGGGATTTGCTTCAAACTGAAAACTATATTGTTCATTAGGGAAGATCGGAGCCGGACCACTACTGCCTGCT
>CAYMFU010000316.1:0-10955 GCA_964389805.1 uncultured Roseivirgaceae bacterium | reverse complement strand
ATCACAGTTCACAAGGGATGGCGCTTTAGGGTGGGCTCCCATCCAAAGTTCAGCCATCGGTTTGCCGGATGGATTTTCCGCTTCGAGAAGGTCTGGAATGGCGCTAGGCGATCCCCAGGCGTAATATTGAATTGTATTTTGCAGCGTTCCAATCGTTTTCATTGCATTTCTCCAAAACAAAATATTTATCTTTTTGATTAAAGACAAATTCAGGAGCCCTTAACACCACTTTTTCAAAAAAAACAGATCCCCCACCTAATCCTTCTACATAATTCATTGTAAGTGAACCTGATTTTAGTGATTTCAAATACTTGAGGAGGTATTTTGGATCCTGGGTTATTTTAAGGTCTT
Organism: uncultured Roseivirgaceae bacterium; assembly: GCA_964389805.1. Lineage (GTDB taxonomy): Bacteria > Bacteroidota > Bacteroidia > Cytophagales > Cyclobacteriaceae > JAGTVG01. The sequence goes on along the minus strand of CAYMFU010000316.1, from coordinate 10,604 downwards.
TATTTGGGTCAATGTTTGGCCCTTTTTCAAGTACTACAGTGGATAAACCAGCACGCTGTAACCTTAAAGCCGGTGGACCGGCACCAAATCCTGATCCAACCACAGTAACGTCAAAATAATTTGTTTCCATAACTATAACATTAAGAGGGATTACCATCATTGGTTGCAGGATCGCCTTCAAAATAGGAGATATCCTGGTATGAATCAGTTTCCTGATCTTCACAAATAAAATCGATCAGATCGCATCCCCTATCCGGATTATAGATCCCGGTAAAATAAGACATTTGTATCAGGTAAATGGCAGCCAGATAAATAGCCCTGGATATTCCCTTATCAATCAATTTACGCTCGACAATTTCTGTCCTGTTGGATATGGATAGATCTGAAAAACTGTTAGTTTGATATTTTCTCCTGGATGCCTTATCCAGATCTTCTGCCAGAATTTTTATGTATTGGAGAAATGGATAATATTTATCATAAAAAACGTCTGAAAGTCCAGGTGCATCACACCGGGCTTCCGGAATAATTACCTCTGAGAACGCCCTCAGTGTAGAATCATAGTTTTCTTCAGGCTCTTTCCCAGCATTAAAAACTACCTTTATCGGCATGCAGGAAGAAGCTATCGCCATCGAAACAAATATTCCAATGGTCTCTCTCCGGGTATATAGTTTTTTTCTCATTATAATACACAGGTTGTTGATTTACTTATTTAGACTTACGGCTTGCTCCCGAATATGAGATATTGGATTTTGCACGTATATGTTCTTTTTTGGCAGGATCTAATAAAATAGACGGTAGTTCTTAAGACAGGAATGCATATTTTACATCTGAGAATAACCCAAAAGCCTGTGATTATTGATTTTTACAAAAATTCGACTGGTTAATTATTGTTTATCACAAATATATAATCTCACATGACCTACAGAGATTGCAATAACACTTTGATTTTGAATTTATTTGCAATTTTCTTACTTTCAATTAGCCATTAGGTAGTTTTTATGAAACTTTTTGACCAAGCCCAGAAAAGATTTCTTGATGAAGTGAAAAGAAAGATTCCGGGTAATATATCACTCGCTGAAGTAATCGCAGATGATCTGAATATAAGTAATGACAGTGCTTATAGAAGGATACGAGGAGACACACACCTGACACTTGCAGAATGCGTGGTCCTCTGCAATAAATATAATGTTTCCCTGGACTCCCTCTTTGAAAATTCTGCCAGTCATATTATGTTCAATTACCGGGCCATTAATCAAGATACATTTACTTTCGAATCTTATTTCAAGTCGATTCTTGAAAACCTGGAAACCATTAAGCAATTTGAAGTAAAAGAAATGATCTTTGCCGAAAATGACATCCTGCCTTTTCATCTGTTTAAGTTTGAAGGGCTTGCTGCATTTAAATTGTTTTTCTGGATGTCGAATATCCATCACTTCCCTCAATTTGAAAATACCTCATTTAATATCAACAATTTCTCAAAGGAATTACTGGGTTATGCAAAACAAGTTTGGGAAAGCTATGTATCTATACCAAGTATTGAAATATGGAGTGACGAAAACATCAATGTTACCCTCCGCCAAATTGAGTTCATCTATGATTGCGGGAAATTCAATTCCAAGGATGTAGCTATGCAACTATACGAGGAATTGAAAGAAGTGATCCTGCACATTCAAAAACAAGCCGACAGAGGATATAAATATCTTTACGGAAAGGAAAATGCTATCGGTGATGATAAAAATTTCCAACTGTACTATAATGAGGTAACCATTATGGATACTACGGTGTTGATAAAAATGGGTGATACCCGAATGGTTTTGCTTGGACATAATGTGGTTGATATATTAACCACCGCAGATCCTCTGTTTTGCAAGCATACGCACACGATACTAGATAATATAATCAAGAATGCAACATTGATAAGTGTGGTAGGTGAAAAGGTCAGAAAGCGGTTTTTTCTAAAACTGATAGATAATATCGATCAGTACATTGAGCGTATGAAGAATAAGTAGATCAGAGTAGGATTTTAAGGCAGTTTAGAATAGACTGTGTAAACACTAACTGAGCGGCACTTTTCTCAACTTCTAAAAATTAAAAAAAGCATCCTTGAACGATTTAATTTAGGTAGAATCCATTTTCACAGATAACAGAACAGTCCCTTAATTAATTATTTTTACGTCATGCCAGTAGGCTGCAGAATTTTCGTTACCACTGAATTCATGTTTTAATTCAACAACAATATCTGTTCCCGCAAATTCACTAATATCAATTTTATAATCTTTCCAGCCATTAAAGCAACTTTCACTATTTATGTTTTCCTTTAACCATTCATCCTCGTTTATATTGACAGAGAGATCCCAACTACCTCCATCCTCATGGCTCACTGAAAATTCAAGAAAGAAATTCTTCCCTTCATTCTCAAGAAAGTTATCAAAGGAAACCATTGCTCCCCTTTTTTCATTCAACATGTAAGTTACCACTACTCCTTCTTTTCCTTTCCATGTGGTTGCTATATCTTTATCGTTCCTGGCCGAATAGTAAACTTTCCATGTTTCAGGCATCCATTCGTTTAAATATTTGTCATATTGCTTTGTTGAAAAATAATCTATGTGGGCCAATTCTTCTTCTGTGAATCGATTGTTTGCATCAAAAGGTCCGGGTGCCCAGCTTTGCTCAAAGACAGAAGTGACAATTGGCTTTTCAGGGATGTAATAATAAGTTTTACCGTCACTCTCTTTTTCGATTTTCCCCCCGGACTTGAGAATAAACTGTTCAGCCAGACGGGTGCACACTTCAATCAGTTCGGTAAAATTATATGATGTAAAAGCGAACTTTGTATCATAACTGAGTTTTTCATAGTATTTCTTATCTAGCCCATTTAAACCTATTGAGGTAAATAAAACTCCGGCTGCATTTGATGGATTACAATCTGAATCTCTTCCGCACTTCATGGATATTAATATGGTTTTATCGGGATCACCATTCCCATAAAGTAATCCCATTACAATGTAGGCGGCGTTAAGCTTAGCGTCCATATCAACCCAATAATGATCATTTACCTCTTTATATTTTTGATAATCAGGATTGTTACGGTATTTGTTCTCGATGAGCTGCCAAGTTTTCTCCCAATTAACAGGCTCTTCTTTATGCCATTCCATTACATCTCTTATGCATTCTGCATATTGACTTTGTTCAGGAATACATGATAATCCCGCTTCTACAATTTTATTAATATCTGTTTCAAAATAAGCGGCCGCATACATTCCTCCAATAAACTGTCCAGCGTAAAATCCATCACCATAATTCATTAACCTGCCAAACTTCTCTCCTAAAGCAATTACTTCATTTGGCATTCCGGGGCATATAATTCCAGAAAAATCAGCTTCAATTTGATAGTCTATCCAGTCTCCACCTTTATGATATTCAGGATGCGAAGATTCCGGCGGTGCAATTCCGAATCTCAAATTCTCCCGTGCTATATTATTTGCACCCCAAAGCATATACTCTGAATTTGCAAAATCAATTCCAGCCTGCCGGATAGAGCAATCAATCCCGTAGTCTTCCAAGGTCTTCAGGAATGTCATTTCAACATAGATATCATCCTGATCAAATGCATTTACATCATTGCCATCAAATTCAGGAATTTCCTTATCTGGAATAATTTCACCAATAAACCTGAATTCTGTTGGTGCCGACCAGCCTACACCGATCATCTGGCCTATCCATGCAGCTGTCATCTTACTTGAATAATCTTCTTTTAATATTTTCCTGTAATTCTTTGTTGTACAAGATGAAATGGCAATGGAAAAAATGAGTGTGAGAAATAGATTTTTTTTCATAGAAATAAATTCAAATTTATCAGAATCAGGACACGCAGTTTTTAAACTGGCCCTATTTACTACTTATTATTAACTACCTATTCACCAAACTACCTACTCATTCAGAGATCTTATATTAATGCTATATGAATTGGTGTAATTGATTCCATCTCAAGCCAAACAACCAGGGTATAGCTCCCATCCGTATCCCGTACAAGGCCCTGCTTTACTTTTCCTTCATTACCATCAACCTTTATTTTAGCTATTTCCTTTTTACCCCAATGTTTAAATACAAAGCATGCATTCACCAATGGCTTGTCCTCGTTACATAATATTTCCATAGAAATTTCAGCAGACTCGGCTTCAAAAATATACGCTCTTTGAGATTTTTCGTAAGCCCCGGTACAACCTTTAACCCCTGATAGTAGTGGTGCCTGTAGCCAGGATTTTGCAAGGGGAATCAGATCAAGAGGTTCTTTATTTAACATGCCTTCCATAAATAATTTCTCAGCAAAAGGCCTGTTACCAAATTGTTCTTTAAAGTTAGGCGGGTAGAGGTGCGAAAGAGAACTATGGCTTGTTCTGTCTGAGTAACTGGCATACCTTCCATCGGATGGCATCTGTGCCACTGGCCAGTGGTTCCAGTTTGGAAATATTGCATACTCCGTTATTTCTCCACCATAAACATTTGTCCATTCAAATCCTTCTCCAATAGTTACGGGATCATATTCGCCTTTGAAATTGATATGTTGAATATTTGCATTCTCAGGATACTCGAGTCCATCCGGAGGTAAAGGATTCCAATCATATTCCTTGTATGCTCCGTCAATTCTAAGCATCGTGAAAGTTGCTTTTCTTTCAATCAGGTCATGCGGATGTTGATCAGGTCCGATAATGGCCATAGATTCCTGCCACTCATGTATTCTTTCACCGCTTGTCCAGAGATGTTCGTTTTTAACGGCTACTCCATCGGGGTATATATAATAATACCAGTCGGCTACATCATACCATCCTGTTTCTTCAACATAATTTGCCCTAAATTTATTAACATCGGCCAATGGAAATCTATAGTGTACCACTACCCTTGCCGGAGTATTTTCAATGATTCTCGCATGGTTGTAAAAACATTCTTTATCCGACATTGGTTCCTGGCAACCTTCGCCCCCGGAAGTGCTCCAGGTTTCGTTAAATTCATTGCTATACCAGAATCCATTTTCATTCACCATCATTGGAATATAACTCACCCCTCGCCAGAAAATAAACTTACATGGATTGCTGTCAAACTCAACTACCACATCCGGATGTTCGCTGAATCTCCAGAGGTTATCCCAGATATCATAATATTTCAGATTTGTATAATAAGCTCCGAATTGTTTCTTGTCTTCCCCCCTGGGAAGGATGCGTTTATCTATATCTACTTTGGTTTCTGGGTTATACTGATCATACAATTCACTAATTTGATTTTGAGAAAGTGCAACATCATATATTTTGACTTCATCTATCAATCCATCAAGTGAATAATCGCCTGGAAAGGTATTTTCTCTGACAGGATCAGTAGGACGGCGTTCTTTCCCTTTTCCAATTTGGATATCCTTTAATGACATTTCAATTTCAGCTTTTGCAACACTTTTCCTGCTAACTTCCTTACCGTTCACAAAAATGATCATCTGCCCTGTTGATTGATCGTACGTTGCTGCCAAATGATACCACAGTTTTCTTTCCAGTTGAAAATCAGAAGTTAATTCTTCCCAAACACCACCAACCCTGATTTTAAATCCAGGATATCCATGACCATTTATTCCAAGAAAATATCCTTTATCATCTTCTTTCTGGTATTTTACTTCAAATTCCATTTCATCGAAATCCATTTCAATTTCCACATCAACGTCTCCTTCCTGGTTTTCCGGATCACCTCCCACCAATGCCACAGATAGATCTCCTTCTCTTTTCTCTATATCAGTAATATCCAGGTCGCCTCTAAATAATCTTACTTCTTCCGGGATATCGTCAGCTTGCTGAATAATCGGACACCAGCTCCATGGATAGGCACCTATTGCCACCCATCCTTCCAGAGTGATCGCATTGGTAAGCTTTGGTGATTTGTCTCCTTCAAGTTTAATGGCTGTTTTATATCCATCAAATTGTAATGCTGTTCCAGAAATTCCTTTTTTCCACAGGCTTTTATCGCCGAGTATTTCAATTTTTGAAGATCCTATGCTCTCTGTGGTTTCATCTCCAGTACCTTCATCTAATTTAAACCAGGCCACTGGCTCAGCAACTTTGCCTGCCACTATTGGATTACCTTCCATAGCTTCAGGTTCAACTGATTTTTTTGCTTCCTCTAATGAAATATCTTTAATGCCAACAGAGGAAAGTGTAAAATTTTGCTTTATAATATTTAATGGATCTGTCCATTCATCAATCTTTTGAGTTCCTTTTCTAATAGTTCTTTCAACTTTTCCGTCAGGATATATATAAAAATATTCATCAACAAAATTTACTGCCAAAACACCAAGATGAGGATTTGTGCCAGAGAATTCGGGCAGATACCTCCAGTGAACTACAACTTTTTCTGGTGTATTTTCTATCAGGCTTACCCTGGAATACGTGTTGGTTTTATCAGGCATTGTTTCTGTACCATCACCAGATCTTTCAATAATCTCATCAACAAAAACCTTTTCACCATTAACAGGTTCCCAGTATGGCAAGTAACTTGATCCTCGCCAAAAAATAAATTTCCCATTTTGTTTTCCATAGTCAACAATGATATCGGCATAATCTCCTGTACGGTCATAAGTTTCCCAATCTTCTCCTGTAATTACTTTTGAATAGTATGCTCCAAAATCATCGGTCAGTTCCATCTCAGACCCCGAGCAGCTAAATAGGAATATTGCAATCGAAATTGATAGAATTTGTTTTATTGAAGATTTCATCCGAACAAAATTGATTTTTAAAGGTCGGATGGAACTCGCGTTTTGTTCATCAGTGTTTGTATTTAGCTTTATACATGCTCGTTTCATAGTTGTAGATTTATATTACTGTATTTAATATTTTATTTGGTAATGATGACGACAGAAGCAGCCTCTAATCCAGAGGAACTGGCTGTTACATGAATTTCTCCCGCGTTATATGTTGATTTCACTATCAATAAACACAAGCCATGAAATGCTTTTCGCCGTGGTTCTATATAACTTTCCAAGCTGGTAGGATTTCCATTGCCAACCGCTGCTAACTTTCCTTCACCTTCAATATCAAATGTTACCAGGTTGTCAGCATCTGGACATAAATTGCCATCCTGATCTGTAATTTCTACACTGACAAATGATAGATCTTCACCATCAGCATGGATAATATTTCTATCCATTTCCAGTGAGATTTTTGCAGCAGAACCCGCTGTCAGTATTTCTTTCTCACATAACTCTTTACCATTTTCATCATAACCTAAGACTTTTATCTTACCCGGCTGGTAAATGATATCATTCCATTTGAAACGATACTCACCTTCCTTTTTTTGCTTTTTACCTTTTGATTCCCCATTTACAATTAACTCAACTGTAGTGCAATTCGAATAGACAAAAACCGGAGTTTTTTCACCTTCCCTTCCTTCCCAGTTCCAGTGTGGTAACAAATGAATCATGGGATCCTTGCTCCATTGACTTTGATAGAGATAAAACCTGTCCTTGTAAAATCCACACATATCCACAATGCCAAAGTAACTTGAATGAGCCGGCCAGCTATTTTCATAGGGATCAGGTTCACCATGATAATCAAAGCCAGACCAGACAAACTGTCCTGCCAGCCAGGGATTATCATCCTGAAGCTTAAATTCGATATCCGGTAAAGTACCAAAACAAGTATTAGTAAGATCATAGGAGGATACCTGCATGGATTCATCCTCAAAACCACAGTAAATGCGTTCTACTGGAAAGAAGTATTCTCCCCGGGTGCTGAGTACTGCAGAGGCTTCAGTTACAAGTAATGGTTTATCTGGATATTGCACATGAAGATCTTCAATCTGCTCATGCCAGTAATTAAAACCTGCCACATCAAAAATATCCAATAACTCCTGGTTCAATCTGATACTTAAATGGATACCTGAACTAACAGGACGCGTGGGATCAATATCATGGCAGATATCGGCCAACATTTTTGCACTGCTTTTTCCGTCGCTATCATCAAGAAAATCGTAGTGATAAATCAGATTGTCGCCTTTAAAACTATTGATATCCCATGTAGTAGCAGAAAGTGATGGAACAATTTTTTTTGAAGCTGCGAGTATATTTACTTCATTTTTGCTGACATCCGTTGTAAATACCTTCCCATCATACTTTCCATACCAAACTTCATCCCCGGCCTCAAATTTCACCAGTTCACCTCTCTGCTCATAATGGCCTTCCATAACCTCTCCAGTATTTCCTAAAGAAACACGCATTTTACCGATTCCAAGTTCAGGAACTTCATTCCCTGTACTCCACATAATAACTGAAGGGTGGTTCCTATCCCTTAGTACCAGGGACCTCATATCTTTTTCTGCCCACTCATCAAATAGTATGCTGTAACTGTTTTTTACATTCAGCTTTGGTCTTCGCCACTCATCAAAAGATTCATCCATGACCAGGATTCCCATTTTATCGCACAAGTCAAGCTGCTCGGGCGAAGGAGGATTATGGGCAGTACGAATAGCATTCACACCCATTTCTTTAAGGATTTCAAGCTGTCTTTCAGTAGCCCTATAGTTAACAGCACTCCCTAAAGGCCCAAGATCATGGTGCATATTCACACCTTTTATTTTCAGGTTTTTACCATTAAGAAAAAATCCGTAGTTGGCGTCAAACTTAAAAGAACGTATTCCAAAAGGTGTTTCGTAATGGTCAATAGTTTCATAGCCCTTTTTAAGCAGACTTAATGCTTTATACATATAGGGATTTTCCAGGTCCCATCGTATGGGATTTTCAACTTCAAGTTCCTGTACAAGGACTTTTTCCCCATGTGCTTCAACTTCCAGTTCAGTTGAAATATTGGCAATGGATTCTCCGGCGGCATTCAAAATTTTTGTTTCCAGATACAACTTTACTTCACTTGAAACCTCATTTAACAGTGTTGTTTCAATATTAATGATTGCCTTTTCATCTGAAATAAGCGGTGTCGTAACATAAGTTCCCCAGTGCTTAATATGTGTAGGATTGGTAGTTGCCAGCCAGACATTGCGGTAAATACCTGAACCGGGATACCAGCGTGAAGAATGATCAAGATTTTCAACCCGGACTGCAATCACATTTTCCGAGCCATGCTGAACATAATCTGAGATATCCAAAGCAAAGGAGGTATAGCCAAATCCCCATTCACCTACAAAATTACCGTTCACCCATACCTTAGGAAACATCATTACACCATCAAATTCCAGAAGCAGTTTTTTACCCGGGGAATTAATAGTAAAAGTCTTTCTATACCAACCAACACCGGGATAGGGAAGCGAGCCACCCTGAAAATATACATCCTTGGAAAACGGTCCTTCTATTGCCCAATCATGAGGCAAATCAAGTGTTCTCCAATCTTCGTCATTAAAATCAACAGATTCTGCATTTTCGGTGTCTCCCCTGGAAAATTTCCATTCGGCATTAAACTTTATTCTTTCCCGAGATCCTTCATTTGATGATCTACTACATCCAAAAAATATTGTAGTTGATATTAAAGTGAGAACTATATATTGTAATTTGCCAATCCTTTTCATGGTAATTTAAGTTTGATTTTTTAATTGAACTCTGGAGCCAGTTTCATAAAACCAAAGGCATTTGCTCCATTTTCGAAGAATCCATCAGCATCTAAGAAAACGATATATCCTCCATCCTTGCATAAGTTAATATATTCTGCGGCATTATGCATCCCCTTCTTTTTATAGATGTGTTCCCACTCTAATTCACCTTCAGCATTAGTTTTAATTACATATGAGCTCCAAAAATTATTTGGATTATTATCATCCTTCACATTTTCAGGTTCTACTCCGGTACCACAGGCTAAAACATATCCGCCATCAGGAGTTGATTTAACACCATATGCTTCATCATAGATCCAAAGAGGATCCCCACCCAATGGCTCTCCAAATGCTCTATGCCATTCCAGGTTTCCTTCACTATCTGTTTTTACCAGCCAGGCATCCCACCCATCTTTTACTTTGGCATATGTCCTTGTATGTCCCCCCAAGATAAACCCATTGTCGGTGGTTAAATCAATGTCATAGCAATTTTCCAGATCCTCTCCGCCATAGCTTTTATACCACAATAGTTCGCCATTTATATCTGTTTTCAGAAGACAAAAATCGAGATCTTCAGCGACCTTTCCCTGAATATTGGAGCATACGGCAAAACCCCCATCATTTGCCTGTAATACCCTCATTCCATGAAAAACCGGATCTAGTCTTTTATCCCATTCCATATTTCCAGAAGCATCAATTTTCATGATAAAACATTCTCCGCCATAAATAATAAAACCCCCTGGTTCTCTTCCACCTATATAACCGGTTGCAATAATTCCACCATCTTCTGTTAAGTCAATTCCTTCTATAGCATCATATCCATTATTAGGAAATGTAAGCTGTGCAGATAAATTCCCATTGGAATCAAGAAAAAACAGAGCTCTATCCTGTTCACCCTTGACACTTAAGGCACCACAAACAATATATTCACCATCTTTTGTTTCCAATACCTGGTTTACAAATCCATAATCTGAATCATCGTTGCTTCCAACATTAACAGACCATTCCTCATTACCCTTAGAATCAGTTTTTACTAT
>CAYMFU010000315.1:0-13015 GCA_964389805.1 uncultured Roseivirgaceae bacterium | reverse complement strand
AATTTCCATTAACAGCGTACAGAAAACAGGCTTCATTGCGCATTGTTCCATCTGCTTTTAGGGGAGGTTCGAAAATTAATCGTTCCAGGACCGTTTTCTGAAGGATTTCGAAATGTTGGTGTTTTAATACCATATTATTTTCTTAAACCTAAAAAAATTCAAAAAGTTTGATTTTGCTATAAATCAAGGTCTTCAAGGGATTGTATTTGCATTTCCTGAGTATAATGTTTACCTTAAAAGATTCTATTAAGAGAAGCACTACAAAAAATCATGGTATTCGTTCCTTCTCAAATAGATGAAATAGAAACCACAACTAAAATTATTACTTAATAAACCAAATTTACAACCATGAAAAACTATGATGCAACAACTGAGATCGATCAATTAAATGGTCAGTCACTCGAGAACTTTCAAGCCGTATTCGGGGGGGCCCTGGTAGGAGGCAAAGACTCCAATTTTGATGAAGTCCGACAGTTATGGAACAAGATGATAGATAAAAAACCTGGATTGATTGCTCAATGTACAGGTGTTCATGATGTCATCCAATCAGTTAACTTCGCCAGGGAAAACAATCTTAAATTAGCTGTGCGAGGTGCAGGGCACAATGTGGCTGGAAATGCCTCTATAGATGAGGGGCTAATGATTGATTTATCCAATATGCGCACTGTGATGGTCGATCCCAAAAAAAAGACGGCTATTGTCCAGGGTGGAGCAAACTGGGGAGATGTCGATCGTGAGACCCAGGCCTTTGGATTAGCATGTGCCGGCGGAGTAGTCTCGGATACAGGAGTAGGAGGCCTCACACTGGGTGGCGGATTAAGCTGGTTCAGGAGGAAGGCAGGAATGAGCATTGATAACCTGATTGGGGCGGATATGGTCCTGGCTGATGGTTCTTATGTGCATGCTTCTGCTGAAGAGAACCAGGATTTGTTTTGGGCTTTAAAGGGTGGTGGAGGAAATTTTGGCATTGTTACCTCTTTCCATTTCAAATTATATGATCTGGGCCCCGAAGTCATGATGGTAGCCTGCATGTATCCGAGAGCAGAAGCCGAGAAAATAATGAAGTACTGGATTGATTTCACCAGGGATATTCCAGACGAAATAACCAGCGATTGCATTCACTGGGCCATTCCGGATCACCCCGCATTTCCAGAGGAACTTCATGGAACAAAAGTTACGGTACTGGCGTCTATGTATTTCGGCCCACCTGAAGAAGGCGAAAAACTACTGCAACCCTTAAGAGAGGTGGCTACTCCTCTACTTGACCTGAGCGGCATCATTCCTTATACTGCTGTCAATAAAATGTTCGATCCTTTCCTTGTAAAAGGAACACTGAATAGTTACTGGAAGTCCTTATATGTTGAGGACATCGATGAAAATTTGATGGATTTGATCATCTCAAAGGCCAATGACGCGCCTGCACCCCAATCCTTAATATCCATCCGGAATTTACATGGTGCCATTTCTAAAGTACCGGAAGATGCTACTGCCTTTGGTGATAGAAGTGGAAGGTTCCTGGTCAGTATAGACACCATGTGGGTAGATGATTCTATGAATGATCATTGTATCCAATGGACCAGTGAATTCTTTGATGAACTGCAAAAGTATTCAAATGGACAGGTATACTTTAATTTCAACAGTGATATGAGTGGGTCAGCTGATCTGGCTGGGGATTCCTATGGAGGGAATTATCAGCGACTCATTGATGTCAAAACCAAGTATGATCCGGATAATTTCTTTAGGATCAATGCGAACATTAAACCGAAATCCTGATCCTTAACCGCAGGCAGATTACAGGCCATATGTATTTAGAGAAAGATTTATCCCATTATCACGAGCCGGTTGGGGATCTGTTAAATGACCTGAATTCTATCAGTTCGGAAGAATATTGTCTTACCGATGAACAAATCCAGCACTTTAATGAGCAAGGATATATATCAAACATTAAACTTCTGGAGAATGAACAGATAGACCAGTTGAGAGAAGAGTTAAAAGAAATTATGGATCCCGGACACCCGGCTCATGCTCTCCTTTATGAATTCCATACCAATGAATCACAGGACCCGGATCGTGTCCTGTTTCATTGCCTGGGTCATTGGCGGATGACACAGGGATTTCACGACGTGCTTTGGAATCCAGCTTTGGTAATGGCCGCAAGCCAGATCTTTGGTGGAAAGTCTGTCCGGTTCTGGCATGATCAATTATTTCTAAAACCTGCAAAACATGGAGGTGTTGTTGCATGGCACCAGGATTATTCATACTGGATGCGGACGAAGCCCATGCAGCATTTAACGGCCTGGGTAGGGCTGGATGATGCGACAACAGATAATGGTTGTTTACATTATATCCCTGGCAGCCATAAATGGGGTTTGTTGAATAAACCTACTCTGACTGGGGAAATGATGGGACTGACTGATTTCCTGACTGATGAACAAACCAAAGCCCTGGATAAAGCTATCCCAATTGAATTGAAGAAAGGATATGCCACAATTCATCATCCTTTACTCATTCATGGATCCTTTGAGAACAATTCTGACAAGCCCCGGAGGGCTTTTGTGTTAAATGTTTTTGCCGATGGGACTTGTTCTGACTCGGATGAAGCCCTTCTTGAAGGGGTGCCTGTAATACATAAGGGAGAAAAAATGGAAGGGCAGTTCTTCCCTTTGATTTATAAATCATCTGTTTCGGAGGGCAATTTGTAATGCTGAAGGGCCAACCTACCATGCAGATTTCTGGAGGAATGATATAAAAAAATAAAGGCCATCCCAATATGAATGGCCTTTGCCCAATATCTATCACTTATTCCTGAGACAGATCAGTTATTCCCAGATCAGTAACTTCTCCATTACTAACCAAGACATCCTCGATAGTAGTAGAGGAATATGTTGAACCCTCTCCAGGATCCAAACCGACCAGATATTGTCCTTCCGGTATTCCTGGTGCCAGGAAGTCAGAAATATCAACTGGTGCATAGGTCGTAGAGATGGTATCATCCTCCTCTATTATATAAATAGCCACATTTTCACTAGCGGGAAATACTTCTCCTTTAATCGCCCCACTCATGGCTTCTGTAATTACTTTTATTACCGGTTTTAGAATATACTCATCACTTCCATTATGAACAACCGATTTGGCCGCCTCAAAATCCAATTTAAAATTATAGGTAATGCCTCCATCAAGGTTTTCATGAACCTGTAGTTTTAAACCAGACTGCTGAGCACTTGGTGTTTCAAGCGGAAGATCATCTTTGTCAATGGTTACGGAATTGTTTTCTCCCAGGTGCAAACGGATCTGTGAAATCATTCCAGTGGGAAAGTCCGTATCCACCAGGGTTAATTCAGTGCCTGCAGTATAATCGAGGAGGTTTTTAACACCCACGGCGCTGTTTTCTAAAAATACCCATCCGCCATCATCCTCATTAGCCATTGAATTGGTGTGAACGGATACTCCCTGTATGTCCACGTTCACCTTATCGTAATCTCCCGGAGAATCAATAAGCGTAATGCGTAATCGAGCGGTCTGATCCTCTTCTGAACAACCAACAAGGAAAATTAAAGACAGTAGTGCTGCATTTAATAAATCTCTGATCTTTCTCATAATTCAACATTTAAGTAAACAATCATTTTTTGGTGAATTTTGGGTATAGTTTCCCTTACCCAACGTTTTAGACAAAAATTTTTGAAAAAGGTTTAATAGTGGAGCCAAATTTTTTAAAAATCTATAGGATGCCCTTATAAATGTAAATTTCAGATATTTTTCAAAGTATTAGGGCCCTTTATATTCCGGAATATTTCGTATAGAAAGGCATTGTTTGACTTTCAGGGTATCCTGTTAATACCAAAACTATTCAGATTATAGGTTCATTTTAACCAAAATCTCCTTCATCATCTTTGCGGCGAGGAAGGCAGTCATATTCTGGAAATCCCGGTCCGGATTGTACTCGACTATATCGGCTCCTATAATCTCTGCTTCCAGGCCCTGAATTAGTTCAATTACCTGCCTGGAAGAAAGTCCTCCAGGCTCATGATGGGATACGCCAGGGGCGAAGGCCGGATCGAATCCATCCATATCCAGCGAAATGTATAAAGGATTTTTAAATTCTGGGATTTTGGACAGGTCCAAATTCTTCATATCCTGGATCTCAACATTGAATTTCTTCGCTTGCTCAGCCTGGTGTGTATTTAAAGTCCGTATACCAACTTGAACCAACCTGGCAGCATATCCGTTTTCAAGGATCCTGGCAAATGGGCAGGCATTGGAATATTTGTCACCCTCATAGTGATCATACAGATCAGGATGCGCGTCGATCTGCAGTATGTCAAGAGCCGGGTACTTTGGATGGTGGGCTTTTATGATTGGGAAAGTTATGGAGTGATCTCCTCCAAGCGTTAAGATCTTACTATTCTGGTTTAGATGAAGAGCTGTAATTTTTTCTATTTTGAAATAATCAGAAATATCGAAGTCGCCTTTATCTATAATGTCTGCCTTTTCAATACTGATCCCGTTCTCAGCAAAGTAATTCGACGAGCCGCAATGTAAAACTTCCCTGATCAAAGTAGGGGCAAGCCGAGGACCTTTCTGATAGGAAGATTTTTCATCATATTTAATTCCCTGGATGATTATTTTACTCATATCCCTAGTATCCTTTTTGCATTGTCATATCTGAAAAGTTCTTTTGTCTCTTCATTGGCTTCATCACTTTTCAGGGATTCAATTCTTAATAATCCAGTAAGATAATCCAATATGGGCGAATGAGTTCCAAATGCAAATTTTTCGCTGCCAAACCTTGCCAATAATTCTACGAATGCATTTACGGATCGGCCCGACGTATCGATCACCATATTCGTGTCCTTCAAGAGTAATTCTTCTTCCTCACTAAGTTTAGTGCTGTTTGTGAGGTTTAAAAAAATATATTTTGCATCCGGTACTTCTTTTACTATAGATATGATATCTTTTAATTCCCATTCTTTCTCTATATCTATCCAGGAACGCTGACGGCTGTCAACCATTCGAAATGAAAATGCCACTGGCAAATCATAATCCCTGGCAAGTTGAACAAGTTCAACACAGGCTGGATCCGTAAGCTCATAATCATGATATTTAGGATACAACCTGATCCCTTTCATGCCAAATTTATTCCTGCATTCTTCCAGATCATCTTTCCATCCGGCATATATTGGATTAATTACGGCAAAAGGAACGAACCTGTCCCTGAATTGTCTTTTTAATTGTATTTCATCATACAGTTCTTGATTGGCTGGCTGCGTGTTCTTGTAGAATATTCCATTGAGGTTGCTGATAACAGAAATGTCCACATCAAATTGGTCCATTCTTCCTATCAATGCCTCGCAGGTGTTAAATTTTACTTGTTTGAACGGCCAATGGCCTACATAGGCATTTATATCAAGCAACATGATTTCCTGATTTTCTTAAAATATTATTATAGTTTTCAAAAAAGATCTTATTCCTCTGGGAATCAGATAGATCAGCCGCCAAAAGTTTTCCTATACCCTGGTAATGGCTGCCATCACAGCCAAAAAACAATCGATCTTCACCCAGATAATCAATAGCGTAATTGATCATATGTTCTTCATTGTTGCTTCCGGAGGTATCCGCATATATATTCGGATAGGCCCGGAAGGACTTACAGGCATACTCCCAATCTCCGCCTCCACCAATATGAGCATACTGAAACATGCCTTCAGGATATCTTCTTGCTACATCGACCATATCATCTGGTATAGTGGTGTTGGCTGCTGACTGGCCTTTGTCATATTTCATGCGGTATCCTCCAACCCCGATCTGAACGAATGCATGCATGAGCATGATCATTTTCAGATCTATTAACTTTTCAATAATCGGATAATACAAGGGGTCATTGATTTTCACCTGGGTATATCCCTTATAACCCACCATACCCAGATCAACACAGCGGTCAATCTCCTCAAGTGCCTCTTTCTGATATACAGGATTTAATGTCATAAATCCAATATACCTATCCGGATATTTCCTAACAGCTTCAAGAACCGTATCATTATTTTTTCTCACCTGATCCGGATCCTCAGGTTCAGTACCTGAATAATTGGTAATGGGCATTGATATGCACATCTTTTCAATACCCAGTCTGTCAGCCATATCAATCTGTTCATCTGCTTCTTTTAGTTTAAGACCTACATGGGCATGTGCATCTATTTTCCTGTATTTGTGAACCTCGCGCATCAGGTCGAATCCGGATTCTCTTAATTTATCCCTGTATGTACATGCCGCAATAGTATTTCCAAGTAAGATTCCAGTTGTAGAAATACCAGCATTTGCTAAAAATTTACGTCGGCTTTTACTCTCTATCATTTTTTTCTTTGCATTATTCAAAGCACCACTCAACTAAAGAGCTGATGTCTTCTTGGGATGAACTGATTTTTAGATTTTGGCTGGCATCCATCGTTGTATAGACTTCTTTGGGGAAGGCCATATCCAATTGAATGACCTGATCACTAGCAGGTTCGAGTAATTGATTCTTTAATCCGGACAATACTACCCTCCTTGGCGCCAGGCACCCGATCAGGTCCGGGAGATCATAAGCTGTTAATACACCGGCTACACCCCACGAGAAATCGATTTCCCAGGGATGCCAGTAACCATCATCATTGTATACCAGGCCAATCTTATACAAATCATTCATGACAATGGATCGGTAAGAGACAGGTGATCCGATAAGCGTCAGGTTATTGATCATCGGTTCAAAAGCCGCAGCATGTAATAAAGGTATGCACATCTCATCGATTCCAATGGCACCAATTTCAGTGTCAATTATATCGAGGTGTTTCAGGTAGTTCACCACCCTGACAATATCGCCTGCCTGGATACCTGGTGTGGACCTTCCTATCAATACCCCTGTATAATCATCTGCACCTTCTCGGGTTGCTGTATTCTTCACTTCCCCAATACCCAATACATCGACAGCGGCAACCACATACCCTTTTTTTACAAGCTTTTCTATTTCCCCACCAGGTCCTGCTTCTGCAGCTTTTCCATCCGGATGAAGGTAAATGATGGCAGGGTATTTCCCTTTTATCAATTCCGGAACAAATAAAAGCAGTGGAATGACATATTTTCCTTCACCCTCAATCGCATACTTTCCTACCGAATAACCATCCCTTTGATACCTGCCATTGAAGAAAGGATTCCCGCTAGAAAAAGTTGGTTGGAGAAATCCGGATAATTCCTTCGCCTTAACCTTAACCTTCCCCAGATGGGCTGATATATCTTCCCTTGATTGATTCAGGTTGGTCAAAAGAATTTCTGTTTCCTTTGCATTGATACTCTGGACGTTCTCGGTCTTCAACCACGTTGAAACCTGCCCGGTAGGTGTAACCTGAAGTTCCTCTTCAGATAATAATTCAATATCAACTTCTGAAGGATCGCCATTAACTCCAAGATGTTTCATGAAGAAGGAATAAATAGCCAGTCTTATCTTAGGTGTAAGCCAGTGTTTATAGTCATCTTCAACAAATTGAATATTATCTTCCTTCCCAAAAGTTTTATAAACTTCTTTAGCTTCCAGGTAGGCTAAGCGTGCACCCTGTATAGAAAGATACTGGTCTCGTGAAGTAAAAGTCATAAGGGTTGGGACCGGAGCACGCACCTCCAGCAGATCTTCAAAAGTAATCCCTTCTATCAGACCTCGATAAAAAAAGGAATCAGGATCTTGTGTCCCTTTTGTTTCAGTCTGGCTTTGCGATGATGCGGACCAGCTGCAGGGTACTGAAACTTTTACCCGGTCATCCAGCGCCGCAACATATGAGGTTACGGTTCCGCCACCGGAAAATCCCGTCATGCCTATTCTGTCAGGGTCAACATCATCCCTGCTGACGAGATAATCAATTCCCCGAATACCATTCCATGTAAAGTATCGTGCCAATGAGATTCCAGAAAGAAAAGTTAGATTTCCGGCGTAATTATGTTCAACTACAGAATATCCAACTTTTGAAAATCCGATTTCCGGATCGAAAAACTGGACGATTTCGCCCTGACCTATTGGATCGATAGCCAACACGATAAATCCCTTCCTTACCAGGTTGATGTAAACCAGTTGATCCAGTTCAGCACGAAATCCTTCCTGTTCATGCCCAATTACATTCAGGATTGCCGGGGCTTTTCCAACGATATCATCAGGGATAAATACGCAACCCGTTACATGAAATCCTGGCATAGATTCATAGACCAACTTTTCTACCCGGTATCCATCCTTATGTATTACCCCGGTTATCCTTGGGTTTAATGCTGTTTTATCAGGGAAGGGCCCGATCAAATGATGAAGCTTATCCCTGACCCACACCTGCCGGTTTTGCCAGTCTTTTTTTGTTTTCAGCTGTCCGATTTCCTTATTTCTTATTTCATAGAGAACATCAGCCTGTTGAATATAATGATCAATTAAAAAACTTCCCGGATCGTTCCACCGGATCCATTTCCAGAATACATTGAGGTCTTCCGGATCTTCCTCATTCTGGGCCTCCGCGGGAAGTGGATAAATACAAACGAATGCGAAAAGCAGTAAAAAAAGCAGCAATCGGACGGTTATTTTAAACAAGGTATAGGTTTTAGATTTTACTCCCATAAAAAAATAGACTTGTATGACTTAAAATTTACGAAAAGATGCTTCAATTTCCCAGTCATACTGATTAATCCTCTGTAGTTCTGGAATAAGCCATACCCGGATCCCATTGATTTTAATTCCTTAACCCTTGTATCAAACCAGATACTAGCAAAAAACTCCATCGTCCAATGACCTATCAGGCCCTATGAAATTTAAGGACGTTGCAAATAACAATCTTATCCTGTAACTTAATATACTTTTTGAAGGAAATGAAGTGATCGTAAAGACACAATTTTTACCCAATCTCTAAGGATGAATATGTTATCACTTACAGTTTATAATTATCATCCTGGAGTTTATTTAAAAATAATGTTGACGGTATTGAAATGGTATAGATAACTCGAAAGACATACCGGAAAATGACTTCAGACAAATAAGCTTATGAAAAAAAAGGAAATTACCCGGCGCAGTTTTCTGGGGAAATCGGCAACCGGCATTGGACTGGGAATCATTGGCAGCTTAAATTCCCAGTCATGTGCAAGCCCAAAATCCAAGCTTGACATGGAGATATTAAGGAGAAATGTGAAGGTAGCCTCAATAGATCTTCAACATTTATATCCTGAAAAATCCATTAAATCAAGGATCAACAATGTGCTTGAAAGAATGGAAAAAGCGGCTGGTTGTGAGCCAGATATTATCTGCCTGACAGAAACTTTTGACACGTCCTATGTAGATGAACAGAAATCTTATGCAGAGATCGCGGAAGATGAACATACACCCGGACCTGTAACAAGCAGAGTAGCGGATTTCGCCCGTAAACACAATTGTTACATTATATGTCCGGTAGTTACAAAAAATGACGGGCAGTTTTACAACAGTGCCCTCCTAGTTGACCGGCAGGGGAGTATTTCCGGTGCTTATCATAAAGCACATCCTGTGGATTCCGAAATTCAGAATGGGGAAGGTATCATTCCTGGTCCCTCAAGACCCCCGGTCTTTGAGACTGATTTTGGTAAGATTGGAATGCAGATATGTTTTGATGCAAACTGGTTTGAAAGCTGGGCCCACTTGAAGGATGACGGTGCGGAGATCGTATTTTTTCCTTCGCAATTTCCAGGAGGGAGGATATTGAATTTCCATGCCTGGAAAAACAATTACTATGTAGTATCCAGTACGGGTGAAGATGCTAGAATTGTTGATATATCGGGAATTGATATTGATTCGAGCAGTTTTCAATTGGGATATACCTGGGCGTCTGTTAATCTTGAAAAGGAATATGTGCCGACTTTCCCTGGGAAATACAGTATTCCTGATATTTTAAGTAAATATAAGGAACGGGTTAAGATCAAGGTCTTCAGGGATACGGGTGGGGGAGCAGGTACTGGAGCTGGTCATATTACTATTGAAAGCCTTGATCCGGATCTTTTTGTACGGGATATACTCAAAGAGTACGAAATTCCTACCTACCGGGAGGAATTAAGAGAATCGGAGGTAATACAAGCGCGTTACCGGTAGAATCATGAAAATAAGTGCTTAGAAATGTCATTACTCAATTTTTAATGCTGAATTTATGAAAATCAATAATAAGGAAAATAGATTACCCCGGGAAGTCGTTGTTGCTGGCATAGATCTGAGGGGTATCTGGCCCGTGGACACGATTGAGAAAAGAATCAGTGATATAGTCAGCAGGATGGAGAATGTTTATTTATTTGAACCTGATCTGATCTGTCTGCCGGAAACCTTTCAGACTTCATGGGTTAGAGAAAATAGCAGGACGGAAGATATTGCGGAGGATGAAACTACAGGAGGGCCGGTTATCAGCATTATTGCTGAAGAAGCAAAAAGGCAGAATTGCTATGTTGTTTGTCCATTGGTAACAAAAAATGATGGAAATTATTTCAACAGTGCTATTCTCCTCAACAGAAAGGGAGAAATTGAAGGTGTTTATCACAAGGCACATTTGGTCCCTTCCGAGATCGAGGATGGAAATCTTAAGCCAGGCACGCTGGAACCTCCGGTGTTTAATACAGATTTTGGAAAATTGGGTATGCAAATATGTTATGATGCCAACTGGTTTGACTGCTGGAATCACCTTAAAAAGGAAGGTGCTGAAATAATCTGTTTCCCCTCCCAGGCCCCTTTTATAAACGTGTTGAAATATCATGCATGGATAAACCAGGCTTTTATTGTTTCCAGCACTGGTGAAGGAGCAAGAATCATTGATATAACTGGGGATGAATTGGCAGTAAGTGGTCAGTTTGAAAGGTGGGTTTGCGGAACGATTAACCTGGAAAAGGTATTGATACATGTCTGGCCCTATATAAGGAAAGTGAAAGATATCAGGGAAAAATACGGGGATAAAATTAAAATTGAAATTTATCACCCGGAGAATTGGATAACCATTGAAAGCCGCCATCCGGATATAAAAGTTCGTGAGATCCTCAGAGAACATGAGATTTATACCTTTGATGGGCATTTGTTAAAGAATGAAAAAGTTCAGAATGAATACAGACTATAAAAAGGATAATCAAAATCAATCATAATGAAAGAATTAAAACGCGTAATAATATTTATTGGAATTATCATTTTCCAGTCATCATGTTCTTCCAATAACAATTGGCCGCAGTTTCGAGGACCGGAAGCCAATAATATTTCAACCGAAGTTGATTTACCTGTTGAATGGGGAAATAACAAAAACATGCTCTGGAAGGTCAAACTACCTGGAAAAGGATGGGCAAGCCCCATTGTCTGGGAAGAAAAGGTATTTATCACAACCGCTTATAAAAACAAGAATGAAAGTCAGGCGAAGGATGAAGAAATGGATAATCCCGAAGGGGCGGATAACAGGACCAGGCCTGATGAAGATTACAGGTTCGAAATATATTGCCTGAATAAAAACACTGGGGGAGAAATCTGGAAGGAAACAGCTTATTTGGGAAAACCGGGGATAGTAACCCACCGGGATAACACCTATGCTTCTGAAACACCCGTAACGGATGGTGAAAACTTGTATGTATACTTTGGAATGAGGGGCTTATTTTGCTATGATCTGGATGGCAATAAGATCTGGGAAAAGAATATTGGGATATTTCCTATGCAGTCCAATTGGGGAACTTCCAGTTCTCCTATATTGTATAAGGATCTCTTAATTCTGCAGTTTGATAACGAGGAAAATTCGCAGATCCTTGCATTAGATAAACGAACCGGAGAAGAAAAATGGCGGGCTGAGCGGGATGAGATCTCAACGTGGAGTACTCCATATATCTGGAGAAATAAGGTGCGTGTCGAGTTGGTTACCGGCGGTAAGAAAACCAGGTCATATAATCCTGATACAGGCGAACTTTTATGGAAAATTGATATGCGGGGAGGCAGAGATATTACCTCACCAGTGGGGGATACGGAGATGATCTATGTATGTAATGAAGAAAGGCGTGATGGAGGTGGAACCTTGTTTGCGATTAAAGCCGGAGCGTCAGGAGATATCTCATTGGATTCAGTACAAAGTCGTAATGATTGGGTGGTTTGGACCAAACCTAAATCCAGAATTGCCATGGCCACACCCGTTTTATATAAAGGGTATCTGTATGGTTTGGCTCGAAATGGAGGAACGATTAGTTGTTTTAACGCCAAAACAGGTGAGTATGCATTTAAAAGAGAAAAGTTGGAAGGAGCGAAGTCATTCTGGGCTTCTCCGTTTGCTTACAATGATATGATCTTCTGCCTGGAGGAATCAGGGACTACCCATGTGTTACAGGCAGGCCCTGAATTCAAAGTGCTGAATACCAATACACTGGATGATAAATTCTGGTCTTCCACAGCTATCGCCGGAGGTACATTAATCTTTCGGGGTATAGAATATGTATATGGAATAGGTTTACCTTAATACTTCACTAACACTTTGTTTTTAAAAGAAAGGACATTTTTTTCACCCTGATCATGAGTTCTCGATCTGAGTGTTGAAACAGTTCATATAATTACTTACATTCAACAGTATACTTTACCAATTACATATTAAATCATGCTTAAATACTGCTCAATTTTTCTTATCCTTTGTATATATGCCTGTCAACCGCAAAGTCGGGATGGAAATAACAGCTCCATCGAGGAGCCTATGGAAGGATATTGGCATCAACAGCCATTGCGTATTCTTCAAACCGTACTAAGGCAGCCCGATGCTGCTGATTATAACGTTGATAGCGTAGTCCAATACATGCGGGACGTACATGCCAATGTATTGGTAATCAATGGAGGTGGAATTGTGGAGTATTTTCAGAATACGCTTCCCATGGCTAATATAAATCCTTACATCGGAGAACGGGAGCTTCTGGCAGACATAGTAAGTGGATGCCATCAGGCTGGCATAAAAGTGATTGCCAGGGTTGATTTCAGGGGAGTTGAAAAAGAGCGCTATGATCTGCATCC
>CAYMFU010000314.1:0-2942 GCA_964389805.1 uncultured Roseivirgaceae bacterium | reverse complement strand
GGTTTTGCTGCGAATTCCAAACCGTATTCCTGTCCATAAGAGGAGAAAGGAAAAATGAAACAAAGCGATATCAGTATGACTAAGCTATGCAGCTTATATCCAGCTTTCTCAGAAACAAGGTTAATAGTCGTGATGGTTCTCATCCTTGAAATCTGACACAGTATCCTTCTATTCTTTCTTTCACGGTATTGTCAGAATGGCAAAATAGTCAAAATCCCCTTATTGACCAGTTTAATGTTTTATAATATGTGGCCATACTTCATTTGTCATTCCCGGGCATTAAGGTTTAATTAATCTTTCATTTATCGCGTTATCCATACATTTAGCAGAGTAAGGTATTATATATTTCCCTGGCATGATGGATCCATAAACGAAACACCATGAGAAGAAACCTTTTATTTGCTCTAATGGTTGCCTCGTGGTTTTTAATCACAGCTGAGGCGCAGACAAAACATGCTGCTACAAGTAAGTTTATGACCTACAAGGGCCTGGTCATGGCCGGGTACCAGGGCTGGTTTAATTGCGAAGGAGATGGTGCCGGCCGGGGGTGGACACACTATCGGAAAGGGGAGAGATTTGAAGATGGCAGCTGTACCATTGATTACTGGCCTGAAATGGATGAGTATGCAGTGAAGTACAAAACCCCCTTTACCTTTCCCGATGGATCGCCTGCTTATGTTTTCAGTTCTTATGATGAAAGTACGGTAGACCTGCACTTCAGATGGATGAAACAATACGGCATTGATGGGGTTTTTATGCAACGTTTCTTTTCGGTATTGCAGGATCCGAACCGGATCAATCACAATGATAAGGTGTTGCAATCGGCTATAAAAGCGGCCAGTAAGTATGGCGTTGCCATATGCCTGATGTATGATATCGGGCACATGGACGATAGCAAATATGATTTGATTCTTAAGGACTGGAAGCATCTGGTGGATGATCTTAAGCTCACCAACCAGGGCGAAGAAACAAGCTACCTTTTTCACAATGGGAAACCCCTGGTCGCTTTTTGGGGGATCAGTTCGGGAACCAGGGAATCCGGCCATATTCCCGAGATATTTGAAATCATTGATTTTGTTAAAAACGACCCGGTTTATGGAGGATGTTCCGTACATCTCGGTATACCTTCCAGGTGGAGAACCCTGGGTTCAGATACCAAAGGTGACCCCAGGCTACACGAAGTGCTCGAACAGGTGGATGTGATCCATCCATGGCTTGTGGGCCGGTATAATGAGCAAACTTATGAAGCCTACCGTAGGGAACATATTGTTGAAGATGCGGCCTGGTGTAAAAAGAAAGGGAAGTCGTATGCACCCACTGTATTTCCGGGATTTTCCTGGCATAATATGAAAGGGGATGGCTCCAATAAAATCCCCAGGAACAAAGGTGAATTTTTCTGGAAGCAGATTGCCGGTGCCATGGAAAGTGGCGCCGAAATGCTCTATGTGGCCATGTACGATGAGATTGATGAAGGTACTGCCATAATGAAATGTGCCCATACGGTGCCTGTAGGGAAAAGTGTATTTGTTCCTTATGAAAAGGAGGTCCCGTCGGACCATTACCTCTGGTTAACCGGGATGGCAGCCAGGATGCTGCGGGGGGAAATCCCATTTTCAAACGAAATTCCGGAAAGGAAATAAACACATGCCTACGCTGTTCAAATTCTTCATTGCTGGGAGGGTGATGAGAAAAAATACAGGTTACATAAACATCCGCCTGCTCGCTCTGATAGCGCTTCTGATGCTTCAGCAAAATGGGCTCAATGGACAGATACGCTTAGAAAAAGACAAAGTCCGGATCGTTTTCTCGGATAAGGAAGAGGATCCCCTGAAACTGGCACTTGATGCCCTCCAGGGTGATTTCGCCTGTGTAATGGGTATTTCGCCGCCTGTGGCAGATACATTACACTGGGATCTTGCTGATATAGAAATCGTGATCATAAACAGGGCTTCCGGGCATATGAAGGTGCCGGATGCTCAGCTCAGGGAGTTGGATGGATTTGAATCACACAGGGTTTACTTTTCTGAGAAAAGCAATAGGATCTACCTTCTCGGTAATGATCTCCGAGGCACGATCTACGCCATATACACATTCGCAGAGGAAGTACTGGGTGTCCCTCCACTGAAGTACTGGTGTTCCTGGAAACCTGAGATAAAAGAGGAAATCAGCATAGCCGCAGACCTGGATATTTACTACCCCTCACCCCAGGTGCGTTACAGGAGTATACTGCCGGGCGACCAGGATTTCTTTACTCCGTGGAGAAAACTCTCGGCAGAAAATGATAGGATATGGCTTGAAACTGCCTTGCGACTCAAGATGAATACCGTGGAAACCTATTCAACGATTCTTCCACACTATACACTTACCGATTATGCCTACTTGATTGACAAATATGGACTGGTGATTACTTCGCATCATACCAGTGGACTGAATACTTCCTTCAGGACCTGGGGTGATTACTGGCGGGAGATGAGGCATATGAAGCCCCCTGAATACAGCCTTTCCCACGAAAAGGCCATCCGGGAATTTTTCAGATACAATGCAGAAACAGTTCACAAAAGCGGGATTGAGAACCTTTGGACCCTTGCATTCAGGGGGGAAAGGGATCAGCCTTTCTGGAGTATTTTCAAGGATGCTCCTGAGGATGAAAAAGAAAGAGCGATGGTGATAAACCGGATGCTCCAGATACAATATGATCTGGTCAAAGAGATGACGGGCGAAGCAGAACCCTACGCGAGAATCACCTTCTATGACGAGCTGGCAAACCTGATGGCCAAAGGGTACCTGAAACCCCCTGCCAGTAAAAATATGATCTGGACCTTTGTTGCCGGACGCCGGGATCATTATCCCTACGATGATTTAGTCAATTTCAGTGCCGCTGAAGGAGTAAAACTGGGATACTATATGAACTTTAATTTTGCCTCCACAGGCGCCCATATAGC
>CAYMFU010000313.1:0-13166 GCA_964389805.1 uncultured Roseivirgaceae bacterium | reverse complement strand
AAATTCAAAGATATTGGGAAAAACAACAACTAAAATTAGCTTCTGGTATAGTAACCGTTTCTAATAACTATACTGAATATTTAATTAAAAATAATTTACGCAAGAAACAACTGTACACAGCTTCATGTGCAGTTGATATTCCTTTGTTCAAATTTAATCTAGAAAATCGATTACAAATCAGAGAAAAACTGGGATTTAGTAAGGATCAGGTAGTTTGTGTTTATGCAGGTAAGTTTGGTGGTTTGTATATGGATGTATCCGATTTAAAATTTATTGGTTCACTAATTCACTTTTTCCCTAATCTGGGATTAATAATTTTAACTCCTGAAAACAAAAAAAATATCTTAAAAGAATTAAGAAAAATAACCAATCAGAATTTCAAACTAATTATAAAGGATGTTTCCCATTCTGAGGTTCCAATATATCTTTCCGGAGCGGATTTTGCTTTGTCTATAAATAAATCTTTTGCTTCGGGAAAATATTTATCGCCCATAAAAGTGGGAGAATATTGGGCCAATGGTTTACCAATTCTGATGACTGAGGGAATCGGGGATGAGAGTGATTATCTTGAAAAAGAAAACGGTGGAGTATTATTCAATGATCACAATTTAATGACCGGATTAAAATCACTCCAAAAAATATTATTCGAATCGGGCCATAGAACTAGAATTTCAGAATTAGCTGCTAAATATAGATCTTTTGATTCATTGATACGTACATACGAGGAATTAATAGTTAAGGAATAAGTCACCGTATAATCCTGATACCTTTTAGTAATAAATTGCCTAATTGTTTTTTATCAACCATATCATACTTAGTTGTGAATCTCTGAAATCCAATTGTTAGTGCTAAACATAATAAAGCTATCCTTTAATTTATCCTTATTTAACAGAGAGATCAATTCCCTATTTGAAGAACTATAATGATTCTCCAAAATGCCTTTCATATTGCTATTCATTGGATCAAATCTACTTTTTGAACGATTGAGATTGATTATCATTTGCCCAAACTTATTATAATAATTGTATGGTAGAATTTTTCTAATAGTTCTATTAACAAAATTATTCTGACTTCTCATTAAATTAACTAATCTAGATATATATCTGGATCTTGGTTTTACTGTAATATTATGTATTCCAGTTGATATTATGGATTTATCTAAATTTATCCATTCAAAAATATCATTGCTGATTAATTGTGGAAATTTCATAAGGTCTTCAAATAAATAAATTCTAATATTATTTTCAGGAAAATATTTCAATATCATTTTAAGAGATGAAGCGTATTGCCCAGGCTTAATAAAATGTCTATACTTAATATGATTATAGTTTTTATCAATTATTATTTTTTGTAATTCATTGAAATCTGTATCTATCCACCCATCTTTAATGGCCATGTTAAAGGAAGAATAAGCACGACTTACTGGCTCTCTTAACAAAAAAACAATCTTCACATCCTGATTGTGCTCTCTTAATTTAATCAACGAATCTTCATTTTGACTAATCGTCACGTTCTTAGCTACAATTTTTTTATATTCCTGTTTGTCGAAATACTTTTTAAATGCAGATTCAAATCCAGTATTATATAACCTATGGTCTGTGAAATATGTGAATTCGACAACAGAATGTCCTACTACACCGGAATGAGATTTCAAGTATTGATTTAAAGAAGTCGTCCCTGCCTTTTGTGCTCCTACAATAACTAAATCTAACTTTCTCAAAATTGTTGTAGATATGACCGCTACTTAAAGTTAATTAATTATCTATTGATGCTGAGGCCTTAACAGATCATTCACCACTTTCACAGGATTGAAAGTTTCAATAGGGACTTCAACGAATACGGTGATCCAATCCGACATGGATCCATTCCATAATCCTGGAAGTTCAAGCGCCTTCAAGTCCCTTCCACTCTGTGACTTCTGCGAGATGAAACCTGTCTGAGGATCTATATATTTTGTCAAATCAAATTTCTCACCTTTATAATTCTTAACTCCACAAATTAAATCAACCGGATTAAAATGTGTTGCTGAGTTGGCGATCTCGACTTGTACGGGATCATCCTTGTCAATCTGAGCGTTTTCTACCACCTGTAAAGAAATGGTATTATCCGGGTTCTTCGCCCAAAACGGCCCTCCCCCTGGTTCTCCTTCATTTTTAACCATTCCGCAGACACGAATTGGTCTGTTGAGTTTTCTCTTAAAATACTCACTTGCATCAATTATGTCGTGGCCCTGGACCAGTTCTTCACAGAGCTCTCTTTCAATAAATTCGGAAATTTCTTCCATAAAAGATGGACTTAAAGTGGTTTCCTCGTTTAAAATATTGAAGTAATGAAAAATCCGCTCCTGGTATTCCATTAAAATCCCAGCCAACGCTTTTTTATATTGAACAGTAATTTCCTTTAAATGATCGGGTACGACATTATCTATATTCTTGATGAAAATAATATCCCCATCCAAATCGTTCAGGTTCTCAATAAGGGCCCCATGCCCTCCTGGCCTGAACAAAATAGCTCCATAATCTTGGATAAATGGGTTATTGTTTAAATCAACCGCGATCGTATCCGTAGATGGTTTTTGTGTAGAAAAACTTATATCATAGCTGGTTTTATAGTTAGAGGCATAAACATCAATTACCTTATCTAAATGTTCCTTGAATTTATTTTCATGCTCCGGAGAAACAGTAAAATGAAGATTCGTTTCTTTCAAATTACTCCTGGCATATAAAGCGCCTTCAACCAGGTGTTCCTCTACCGGTGTCCTGGAACTTCCCTCATATTTGTGAAACTCTAGCAAACCTTTTGGTAAATTGCCATAATTCAATCCCTTCTCGGTCAATAAATATTGAAGAATAATATGTTGCTTATTTGATTCAATGAGTTTTGAAATATCCAGATTGACACCTTCAAGGCAAGACTTAAGATCATCATAAAAAGCGAATTTCTGGATACTTTCGAAAAAATGCCGTATTGAATTCCAAGGGCCATCGTCATTAAGCTTTTTGTTATCTTTAGCAGATCCATCATACTCATTCATAAAGGAAAATAAATCTTTGAACATCCGGCTTGCTGCCCCGGAGGCCGGCACAAATTTTACAATTTTGAATTCACCAAGTGTGTCATCATAAAAGTCAATTGCTCTCTTTAAATCCTTTTCAGATAATTGAATGATACCATCTCCAATTTTTGCAGGTCGATCGACCTGCATATATGGAAATCCCTCTATAAAATTCTTAATCTGTCCTTCAACTTTTTTAATATCTTTTCCCTGAGATTCTAACTGCTCTATATTAGACTTAGATAACATAGTATTATATTTTTTTGATTAATGTTTCACTGTATCAATGCCAACCAGTTTCCCTGAGTTGGTGTCGTAATTATAACTTCATCGCCAATTTTAATTTCATCCTCACCATGCCATTCTCCATCATCCAGGGATAACCATCTGATCCTGCCCTTTTTTCCAGGTAGGGTAATTTTCAACTCTATTTGTCCTTCACCAGGAAAATAAACAAGATATTCTTTCCCTTCGATCCCTCGGCAGTAGGCTTCATTAGGATCTTTATCAATAATAATATGATCCAATGGATTTCCATTGAAAAAATCCATCTCATCAGTTACCATTCTTACTCCTCTGATCACCCTTTGAGCCACTATGTTCAATCCCTGTCCAGAAGTAGGCCTGTGAAATCGAGTGCCGGCAGCTCCAAACATCATATTCCGAACAAAGCTTTCTATCCCATTCTGAGTAGTTTGATGTCGGCCAGAGTCATTTCCATATACCTTAACGTTATTGCATGGCCGTAAAGCGCCAATCTTTTTCAAATGATCAATCCGTTTGATGCCATTACTCCAGTGCTCCTCTCCGGAGTTGTGATTGTTCTGGGAAATATCCACAAATGAATAGGTCTCAGGATCATCTGTTGTCTCTCTATGAGCGATATGATCAAGATCCCATGGATCCCACATCTCTGTGGTCTGCAGGAATTTGTCACTTTCCAATCCCCTCTTTCTAATATATTGTGCCCAGAATTTTCCCCAGTCAGATGTTACTGAAGTTTCATTATCCATACAGTACAATATATGATCATAGTTCAATGTATATGAGAGTATCTTATCAACATATTTCTGCTGATACTCCAGTAATTTCATAATGCCAAGCTGACCAGGGACTGATCGGAAGAAATTATTTTCTGTATATATGGGGTGTGAATTTACCTCCAGGTCGAGTTTGGTCCTCCTCGCATCGTAATTTTTATTGTTCTTCGGATTGAATGGATTTACCAGCCAGTTTTCCCTGTAAAAGTCAAATGTGGCCCAGATCTCCATCTGGACAATGATTTTTCTTTTATGAGTTTCCTCCAGAAAATCTTCAAACCTCTGCCAGTATTCATCATTCCACGTATTAAGATCATACAAACTATCTGAGTCCATGGCAAATGGCCACAGATTTCCTTCATCCCGGCTCGACATCGTGTTTCTAACATAATTTCCACCAACATTAATCAGCAGATCCAATTGTTCTTGAAGATCCGGTACCTGAAAAAGATTATCTTCAACTGACCCACCCAGGAGCAGGACTTCCTTACCCTGGTAACTCCAGTATTGTGGATGTTGTTGACTCGGCTGAATGCCTCCATAATCAGAATTCTGGAGCGAGATATAGTCTGTCCCGACAATACTCCAAAGAATAGCGATGATAGTAATTGCTAATATGCCAATTAGAAATCCAAACTTTCTCATTAAAATTCTTTACAAGTCATACTATTCAGATTCATGTTTTGATATCCCACGTAAAACCCTCCTGATCTCATTTGCATGATGCATCAGTTCATGACTGGCTTTATTATCATCATTGGTAATGATCTGTTTAAAATATTCCAGTTTGTTAATGTATGCATCCAGGGCTGTCAATACATTTTTTTTGTTTTGAGTAAAAATGGGGGCCCACATATCAGGTGAACTTTTTGCTAATCGCACTGTAGAAGAAAATCCACTACCGGCCATTGCAAAAATGCTTCTTTCATCTTTCTCTTTATCAAGAACAGTTGCCCCTAATACAAAAGAAGTGATATGACTCAAATGGGAAACGAATGCAATGTGCCTGTCATGGTCTTTTGAATTCATATGCGCAATTTTCATGTCGAAAGATTTCAACAATTCCTCGAGTTTTTCAACTGCATCCTGATCACTTTTTTCCCGGTCGCATATAATCATTGTCTTATTATGCATTAAGGATGCAAATGCAGCTTCAGGTCCAGAATTCTCGGTACCCGCAATTGGGTGAGCGGCGACATACCTCTTTCTTCTGGGATGATCTTCCACTGCTCTTGCCAGAGTTTCTTTAGTGGAACCAAGATCGGTTAGGATAGCATCTGGACGCATTAGATCCAGTGCTTTCGTAATTTGATTGATTAAAACATTACCTGGAGTGGCCAATACGATTAAATCACTTCTACTTATTCCTTCATCAAACGAGACAATTTCATCGGCGATTCCAAGCTCAACTGCTTTCCTGCAATTCTGTTCATTTATATCCACACCCTTAACCGATACATCCTTATGTTCCTTTCTAAGAGCCAGGGAAAATGAGCCGCCAAGCAATCCCAATCCTACGATACAGACATTCATGATTCTATTTTATAGTCCTTCAATCTTTTCAGGGCCTCCTGAAACATTCGTATATCAGAACAGAGTGATACCCGGATATACCTTTTACCTTTCTCTCCAAATACAAAACCAGGGGTTATAAATACCCTATAATCATACAATATTTCATCAACCCATTTTTCAACATCAGAAATAGAGTCTGGTATTTTTGCCCAAATAAACATTCCTACTTCATTTGTTTTCCAGGAACAACCAAGTATACTAAGCAATTTATAAACGACTTCTCTCCTGTCTTTATATACCTGGTTACGTTGGTCATGCCATTCCTGTGGATTATCTAAAGCTGCAATGGCAGCATCCTGTATTCCCTTAAACATCCCGGAATCAAAATTGCTTTTCACTTTGAGGACCTGATCCAGATATTCACGCTTACCGCTCAACCAACCAATCCTCCAACCTGCCATATTGTGCGATTTACTGAAAGAATTTAATTCTATGGCCACTTCAAAGGCACCCTCCGCGTACAGAAGGCTTAAAGGTGCCCCTTCATTTAGTACTAAACTATAGGGATTATCATGACAAAGAAGGATCTGTTTTTCATTTGCCAGCTTTATAAGTTGATCGAATACATCCAAATCAGGTGGTGATCCAGTCGGCATATGCGGATAATTGACCCACATGATCTTGTATTCGTCAAGATCCGCATTGAACAAATGATCAAAATCCGGAGCCCAGTTCTTCTCCTCCAGCAATGGATAAGTATCAGCTATACCCCCTATCATTTCTGTTACGGACTTATAGGCAGGATAACCCAGTTCAGGGACTAGTACTTTATCCCCGGGATTTAAAAAGGCTAAAGAAATATGCGTTATACCCTCTTTCGATCCCATGAGTGGAAAGATCTCGTAATCGGGATTTAAATCCACCTTATATGTTTTTGAACACCAGCCGCTAATGGCATCGCGCAGATCTGATATTCCTCTGTATGGCTGATAACCGTGGTTCTTGGGATTTCTGGCCGAATCTACCAGGGCATTAATAGTGGTCCGGGAAGGCATAAGATCCGGGCTGCCTATTCCCAGATTTAATATATCATATCCTCTGTTATTCAGGTCCCTGATCTCCTGAAGCTTTCTGGAAAAATAATATTCCTGAACTTGCTTTAACCGGTCAGCAGGATCGATGATCATTGTTTTATGATTTAAATTTTTTTCGAATTTGACTAAAAAAAATCATTTTATCATTACATCCCAAATAATAATATTGCATTTATTATTCCTCAATGTGATCTGTGGGGACAATTTTAAATAATTTATCAGATCGTCTTATCATATTATCAACTGGAATCGAGAACCGGTCACCCTTTACTGTCTGTGAAACCGGTTTAAGATCTACCCTTATCTCTTTGACAGTGGTTTCAATTACACCAGTTGTCGGTCCAGTGATAAGAATCTCATCACCAACTTTTAATGATTTGGTTTCCAATAGAAACTCGGCAATTCCGATTTTCGAAAAATAATTCATGCCCTTCCCTATATAAACTTTCCTTTTTGTAGCGCTTGACCCATATTTTTTACTCCATTCCCCGGCTTTTCTGCCCATATAGTATCCTTCCCAGAATCCCCGGTTAAATACTGACTTTAACCGTTCTTCCCACTTTTCAATTTTTTGTTCTGAGAAAGTCCCGGCATTCCATGAATCGATGGCCTCACGATAACAGGCAGTGGTTGTCTTTACATATTCAGGTGGTCGTCCTCTCCCTTCAATTTTGAAAACCTTAACACCAGCATCTAAAAGTCTATCAATGAATGATATGGTACTCAGATCTTTTGGTGACATTATATATTCATTGTCGATGTCTAACTGATATCCTTCTTCCTTTTCAGTTACTGTATAGCCTCTGCGACATATTTGCATACATTCTCCCCGGTTAGCTGATTTATTTTTCTCGTGAAGACTGAGATAACACTTCCCTGAGACCGCCATACATAAAGCTCCATGGGCAAATGCTTCAATCTTTATTTTTTCCCCACCAGGACCGATAACATTTTGTTCATCGACCTGTTGACACAGAACTTTTACCTGCTCCAGTGATAATTCCCTTGCTAAAACAACAACATCAGCGAAATTCGCAAAGAATTTTAGACTTTCAATATTACTTACATTTGCTTGGGTGGAAATATGGACTTTAAGCCCAAGGGATTTGGCATAACTGATTATCGAAAAGTCACTGGCTACTATTGCATCGATTCGAGATTCATGAACCGCTTCTATTATATCTTTAGCATAATCGAGATCTTCATTGTACATTACTGTATTCAAAGTAACATAAGTTCGAATACCATGTTGATCGCTTATTCTTTTGATTTCTTTTAAATCAGAAATGGAAAAGTTCTTTGAGGATCCAGCCCGCATATTCAGTTTCCCAATCCCGAAATACACGGCATCAGCCCCACCTTGAATGGCAGCCATAAGTGATTCGAAATTCCCGGCAGGAGCCAGGAGTTCAATATCATTTTGTTTTCCTGAAGCCATACCGCAAAATTACGTAATTTTCTAATTCCCCTTTTTATTTGAATTAACGGTCAAGCCATTTCTTGAAATCGCTGGTTTTCTCGCGACTGACCAGCAGGTCATCAAGGTGTTCGAAATTCTTTAAAACGACCTTTAAGCGGTTGGATGAATAACTAATGATATCAGCAATCGAGTCGATATTGATCGCATAGTTTCTATTGATTCTAAAGAACCTGGCCGGATCTACCAATTTCTGGACCTGGCCGAGGGAATAATCAATGTCGAAGTTTTTCCCAATCAGGGTTTTGATAAAGGTAGCCCGGTCCCTGATGAAAATACAAGCGATCTCATCAACAGATATGGAATGAAAATGAGTGCCGATCTTTACAAAAAACCGCGTTTTATATTCCTTGACCAACTGACGATATAAATGGTCAAATTTTTCCGATTGAAAATGATGCCCCTCATGAAGCTCCTTATACTTGTTAATAGCTGATTTTAAATCTTTAGGAGTATATGGTTTTAAAAGGTAATCCACACTGTTGACTTTGAATGCTTTGATAGCATATTCATTATACGCGGTGGTAAATATGATAGGTGTAGTTATTTTAACTGAATCAAATATTTCAAAGGAGATCCCGTCATCTAATTGAATGTCCATAAAGATCAGGTCAGGGCCAGGATTGCTGGAAAGCCATGCTGCTGACTCGGCTACAGATTCCAACAAGGCAAGTATTTGAATATCAGGATCCAATTCGTGAAGCATTCGGCTTAATTTATCCGCGGCCAGGTGCTCGTCTTCAATTATTATAACCTTCATTTTCAGTATTTTTTAGTGGAATAGTTACTTTGAAAAACTCCGGTGATTGGAAAATCTCAACTTCTCTTCCGGTGATGAGCTTATTTCGCTCTGAAAGATTTGTTAATCCTATTTTTGAGGATTCAATTATTTGAGTTTTGGGCTTTATATTGTTTGAAACTGTTATTGTCCTTTTCGATTCATTCAAGCTTATCTCAATCTTTAAAGGATTCTCTCTTGTTGCTGCATTATGTTTAAAAGCATTTTCCACTAATAATTGCAGGGAAATAGGTAAAATCTCATAATTTTCAGGATCTTTTATATTTACTCTCAAATCAATCTTTCCGTCGTCCCGAACTTTCTGAAGATAAAAGTAGTCTATGACAAAATCGAGCTCTTTTTTCAAGTTCACATTGTCCAGTTCCTTATTCTCAAGAATATACCGGTAAATAGTGGATAATTTTTGAATGTATAGCTCCGACAGTTTTACGTCTTTTGAGACCAGGGAAGAAAGGGTATTCAAACTATTAAACAGGAAATGCGGATTGACCTGATTTTTTAATGTTTCGTACTGAAAAATAAGTTTTTCCTCTTTTAAACGCTGTACATTATTTAATGCTTCTACCCATTGAACATAGAAGAAAACCATTGAGCCAAATAAATATCCCATGCCGGCTCCAATCAAAAATCCTTTATATTCAGTCCTTAATAGATTTGGCAAAGCTTCTATTGGATTTACACCACTGATTAATGAGGAAATGGAAACAACACTAATGAGAATAAGACATGATAAAACAAAGGCCACCAAGAAAAATAAAGCCAGTCTTACCAGAGCCCTTTTTGTATATTCCTTAACGGTTGTATATGTAATATTGGAGAAAAACTTCTCACCCAGCCAGATGAAAAGCTCGAATTGTATTATCAATAATACAAACATTATGGCTGATCCCTGGTCAAAGGGCGATTCTCTCACCAGGATCTTCCAGATCAGGACAATCAGTACACTTGAGAGAATGATCTTAATATGGTAAGCCAGCTTCCGTGGTAAAAAAAGGTCTATATATCCTCTGGTTTTCATATTCTAAATTTCAGTATTTTTTCTTAATTACTATATCACCTTTGGCATTTATCTGAACCGCAATTCATATCTCTAAACAGATCAGCCATCACAATATAACAAATAGAATGACCAACCTTGCATTCAATATAAACGGTTGAATATCTTTTCATGAGATAAAATTCCTAACTCATATTCAATAAATGAAAAAAAAACTGCAGAACTGGGAATATTTCATTATAAACCGTATGAAAAGAAACGTGACATGAAGATTTGTACTATGCCCAATCCTAAAGAAAAGCTTATAAACGTTCACATTTTCACTAAAGATGAAGGTAGCTTCTTTATTGAATTAAAATACTGAAAGTTCAAATACATATTACCAGCAAGATATTATCTATTAGCTGATGGACTTTCAGATTTAGTAGTCATACTTATCTCCCCATAATGCTTTGAGTCTTTTCCGTAGTTCATCTTCCCGCGGATTTTTACCGGGCTCGTAGAATTTCATCCCATTTATTTCATCAGGCAGATATTCCTGATTGGAAAAATTCTGTTCATATTGATGTGAATATTCATACCCCTTACCATAACCTTGTTCTTTCATGAATTTAGTAGGTGCATTTCGTATATGGAGCGGAACAGATAAGTCGCCCTTCTCCTTAACAATTCTCTGGGCATCATTAATAGCAGCATATGCGGAATTGCTCTTCGGAGATGTGGCTAAGTAAGTCGCACATTGTGAAAGTATAATTCTTGCCTCAGGATAACCGATCATATTCACAGCCTGAAAGCAGTTTGTCGCTATAACTAGGGCCGTTGGATTTGCATTTCCAATGTCCTCAGAAGCCAGGATAACCATCCGCCTGGCAATGAATTTAACATCCTCCCCTCCTTCTACCATCCTGGCCAGCCAATATACCGCTGCATTTGGATCACTTCCCCGAATTGATTTTATGAAAGCTGAAATAATATCATAATGCTGCTCTCCGGTTTTATCGTACAGGGCAACTTTCTGTTGTGCAAGATCCATTACCAGTTTATCTGTAATGGTTAACTTTTCAGTCTTAATAGAATCCGCTACAAGTTCAAATACGTTCAACAATCGTCTGGCATCCCCGCCGGATAATTTAAGAAGGGCCTCTTTTTCTTTAATGACTACTTTTCGTTTTTTGTAATTGGGATCATTTTTTATGGCTTTATCCAAAATACTCAAAAGGTCCATTTCAGATAGGGGTTTCAGAATATAAACCTGACAACGTGAAAGCAATGCAGAATTGACCTCAAATGATGGATTTTCAGTAGTGGCCCCAATAAGAGTTATTATACCTTTTTCAACAGCACCAAGCAATGCATCCTGCTGCCCCTTATTAAAACGGTGTATTTCATCTATGAACAGAATAACTTTTGATCTCGATCTTGCCTGGTTTATAATTTCCCTGACATCTTTAACTCCAGCGTTTACTGCACTGATGGTTTTAAAAGGTCTTTTAACCTGATTGGCAATAATATTGGCAATGGTTGTTTTACCAACACCGGGGGGCCCCCATAATATCATGGAAGGTACATTGCCAGCTTCGATAGCTTTTCGCAAAACACCTTCCTTCCCGGTAAGATGTTCCTGTCCGAGAAGATCATCCAGAGTAGCCGGGCGAACTCTTTCTGCTAATGGGAATGTGTTTTCCAGGATCATAAAACCATTTAAAGAGAAAAACGAATTTAGCTAAATTATGAAATATTAATTGGGAATTAACAAAATTCACAATTCCAAGCTTAATAATGGAGATATTAATTTTTAAATTTAACTACCATTTTATAATTAATTGAAAACCATCTACTGAATATGATAGTCCATTGCATTTGAATATATAGTACCAAAATTTTATAAATAAATATCTAGGTGAAAGTAAAAAGCTATCAGATAAGTGTTAATCAAAAATAAATGTTAATCAGGAAAAATTACTTTCGAATACTAAGAAGGATCGGAATTCTCAAACATTTTAATATTAACATTAAATCTAAAGTAAATAACAAACAGGTACTGATTCCTGTAATCAGTGAACAAGGGCTCACGAATTACCTTCAATTAAGTGAAATCTGGATGATTGATTTAATTAAAAAATTATTTCAAAATTCATTAGTTGATGGATGTTTTGTAGATGTTGGTATGAATATTGGCCAAACATTAATAAAAATTAAGTCTATAGATCCCGATATTGAATATATAGGATTTGAACCAAATCCAAACTGTGTCTACTACCTTAAAAAACTTGTTCAGGCAAATAATTATTCAAACACCCAAATATTGCCAATTGCTATTAGTGATAAAACTGAAATAACAGAATTGTTGTTAAATAATTCTTCAGAAATTGATAGCTCAGCTTCAATGATCAAAGATTTTCGATCTAGAACTGTGGGCACTAAAACTCTTCAAATCCCCGCCTTTGAATTTATTGATATTGAATACCTTATCCCTAATAAAATCGGATTGCTGAAAATCGATGTGGAAGGTGCTGAATTAGAAGTTCTAAACAGCTTTATAAAAAGGGTGACTAAAGACAAATCTTTGATTTTTATTGAGATTTTACCTGCTTATAGAAATGAAAATCATTTTCGAATCAACAGACAAAACAAGATATTTGAATTGATAGAAAAAAATAAATATTTGATCTATAGAATAATGAAGAATCAAGATGGCTTTGACGGTTTACATAAAATAGATCAATTTGAGATCCATGATGATTTGAACTTATGTGATTATCTGCTAATTCCAGATGTTCTAAATAAAAAACTCAGGAATTTTATGAAATAGCATCTGAGTTTTACAGATTTTAAAATTATTCACACGGCCACGCATAAATCCATATCTATATTTCATTATTCATAGCAAATGTTACATAGATTTTAACATTTCCTCAAACCATAAACTAATTGTTTTGCCTTCTTGCCTACCAAGTAGTGATAAAAATTCATTGGTGGTTTTAATTTGATACTGACAACATAATTGTAACAATCTCTGAAAAGATCCCATACCAATTTTTGATTTAAGCTCAGGTATTCATACCCCGGAAATCGGGAATAATTATAGATATAATTATATAATTAATTATATCTATAATTATTTTAAACACACGGTTTGCAAATAATTTAAACTTGTATTCACAATAATTTAGGGTAGTGAAAAAGCCA
>CAYMFU010000312.1:0-3895 GCA_964389805.1 uncultured Roseivirgaceae bacterium | reverse complement strand
ATATGTGTTGTGTAAAACCATTTTTATGACCTTAGTAGAGAATAAGAATGAGTCAAGCGCATTCTTTTACTATTTATCACTTTCAAACTGCGGTTATTTAAAACAAATGTATAAGGCACTAAAAGTACTGCAATTCAATAGTTTGCAGATTTTTGGGAATTAATATCTCGCCTATATTGATTCAACGGTGGATAGGGTATTAAATATTGCAAAAAAAGCGTTATTAAATACTCTTTTAAGAAATAAATTAGGTACATTTAATATTACGCAATACAATAAAAGTTCTTTTTATTCTTAATGCATTCCTTTGCCTAACCAAAATATACTATCATGAAAACCTTTAAAATTGCTCTCTTTAGTTTATTTTTGATTCTCATTTCTGTTGTACTTTATAATTGTGGAAATGGCGATGAAGATCCTGGAAAAAATAGCATGGATATAATTTCCATGGATCCTGAATCACCTTCAACGCTAAAATTTGATGATTTCGTTGTCATTACTTATAATTATAACATTGTTGCTGAGGATGGCGCCCGAATGTGGATCATACCATATACAGATGGTGACAAATCTCCCGAATATCTATACTCTTCCTCAGACGTTTATACAGGTAGTGGTACGAGACAGGTAGGTGTTTCCGTTGAAAGTGGAAATGACCCAGTAACAGTTGATCAGCTTAAAGTTACCATGGTAAATCCCGACCAAAGCGAAACTTATATAGAAACATTTATAAATGTGGATTATACTTTTGAAAATTAGAAGTTTAACAAAAGCCTTGGACGAAGTGCCGGGCTTTTGTCTATAGCTCCCCACCAAAGGGATCGCTTCGATCCCGCATGGCAGGAGAGAAACAATCCTTTTATCTTTACGGTAATCCATTGTAATTAATGAAATTATATTCTTCAATATAACTTCCTAATTGATATAAATTAATTTAAATTCTATTGAATTTTAACTTTCTGAGAAACCAGCATTTCAATTTGAAAAATAAAAGTTAATTTAAGGTGACTTCAGGATTTCTTTAATTATTCTATGAAAATGATATCCAGGGAACATAGTTATATTAAAAATAATAAAATGTCTAGATATTTTTTAATCCTTATCGTGCTGTGCTTGATAATATTTGTAAAATCCCCAACTATTGCTCAAGCAAATAAAAGCACATTCGTAAGAGAACTTGAGCAATTATCAGAGTTAAAATTTTTACCACAATATCGTGATAATACAATTGTCGGTATGGAATCCTCATATGACACAACTGGGGGGAATGATGATGGTTTCTCTGGTAAATACTCCTTTTTTCTGAAGGAAAGTGAAAATCGATTGGTAATTGCCGATCTGAAAGGCCCTGGTGTTATTCAGCGTATCTGGACTCCAACGCCCACAGAAGATACCATTCAATTTTATTTTGATAATGAAGAAAAGCCGAGAATAAGTGTCAGGTTTATAGATCTGTTCTCCTCGGAAGTGTTCCCATTTGTGTCACCCCTCGTCGGAAATGAAGTCGGGGGCTACTATTGTTATCTGCCAATACCATATGAAAAGAGTTGTAAGATTGTTTATCTGGGGAAAAGAATTCAGTTTCATCAGATTCAGTACAGGACCTTTTTCGCAAATACGGATGTAAAATCATATTCGCCGAAATTAAACAACGAAGAGAAAGAAGCACTTTACAATGCTGCACAAAGATGGGAGAATTATTACTCCGCGGCATTTGTAGATAATAACAAAGTAAAAATTATCGAAAAAGAGGTTTTAATTAATGCTGGAGAAACAATTAAAGTTGCGCAGATTAATGAAGGTGGGCGTATAATACGGATGGAATTCCAGGATATATCCGAAATTGATAATCCGGATACTCACCTGATTTTCCGGGCAAAATGGGATGGTGAAAAGGATTATGCTATAAATACTCCATTGAGACACCTGTTTGGATATGCATTCAGAAAATCATCGATGAGATCCATGCTTATTGGGACAGATGGAGATTTGCATTATATAAATTTTCCCATGCCATTTGATGAATCTGCACACCTGGAATTAAGTTATCTGAGAAATACAGACCAGAACCAAAATGAAATCAAGTTAACATCAAGGATATTTATCATGCCGGATAA
The DNA here is from genome assembly GCA_964389805.1 of uncultured Roseivirgaceae bacterium. Taxonomy (GTDB): domain Bacteria; phylum Bacteroidota; class Bacteroidia; order Cytophagales; family Cyclobacteriaceae; genus JAGTVG01. The sequence goes on along the minus strand of CAYMFU010000312.1, from coordinate 1,778 downwards.
GAGGGACGCATCAAATGAAGGAAAATTTTATTCCTGCTGGCGTAGAGAAAAACCTGAAATTGGGACGCCATATTCTATTTTTAATCACCCAGGGAAAGGGCATTATGTTGGAACCATTTTAATGTGTCAAGGAATCGAAGAGAATTTGAACGGACATATATCTACCATATTTTTTGAAGGGGATGATGTTACAACTATTGATGGAGAAATGAGAATGCATGGTACGGGCTCTGAAGATTATTTCAATGGAGGATGGTATGCAGTTGGTGATCGATGGGATAAAGCATTTAGCCTTCCGCTTCATGGCTGTTTGGGATACTCGATCCCCTTGGCTCGCACAGGAGGTTATCGTTTTTTAGTAGGTGATAAAGAGTCATTTGAAGAAAGCTATGAACTCACCATTGAGCATGGTCCGGAAAACAACAACTGGAAAGTTGATTATGCTTCAGTTGCTTTTTATTATGGAGATACTCCATCCAATTTTGGGATAGATCCTACCATTGAATTAAGTGGTGGTTTTAATCCACCCAGGGAACTGGAGTTACTGCCCATAAGTAATTTCAGTTTTCAATCCTTTGGATTTCCACCTGATGAATTTACACTATTGAGAACAAGAATCAATGGTAAACCTGCGTACGTTATGCATAGTCATGGAAATTCGGGCTATGTGAAAACTGATTTACAAGTCCTTGTTAATGGGACATATGATCTGTATCTATCCTATTTCAAATCGCCTAAAAGCGGTTCACTTCAGATTTATCAGCGTCAAAAACAAATTTCAGAGAAGATCAATATTTACTCCCCCGAGAATGAATATGTTGAGAAACATCTTGTTGGAAAGGTCTCAATTAGTGAAGAAGAAGCGCCGTTAACTTTTCGTATGGATGGTGAAAAGGGGAAATGCGACTTCATCCTTGATCGTATACATCTAATTGAGTCTGGCAACGAATAGTTATTTCCTGTGCTTTAATTTAATTCCTTTATAGGTGCGTAGGATCGATATTGGTCAGGAAACCAGGCATTATAAAATTTTTTTATAGAGTTTTGCATCTTTTAGTAATGATTTTATCTATTGGCTTTAAGAAATACGTGAGGACTAATTCAATTAAGGGTTAATATTTTTAAATTGCATCAAACTACTTTTTACATAAATTTTTAGTTATGAATTTTTCTGAAAAATCCAAAAAAAGGCGAAGTAGTCAGCCTGGGTATCACTTTTTATTTATTGAAGTGCCCAAATACTTGTTCATTGTTCTTCTTGTAATCGTTTTCTCATTCAAACCTAAGCCGACAGCTAAGGAAGAAGTACTTAGTTATTTGAAAACACTGGGCAATGGGTCATATCTGTTTGGTCAGATAGCCACCTGGGTTCATAACGAAAATCCTGATATGGACCATGAAAGTAACTGGCTTAATAAAGTTTATAAGCACACCGGCCTAACACCAAGGTATGGGGTGGTCACTTATGACTTTACAGATGATCCTTTTACTGATCAGGAATGGAATATTGGAGTGAAGAAAATGTGGGATAGAGGATTGATTGCAGGAGTTTATAATTTTTTTGCTAATCCGGAGGGTGGAAATGCATTCCGGGAGACTTGTGATATCGATCCAATATTCGATTCTGGGACAAATCCTACTAAAACCAATTTTTATGCCCAGATGGATCGAATGGCTGCCAACCTGCAATGGCTAAGTGAGCAGGGTATCCCGGTGATCTATACCCCTTTTGTTGAACAGGATGACAACAATTCAAAATGGCATGCAAAGGATGGGAG
>CAYMFU010000311.1:0-38555 GCA_964389805.1 uncultured Roseivirgaceae bacterium | reverse complement strand
TATTCGACCAACATTATCATCAACACCTTTCACACATCTCAAATACTTTTTCATATAGAGTTGGTATTGCGTTTTCGTTTTTAACTCACCCTCAAGATCAGCTGTTTGTTCCAGGAAATTGGTATGATCCCCCCAATCACTTCCAATATATTGAAGTTGTTTTTTCAAAGCATCACTACGTCCTTCATAATCATCGAAGAGGTTGGATGGTTCCGGGATTTCAACATCAGCCAGAAAGTCTTCATATCGTTTGGCATATTCCCAACTGTCATGCGGCGCTTTGAATTGGCAAAAGAGCATAAATGGCTTTTCAGATGCTCTCTTGTTCCGGAGATAATCCAGCGCCTGGTCTGCAATAGCATCGGAGGAATGGCCCTGGTATTCGGTACGTTTCCCCTGTTGCACCCATCCACTGGGATGTTCATCTCCCTTCCTGATAAATACCGGATCATGATATCTTCCTTGCCCGGGAAGTATGCTGAAGTAATCGATCCCTACCGGATTTGAATGCAAATGATATTTTCCATAAAACGCTGTTTGATATCCATTCGATTGCATTGCTTTGGGCAAAGTCGGTTGTGATTGGTCCAGGGCAGTAAATTTATAAACGCCGTTTTTGTGCGAATACTTACCAGTCATTATGGATGCACGGCTTGGGGAACAGATCGAATTGGTAACAAAACAATTACTAAAAAGCATTCCTTCCCTGGCCAATCGATCAATGTTGGGGGTAGGACAAACCTGAGCAAGTCTCCCTCCATAAGCGCTCACAGCCTGAGAAGCATGATCGTCGGACATGATGAACAGGATATTTGGTTTAGAAGCGAAATCATTTTGAGCAATTTTATCCTGGCAGCTCATCAAAATCAAAACCAGGATAAAAAGTAGCCCCGGATATTCGGTTTTGGATTTTTTCAGGCTTTCTTTCATTTTTTATTTTTTAAACTGAAATTAATTATTCTACCGGTTTTATCGAAAAATTGACAGTTTTTGTACTTTGCCTGTTTACCCATAGGATCAGATCCTTTCCACCTGGATGGTTTTCATATCCAATCCGTAAATCATTTCCAGGTTTCAAAATTTTACCATTCGTTTTAACTTCTACCTTTTTATTACCCCAACCTTTTAGTACAAAGACCGGATTAACTATGGCCACTGCTATTGGATCTTCATCCTCCTCTTTTTCGAATCCAAGGGCAAAATCAATTTTCCTTGCACCCTCGTGGTCCAGGGGGATAATATAGGCCTTTTGTTCCTGGCTATAGGTTAGTACTATATATGGAACAGGTAAATCCTCCATCATCAACCTGGGAAATGTAACCCATGATCTTTCCAGGGAAATCAGGTCTGCTTCCGTCATTTCCGGCCCCATCATTCCTGAAAGATATACTTGTTCCAGAATTTTCTCGGTCCTTCTGAAGTGCCACCAATTCAGAGTATGCCCCAATGATGTAGAATAGCCCTTCCCATCGTGGCCACCCCACGTTTGAAAAATAAACGGGAGATCACCTTCCGGTGGGTATGTTTCATTTTCAATGCCGTAAGGCATACTGATTGTAAAAGGTTTGTATTGAGATTTCAGGTTTACCACCTTAATATTTGCTTTGATATAGTCTCCAAAACCTTTAGGATAGGGTTGATAAGAAAATGTCCTACTACTTCCATCCGGATTTATGAGCGTGATTGGTGATGTTTCGATGTCATCGGTAGGTATGTGACCATCAAGGCCAAAGACAAAATCCTCCTGGAACTCATGAACCACATTTGGTGGAATTTCTCTTACCGGAGGAATGTTGGAAAAAGTCTCATCGGTAACGGTCAGACTTTGTCCTGCCAGTCCGGTATAAATCCGGACATGTCGCGTATGGGTACCATCCGGATATATATAATACCATTCATCAGTCCAATCCCCATTCCCATAGGGTGATCCACTGGGTATGTCTGAATGACCTATATAACCATCCGGATCAGCAATAGCAGCTCTGGCACGCACAATGATCCTTGCAGGATTCTGGCTTTCGATCCACATCCTCGCATAGCGTGAATCCCTGTCCCATAATATTTCGCATGAACTGGAAGCCTGGGGGTCATAGGTTTCTGTCCAGCCATTTGAAAAGTGGATGTTGTTTTCGGTGACCATACTTGGGTAACAGGGTAAACTGAACCGCATTTTTGCTGGTATTAGATCAAAATACACTTCTACTGCCACATTCTTAAGCTCCCGTGGTACTGGAAATCCGGGTTTTTGGAGATATTCGACGACAGGTTTGTCCGGGCCCGCTGCAACAAACTCTTTCTTTATAAACTCCCCATCAGGATTTACCTGGGCCTGTGTCGTTATCAATGATAATATTAACAAGCTTTGCATAAGCAAAATTCGTACATCTGTTTTCAGTGACATAATCGTTTCTTTTTATTTGCAGATATCATGATTTTATTTATTAATGAGGCCCTGATAAATATCCCATTAACCGAACCTAAATTAAGAAGATCAATTTCCTTATTAGTAAGCATCTGTTATCACATATATTGAATTCTATTCCATTAAACAGTCCTTTTTTATGCTCCTGGATATTATTCTATAAACTCAAGGATGTTTCCATCATATATGCCTCGTAGTTCGAGGTTTTCTCCCATGATATATATACTATCACCTTGATGTTCGTAGTAGGCATTAAAGGTATAGGCTTCTTCTTCATCTCCTTTTTCAGAAATGAGCACTTCTCCTTCATTCTTGAATGTGAATGTGGCCAGCCAATCCTCTTCAACCTGGATATCGAATGATTCTCCCACAATTGATGTGGATTCAGGAATTTCAACAAATGGTGGTTTCCCGGCGAGGTCAGGAAGCGTTCCGTTATAGATTGCCAGCCTTATATCCGTATCCTCTCTGTCAAAGCCATTCTGTGGACTATAGAACATCATATATAGATCATCAGAAACAAAAAGGACTTCAGAATCATGCCCCTTCAGAAGGGTTTTATTTCTGGCTTCCCAGTGAATCCCATCGTTGGAATAAGCATATCTTGTAATACTATTCGGACAATGGGGTTGTACGAAATTAGAATAGAACATGTGCCAGCCATCGTTATCTCTAAGGACATGACCAAATTTCTTCATATAGGAATCATCCTCTTCGATCCGGATATTGATGGCCTCGTTAAAATCAAAACCTGTTTCTGTTTGTGAGGTAACCAGGTATAGTCCTTCCGGCTCATCCCATCCGTACCAATAGTACATATAATAGAGCCCGGAAGCTTCATCATATACAACATGACAATCCTCTGTACCCGTCTGGTTACCAATTCCTATCAGACCTTTTTTCACAAAATGCGAACCATCTTCAGATGTAGCATAGGCCCATCCAAAGTTTGGTTGACTGCCACCACCTCCCCCATACCACATTTTGAAAACCCCATCCTCATGGACAACATAGGGATCCCAGACACCTGTCCGGTCAAAATCAGCTTCTCCTCCCTGAGGTAATACAGGATTATTGGGATCTTTTACCCAATTGACACCATCCGTGGAAGTAGCATGGCCGATCTGAAGGGATTCGTATTCCTCTGCATCCCATTCGGCTGAACTTCGTACGCCCCATGTCTCATAGTACACGTGAAAAATACCATCAACCAATAGAACAGACATCGATCCAAGTGCACCTCCATCAAATGAGCCTTCTGGACCGACCTCAATAATCGGATTTTTCTCATAGGGTTTAAACCCATCTCTGGAGGCGAGCTGCTTAAGAGATGCAACAATAGTAGGATCCAGATCAGGCGTATTGGTAGTGGTTTCCTGGCATGAAATTAACATGAAAGCCAACACCATCAGAAAATATTTAGTTTTTTGTTCCATATTCCAATTTCTGCTTTAAGTCATCTACAAATCCACATTCTGAACACATCATATGATGTGCATTCATGCAACCAAAGTCTAATTATTAAGATTCTTTTATATTGATTCTTCATACAATTCATTTTTATTATAACCCCCACTTTTTCTGCAATTCTTCAAGCGGGATCCCTTTTGTTTCTGGCATTATAAACAGTACCCATAATAATTGAAGAACCATACAAAACGCATAGAATGTAAAAATGAAGCCGCCTGAAATCGCAGCAAAGACGGGGAATGACCATGATATGGCTGCAGCCATAAACCAGTGTGTAAAACTGCCCAGGACCTGTCCACGTGCCCGAACTTTGTTTGGAAATATCTCACTGATAAAAACCCATATAACAGCGCCCTGCCCAAATCCATGGGCTGCAATGAAAACCATGAGACTGATCAATACTACATATCCTCCAAGATCCGTAAAATTTTCCCCATTTGTGAAAAAAGTGATGGCTATGGCAAATAGGCTTACAATATAACCTATCGAACCATACAGCATCAGTTTCTTTCTACCGAAGTGGTCGATAATTAGCATGGCAAGCAGGGTGAATACGAGCATAACAAATCCGATCACCACGGAACTAAGCATAGCTGAACTTTGTGCAAATCCGGCCATCTCAAACACACGGGGTGCATAATAGAGTACGGCGTTTATTCCTGATAATTGATTAAATGCAGCTATCGTAATAGCTAGAAATATGGGCTTTGAATACTTCGGTTGAAAGAATCTTTCCTTAAGCGTATCACTATCAGCAAGCAGGGATTCCTTTATTTCAACAATTTCCTGTTCAACATTATCCTTATCCGAACCCAGATCCTGGATCACTTGTCTTGCTTCATCTATGAGGTTTCTACTGATTAACCACCTGGGACTTCTTGGATTCAGGAACAATAGCAGGAAAAATGCCAAGGCAGGAATGGCTTCAACACCAAACATCCACCGCCAGGCTATATCCCCGAGATTTAAGGAATTTATGATGAAATTAGTAAAATAAGCAAACATAATCCCGAATACGATATTGAACTGGGTGAGTGCCACCATCCTTCCCCTGAATTTTGCCGGTGATATCTCCGCGTTATACATCGGAGCCACCACTGATGAACCTCCAACTGCTAATCCTCCGATAAACCGCATAATTACAAAAAATATCCAATTGAACGCCAGGGCACTTCCGATAGCTGAAATGAAATACAATGCGCCCAGCATAAAAAGCATTTTTCTCCGACCAAACATATCGGCAGGTTTCCCGAAGATGAGCGCACCGATGATGGTTCCAATCAAAGCACTAGCCACTGTAAATCCATGCCAGAAATTCACCGTTCCGAATATTTGAGAAAAGGAAGTATAGTTCTGGTTAAAGATCTCACTCAAGGTACCTTCAGCTCCCGATATGACCGCGGTATCAAAACCGAATAAAAATCCTCCCAATGCAGCGATGACAGCGCTTCTCAACAGGGCATTTTTTATTTTAATTCTCATTTTCAGATAGATTTCATTTTAAAGTTCAGTTTCATTTCCAAATCGGTTTCACCTCCAGTTCAGTTTATTTTCCAGATCGATTCATTTTCCAGATCAATTTCATTTTCTAGTTCGTTTCTATTTCCAATTCAATTTCACCTCCAGTTCAGTTTATTTTCCAGTTGGGTTTCATTTCCAGATTGACTTCATTTTCCAGGCTTTGACTTCAGTAACCGCTAACTCACTATCTCTGGTGAAGATAGAGATATTCGGGTTCGAACGAATGTGATTGTGAATATATGCAGCCGCCTGTCTGTCATTTGCGAAAACTTCTACAAGGTTTTTATCTACAAAAATTCTCAGGGTCAGATCCTCCCCTTCCTCTAGCTTAAAAGATGGTTCTATATCCGCAAAACCTAATGTATTTCTATCAGCGCCGGAAACAATGCTAATTCCATTATCACCTGAATCATCCGCTAAAAGATTTAATCCAAACTCTCCAGGCAGAGGATCAGAGAAAGTAATTTCCAACTCAAAAGCATCACCTGTGACATTTTGAAGTTCATACTCCTTATCTGGTTTCACTGATATGTCGGATACTACAATCTCATCATAACGCAGTTTCTGCAGTTCTGTAAGAGGTTTTATTCTTAAGACGCCATCCTGGGGTAATTCCAGTTCACGGGGTAAAGATTGAATACCTGAGGGCTTACCTCCATTTATTAGCCAGGCCCACATCACCCTGCGACCATCTTCAGTGAGTATCGATTCAGGGGCAAAATAAACAAGCCTTCCGTGGTTCTTTTCCCAATTGGTATTTACCCAGTTCATTTTAGCATGAAAATCGGGCAGGTATTTTTCATCTTTGAAATCACCCAGGAAATAACGGCAACCCAACTTGTGACTGATGCATAAAAGCATCCACTTATTGCCGATCTTAAACATATTGGCACAGGAAATATCTTCTTCCCTTGGAACACCCAGATTGTCGGGATAATTCTCATGCAGTAATTTACCCAGATATTTCCAGTTATCCAGGTCATCGGATTTAATCAGGTCAGGATCCTGTCCACCTGACAGGGCATAATATGTATCCTCGATGATCCAGCAATCAGGATCCCAGTGGCTCATGTCAGGCTCCTCGCCATCTTCTTTCAAAGGATGTATAGGCCTTGGCTTTGTCCATTCATCCAGGCTATCGTCGAGTGCGAACATTAATTGATTCCTTCCGGATCCAAATCCGTGGTAGATCATCGCGGGTTGTCCTTCCTTTGTAAAAAAGCCCGTACCACTGAACATGCCATGCCCTGTAAACGCAGGTACAAGTTCAGTCGTGTGCCATTTCCAATAGATCATATCCTGGCTGGAAAGATGTGCATAGGCATAACCTGTCGCACTCACATAGATATAGTGTAAATGATAGTTTCCTTTATAAAAATAGGCTGGATTCGGATCTCCCGGCTCAGCTATTCCGGGTCCCGGATGTGAGAGATGAAAGGTCAGCCAGTCGTCCGGTGGATTTTCTAGCCATTCCGGCATTTCAGGGGTTTGTGGTCCAAAAGCTATCAACTTCCCCCATTTACGTAATTTCAATTTACCCTCCTCCTGTTTTATATTGGGAATGTTTCCGGGAATATGATTGATGTACCTGCCAGTACGCTCAATGATTTCATCACCCTCAAAGTCCCACCATGCATATGGCTCAATTTTGGAAGCCTCATTTGGTTTGAGTTCATTGATTTGTTTTACAGTGAGTGCTTGATTGTAAATCCTGGCATCTTCAATATCTCCTGAGATGGATCCGGAACCACCAGCATGGCGAATCCCGAAGGAGACACTGTTATTTAATTGACTTAGTAAATCAATATTTTCCGCTTCGTATTTTGAATAGAGTTTTCCATTCCGGTACAACCTGATTTCATTTCCTTCATAGACAATGGCCATTTGAATCATTTCACCCAGGCTTTCTTCTGTTTCAGGTACAAGATCACTCATATCCTGGCTAGTGCGATTGAAATGGTCACTCCCGGCTATCCATTTGCCGGTTTCAATTTCTCCAAATACGATTCCATCAAATTGGTTGCCGTGCTGGATAGTCAGGATAGAGCCATGGTCAACGTTAATTTCATGCAGTGTGACCCATGAAACAAGAGTTTTATCTGACAACTCCGACTCCTGGAATTGACATGAATAAAACAATATCAAGAAAAGACTGAAAATGAATGAATTTCTCATAATTAAATGCTATTTGAAATTATCAATTATATTTAATGTCAATTACCAAATTCATAGGCACCAAGATCCACAACCATATTGATTATGCGCTGTTTAGCATCAAGGTCCGTTGAAATGCCCCTTGGAATAGCGGCATTATTACCAGTATCAATACATTTCGAACCTTCCGACAATCGTAATTCCGTATCAGCGAAGAGGGGATCTAAGTCGATATTCCCTATACCTGCATAACTACCCTCAACATTGCAATATGTTATATCAGGAATGGAACCATCATTGGATATTTCAGGATCAACCGGAGCAACGTTTTCCCATAAGATACAATTGGTGAATATTGGATTACTGTCTTTATTGCTAATCCCTCCTCCTTTTGAGGCTGCAACATTACGATTGAATGAACAGTTTACGACCCGTGATATGCTGGAGTTTACATTATACATCCCGCCACCGGTTAAGTCAGCGGAATTCATATGGAACACACAATTCGTTACTAATGGATTACTCTCGTTGTTGTACATTCCACCTCCATCCTCACCAGCTGAATTCTGAATAAACTTGCAATTTGTAATGACCGTACTGCTGCCAGGGCCGTTCATAACGCCACCACCTTCCTGAGCTACTTTGTTGTTTCGAAAAGTACAATTGGATATTATTGGCTTACTATCGCCCCAGTTTCGTATACCGCCTCCATCGGCAAATGCATTGTTCCCGATAAATAAACAATTGGCAATGGTTGGACTTCCGTTATGATTGCTCATCCCACCCCCTCCATCATCAGGCCAGGTATCGAAACTGGCATTTCCTGCGGTTATGGTAAAACCATCAAGAATTGCCGTGCTATCTGTATCGTTACCAATGACAACGTGGTAGCTGTTATCGGCTATATTATCTAAATCATTGTCATTTCCATTAAGATTCCCACTGAGGATGGTTTCATTGCTTTGCCAATCCCTTTCCTCGCGACTAAATTCATTACCGTCAAATCCACCATATATACTAATATGGGTTCTTAATTGAAAGCTCTTGTGCCTATCTTCATCTCCACCTGTTTTCCTGGTCGGCCTGTAAATCCCAGCCGCTACCCAGATCTCATCACCTTGAATGGCATCATCCAAAGCATCCTGAAGATCCGTATAAGCAGTACTCCAGGTTTTTCCATCACCCTTTGTTGCAGCATTAGAATCAACGTAAATAATTTTCGGATCTGTTGCGACACAGCTGAACATCAGCAGGATTGTGGCTACTAATAACAATATAATTAAACTTGATTTTTGTATCATCATTATCATGTTATTAAGACCAATATTGAATTATTGCCATATTGATTCCAGTTCGTAGACTTCAAGGGTATTAATCTTAATATCATTTATTTCCGAACCCCAATCGCCGGAATCAAATCTCATTCCCCGTTTTTCAGGATTTAATTTACGGGGTAATATCATAGTAAACCTTCCATGATCCACGAAAACTTCCAGGCTTGTCCTATCCACAATAAATTCGTAATACATTGTTTTGCTGCCTAATTCCGGCAAATATTTTATTGTAAAAGGTTCAGCATCATCCACATCTGGATTATAATAAAAAATGTTAGGTTTTAGGGTATAATAAAGAGAATCATCATCGAACATAATGCTGTAGGCGATGGAATTTATATTTTCAATCTCACATTTTACATGTAGAAGGTCGGAGGTGATGTTAGTCAACATTTCATTTGCTTCTTCAATGCTAAGGTTTTCCCATTTGTGTTCCTTTTTGTGCAATTTTTCTATCTCTTTTACCGGTTCATTAAACATCCTGATACCATTTGCTGTCGTCCTAAGTGTAAGTTCGGTTGGAAAGCTCATCAAGCCATTAAACGGGGGGTTAGGTTCCGGGACTTCTACCCATCCGGGAATCTCAACGTATCCAACCTGTATTTGTCGACCATCGTTCTCCGGAACATTATTGAATGTTTGTGCAGCAAAAAATTTGCCCTGCAAATAATTGAACATCCCGGATTCTGGAATAAATTTTTTCCCATCAAAATCCCCAATCAAATAATCTCCTGATACACCATACATTACCCACTTTTTATTGTCAGGATTTCCATCTATCGGTAATTCAAATAATTCCGGACATTCCCAGAATGTTTCAATATGACTCTGATATTCCCATTCCCTCAAATTATCTGAAGTAAATATTGAATTCCCAATGCGTTCAAAAACTATCATCACCCATTTATTCGTGGACTCATGCCAGAAAACTTTCGGATCACGAGCATTGTAGGTACCTAACACGGCCGTCCTGTCACCTATTACAGGATTTTTATCATATTCAATATAATTCCGTCCAAGATCATTCGAAAAAGCAATGTTCTGAGTCGGCGCTGTACCATCTTTAACAACCGAATTGGTAGTATAAAATGCTACAATAACATCATTATCTCCTGATCTAAATCCCGATGTGTTGTTGTAATCAACCACAGCGCTTCCTGAAAAAATACCTCCGTATTCATGTCGTACCAAAACATCAGATAGTTGTTCCCAGTATATTAGATCAGTACTAACCGCATGCCCCCAGTGAGGTTGCCCCCAATAATATCCGAAAGGATAGTGCTGGAAATACAGATGAAATTCTCCATCATAATATACCAATCCATTTGGATCATTAATCCATCCTCTGACGGTTGAAAAATGTAATTGAGGACGGTGTTTCTCCTTGTATACATTTTCAAGATAGATTCTTTCATTAGATTGGTAAACCAGATTGAGGCCCTTTTTATTTTCTCCCTCCTCAGTTCTTAACCAAGCTTTTTCTCCTTGAAACATGCTTACATCCAGAAACACCCAGAAATCTGGCTCAGAATCAGGAAGAAATATATTAAAAACACGTTTCACCTCATTATCAATGACAAGCTGTAATGTAACCGCATCATCCTCGTTATAAGAGACCGGGAAGTTTATATATTTTTGGTTAATTTCCAGTTCAATGGAATTTTGAGCAATTGTAGTACTTACAATACAAATTGTAAGTAGCAAAATCAATAGTTTTTCCTTCATATTATTATTTCCTTTTTTTTATTCCTTGATATTTATGTTACTCTAAAACAACAACTGTCTGATAAATCTTTGCGGAATCAATAACACCAGCCGTAGCCGGGAATATGACGTTTCCAAGGCTTGTTTCAGCCTTAACATACCATTCAAAATCATCCTGTTGGCCTGGAATAGTTGCACGATACACTCCTCGTGCCTCATGTTTCAGAGCTATGGTACTGAAGGATGAACTTCCAAGCTCTCGATAGAATAATGTCGGATTATGGACTTCACCCATTATTAAAGCTTTTATTTTTATACCTTCTGCAGGCTTAACCACAGTCAATATGGGAGTACATGTAATGAATTTCTCCCCGTAATAATCCTGAGAGGGATTTTTATCAGTGGGCAGTATCCCTCCTGCTTCCTGGAAATTTGTATCATATTTTCCTATCACCCAATTCCTCCAGGTGCGCCAATCGAGATTAAGGATAACACCCAGGTCCACTTCATCATATACCCGCTGTACCAGGGTGCTCATGATCTGCTCCCAGTGCCTGGCAAGCCGTGATCTGTGATTTGCAGCACCAGGTAGATCCATGCTTTTGGTCTTTTTATCATATTGATTAAGTTCCGAAGCAAATTCCGCCATCAGTTTATAGGCTTTGAGCACATGCATCCAATAATCGAACCTTGCCAGGTTTCCAGCTCCCTTGACCGTAGAGCGAAGCTTTGCCCAGTCATCGATCCACCTTAGTTTTGGCTCCTCTTCTTCCCAGGGGCCCCATATATGGTCGCTACCCCAATCCCATCCGGTAATATACCCCTGGGAGTAAATATCATCAGCACCTTCAATAAAATCTGTGACATTCATGAATTTTTTCTCTTCCCTTTTTTCAAAGGCTGCGAAGAGAGTTGAAATTTGTTCGGCAGCGGGACCGGGACCAAATTCATGCATAGCCCAATCTTTATGGATCTCATCAATCCTGGCATGACGACTTTCATGATCATCAGGAATATTATGTGTGATCTTCTCACCTGTTGACCCATAATCCCAGGTGAGATCTTTATAAGCAGCAAACATAGGAGCGATCATCTTTGTACGCCAGAATTCGGCCAGAAATCCATCAGCATTCTGTTCATATGCATCCCATCCATCCTCAAGGACACGATACATATGAAATGAGGGCTGTTCCAAAGCATAATCATATTCCATCCATGTAAAAGGCCATTTAATTCGGGTAGATGGTACCTGATCGATCCACTCAAACGTTTCCATTCGTCTGCCTTCCAAATTATATGGAGGATTCATGCAGGCATAAGGTGCATTCAGGTCCGGCAATACTTCCCCGAATACATCCGGATCACCCTGTGCACCCAGTATCCATCCTCCGGTCGCAAACTGCTGAAAAGGCTTTTCAGTCATGTTGTTATACACATCTACAGCTGTTTTAATACTCTGTTTAGCAGCTTCCACCCTGACCGGATCCAGGGATGCGCCTCCCCATGGCATCCATATTTCAGTGGTCCACAACCAGAAATAATCTATAGGTATCTTATTATTGATCAACCATTTATACATTCCCCTATATAATTCTGCTGCAGCCTGATCTGATAGCGGGTCTAGATCATATTCATCCCGGAGACGATCCTGTACTACAAAAGGTATCCCGTTTACCATGGCCTCCCCCCTTGTTTCCGCATCTCTCCCCAGAGGAATTTCTATTCCGGTAGCCGTTTTAACACCCATTGTATTTGCGTAAGAGAACACTTCACTGAACATCTTCGCTGCATTATTAAATGAATTAATATATCCACTCTGATCATAGTGATAGGTCTCACCGATGATCTCTGATGGATATCCATCGGAAGGAAAAAGCTGGCTGGCTCCTCCCATAAGATCACTGGTAGTGGTTTTTCCCCAACCTATGATTCCCTGTTGTGTATGAAAAAACGTAGCATCGAAGGCAAAATCCACTGTTCCGTCAGGATTTAAATCATTTTCGTGACCTAACCAGATATTTAAATTGGGGCCGTAATCTCCAACATGATCATCTTCCGGATCATGCATGTAGGTATGTAATCCGATAAAATTCATCCCCATTTTCGGTAATTGACTTATATACATTTTCCAATCATCTTTACCCCACATCACCGCACCAGGCGGAAAATTCTGGAAAGGTTGAATACCACGGGTAGTAAATTGGCGTCCATTTCTTGTCAGTGGTTGTCCTTTTTCATCGAAACCTCTTATACTTAGCGGAATTCTTTCATCTGGTATAACATCCCCGTGCAGATAAAAACGACAGCCAAGTTTTTCAACGAATCTATAGGCGGCATAAAGGGTATTAATGGGTTCATCACCTGAAATTACAAGAACAGTATGCTCATTTTTTATTTCAGATTTTATAAAGAATCCGCCATCCGGCGAATATAAATCAGTGGCTTGACGTATCAATGAATCACTGTCCTCCCCTATGAGAATCACATCTTCTGAATCGGGGAGTTCAGCTACCGCCTTAATTTTCAATAACTCACCTGTCCGGAGGTACAAATAGCGACGCACTTCTTTTACCGCTAGATATTCTAAATCAGAACTATTGACCGGATAAACAATGATCTGACTAATAACCTGACTATAAATAAAAAAAGTAATGATTAAAAGTCTGTATTTCATCTTACCAACTTTTGTCCATTATCCGGATCTTAAAACTCCAGGCATAATCACAAGGCAGGGGATCCGGAAGCTCCTCAATAACCAGAGTCACTTCCTCGTCATCATCTTCATCTTCTTCCAAATGCCATTTAAGTGGTTGCTTGCTTCCCAACATTTTGATTTCCGAACCCGGCAGGGCAAAGGTATTGGGTATTCTATAGGGTAGTGTTGGTTTTTCAAGATCGATGGCATAGAGATACTCCTCTTTTTGGGTGAAATGGATCGAGCCAGCCCGCCATTGGTCAGTACCACCCATCAGGAATGGTGCTGGTATCGTACCGTGCAATGCTTCCTTGTTAATAGCCATCCAGTCTCCCAATTTTCGCAGTCCGATAACCTGGGCCTCAGGCAGGGCCCCATCTGCTTTGGGGGCTACACTGAAAAAAGTGATGCCATTCTTGCTGACATTACTGACTATCAGATCGGTAAGTTCATCCATATCCTTACAGCCTACCTCAGGGGAATAAGACCAGGTATCGCCCAATGGAACATCCATCTGCCATTTTCGTGGCCGGGGATGGTTGAGCGCATCCATCTCACGGTTGATAGGAGATATCTGTGGTGGCAGATCCTGGTAGCGGTGTTCCCACAATTTCTTTGAGGTCACCACCACTTCCCTGTCCCATTGTTCGGCAGCATTGAAATAATAGGCCAGCATTTGCCTTTTCAAGGTATCGGGTGGATTGCCTGAATCCATATGTTCACACCAGATCAGATCCATCTGGTAATTATCCACCAGCTCTTTCCATTTATTCAAACGCTCATCCCAGTGTGATTTGGGCCAGTCTGCACCAGGGTATTCATTGTCAATGGGTTGTTCATGGGTCGGCTCATGCACCGGGCCATATAGCCCTTCATATTGCGGATCATTCACATCCACACCCGGTGGGCAAAGTCTTCTACCGGTATCATAAGTAATGTATGTACGCCAGTTGTGAATGGCCACGGAGGTCTTCAGTCCCTGTTTTTTCAATGCTTCAACCAGGGTACCCACGATATCTATCCCGGGTCCCATGTCAACGCTATTCCATTCATCAAACTCCGTATCCCAAAGGGCAAAGCCGTCATGATGCTCAGCTGCAGGACCTGCGAAATCGGCTCCCGCATATTTGAACAGTTCCGCCCATTCATCAGGATCATAGTTTGGAGCTTTCCACATGGGAACAAAATCCTTATAACCAAACTCGATACCCGGTTCACCATAATTTTCTTTAACAAGATTATAAGCGTCAGAACCGGGAATATACATGGTCCAATAGCCCCAGCAGAAGAAGGATGGAACCGTATAGGGTCCCCAATGAAAATAGAAGCCCAGTACAGCATCCTCGTACCATTGCGGGTATCCGTCTTTCTGCATTAACGATTCCCAGGTAGGTTCATACTTGGGACCAGTTTCAACTACATTGTCCACTTTACCACAGGAATGACTTAACATAATTAATATTAAAAGAGGCAGTGCGAAACGCGAGATCCTAATTGTTTTCATAATGATCAATATTTTAAAAATATACTGTTTGTTCTCTTTATAGAAAAAATATTTAAAAATGCTCTTTAAGTCCCTTCCGTAATCCTTTTCTTATGATGAATATCCCTGGAAGAGGTACCTATCTGGATCTCAAATTCACCGGGTTCTATAATCCAATCCCTGGTTTCTTCATCCCAGATCTGAAAATCCTGGTTTTTGAGTTCAAAGGTTACGGTTTTTTTCTCATCAGGAGCCAAAGAAACACGTTTGAAATCCCGCAATCGTTTTTCAGGTTGAATAACTGAAGACTCAAGGTCTTTGATGTACACCTGAACCACTTCATCACCTGCGATTTTACCTGTATTGGTAATGTCAAGACTAAGCATTATTTTAAATTCTTTGGAAGGATCATAGCTAACCCTGTCAAGGGATACATTTTCAATCCTGAACGAAGTGTAACTCAAACCGAATCCAAATGGATATAGCACTTCTTCCTTAAAGAACCAATAGGTCCTCCCTTTGGTAATATCATAATCCCCGATATGAGGGAGGTCATCTTCAGATTTATAATACGTGACTGGCAATTTACCACCGGGATTATAATCACCAAACAAAACATCCGCTATGGCGGTCCCCTGGGCTTGTCCTGCATACCATGTTTCCACGATAGCCGGAATGTTTTCGACTTCCCAGTTCATAGTAATTTGAAACCCATTCACAAGCACCAGGACCACATTTGGATTGGCTTTGTATACTTCCCGGATCAATTCCTGCTGCCTGCCTGGCCAGTCCAGGGATTCGGCATCTGATTCTTCGTTGGATACAAATTTACCTGTACCCATTACTAGGATTACCTGGTCAACTTCCCGTGCAAGTTTTGACGCCCGTTCAATCCGTATCCCATCATCCTCTCCAAATTCATCCTCAGCTTCTGCAACAATCATATTATACTCTTCCTTTTCGGAGTCTTCCACGTATTTGCCCCATTCTTCTAGTTCCTGCCAAAAAGATTCATCCATTGTGGTTACGGCACACCCTTTTTCATAAAATACCTCAACATCGTTTCCAATCTTGTTTCTTATTCCTTCCAGAATAGAAATGGTTCGTGAAGGCTTGCCGCTATAGGCACCCAGAACAGCCTTATTTGCATTTGGGCCAATGACAGCTATTGATTTTATATCTCTTGATAGAGGGAGAAAATTATTTTTATTTTTGAGTAATATGATAGATTCCCTTGCTGCCTTCAAAGCAAGATTATGGTGTTCATCACTTTCTATGACATCTTTATCGATACTTGAATATGGAACTGAATTAACAGGATCAAGGTCTCCCAAACGGATCCGCCCCTTCATCACATTGATGACACTCTGATCTATGTAAGACTCCTCAAGATATCCTTCATCCAATGCCTGTTTCATGTATTTATCATAAAGTTGTTGTTCATCCCCACCACCTTCACATTCCAGGTCCATTCCTGCTTTCAAAGCCGCGGCCACAGCCTGGGCCTGATTATCCGTATACTGATGCTGATGTATAATATCACTGATGGCACCACAATCAGAAACTACGAATCCGTCAAAACCCCATTCGTCACGTAATATATCGTTAAGTAGCCAGTCATTTGCACATGCTGGCACTTCATTTACCCTGTTGTATGCGCACATGGTGGAATATGCTCCCCCCTCGACAAAAGATGCTTTATATGCAGGAAAGTAATATTCACGGAGCCATCTTTCACCGACATTGGAGGTGCCATCATGACGGTTGTATTCGCTATTATTAGCAACAAAGTGTTTTGGAGCAACAATGGTTTTGAAATATTTCGGATCATCACCCTGCATACCCCGTACAAAAGCCACCGCTATCCTTGACATCAGATAAGGATCCTCGCTATATGCCTCATCATTTCGACCCCACCGGGGATCCCGTAACATATTAATATTAGGACTCCAGAAAGTCAGATCAAGTTGTCCCAGGTTGTTATATGCCCTTGCTTCATCAGAAATAGCAGAAGCCACTTCCCTTATCAGGTCCGGATTCCAGGTACTACCCATGGAAATAGACTGGGGGAATGAAGTTGCTTCCATTAGCCTTCCATGAGCGGCTTCAGCCAGCCCATGGAGTGCTTCACCCTGATAGGTGTATTCGCTCAATCCAAGTCTTTCAATAGCAGGAACATAGCTGCTTAACTGGGAAATTTTTTCTTCCAGGGTCATTCGGGAGACGAGATCTTCAGCCCTTTCCTGTGGAGATTGATCCGTATTAAGATATGGAGGCAAATCACCTTTACATCCAACAAAAAGCAAGATAAAAATAATATTGTAGTATTTCAATTCAGTTCATTTTCCAGTTTATTAACTGTCCTTCGGGAATAGAAATGTTCCATGCCTGATCTTTAAACTTTAACTGTATCTCGATATCTCTATTTGCGTGAATTACGGCTGATTTTGGTTCACTATTTACCCAGGTAAGATCAACTGTAGCTCCGCTTCTCGTCCACACCCCCTTTATCTCACCGTCGGGCCATTGCTCCGGAAGTGCTGGTAAAAGAGTTACTTCATTTGCTGTAGATTGTACGATCATATCGGTTACCACGGCTGGCAATCCACCGCTTATATCAACATTGAATATCTCACCGGGATCATGATAGGAAGTATAGGCCGGTGACCAATAGGAATTACACAGGTAGTCGACACATTCATAAGCATGTTCTGTATCTCCAATATGTGCAGCCGCCAATCCGATTTGAACCAGTCCAAATGCCATTTCGGCACCATTCCTTTCCCGTCTGTATTGAATTCTCTTTTCGATGGCAGTACGTGCTGCCTCAATCAACTCAGGACTATCTGTAAAATCGGGATCCACTTCATAAAACAAGGGGTACAAATGTGAAGCATGGCGGTGGGCATTATCGTTCTTATACCCTGGCCAGATCCATTCTTTCAGGTCTCCATCGTCATCAATTTCGTAAGCCGGCAGATTATCCAGGATCTCAGTCCATATTGCCACATTATCTGTCTCCAGGTAACCTTCCACTTCCAGTGTTAATAGATTTCTGATCAACTGCTTTAACACGGCAACATCCATAGTAGCATTGATGGCCAGGGGCGGCTCATTCAATGGTCCTAATTCAGGGGAATAGGAAGGAATGAACATATATCTCCCCTGATCGTCTTTTATAAGGATGAATTCATAGAATTCCATAGCAGCCACCATGAATGGGATCACTTTCTCCTTCAGGTATTGTTCATCACCTGTATACTGCCAGTAATCATAGAAAAAAAGACTGGTCCAGCCTCCTCCGGCATACCAGAACAAATGCGGATGTTCTTCACCATAGTGGTATGTACTTCCAGATGAACTGGAACGTGAAGGAACGTATATTCCGGGTGCACCAAAAAGTCCTATTGCATTGGCTTCAAATTCCTCAAACATAGAATACATATAATTCATATAGGCCTCCGTGACTTCCGGAAAGCTGGTGTTCAAGCCAGAGGCTATAGCGGACGGTACATTACCGTTCAAAGTAAAATCACCAGACCAGGCAGGCAGCCATGTTCCTCCCCATATTCCCTGGAGTGTTGGTGGAATCTCTCCTGTACTGCTGATCAGCTCATAACGTGCGGCTTCACAAAGCTCTTCCACCAGTCTTGGGTTAAGGTTGCCTACAGAGGAGGTTTGCAATAACTTTTCAGGAGGCATATATTCTTTACTGCCTGATGAGATATTCAGCGAAAACCTATTGAACATTTCGGCATGGATCTTTTCATGTTTACCCAGAAGAACATCGTAGCTTTCTGTAACCTTTTCAATCCCTGTTGCTGTTTCGATGGGCAAATCAAAAGACAAAAGAATTTTCGTGTATGCCGTAAGAGATCTGGCGTCCTCAATTTGCAACCAATCACCATCCGAAGTCATTTTACCTCCCTCGGGGATGATTTTAGTCTCAACTACAAATCCTTTTAATGATCCATCCCATTTTTTTCTGAATTCAGTAAAATATTTCAGGTTGCCCCCAGGATCTGCGGATGAGGTAACTTGCTCAATCAGTTGGTCATAACTAAATGCCTGATCCTGATCATTTTCTTCCATATCTACCGGAAGCTGAGCTAATCTTATTTTCACGTTAATAGGTGACTCGCTGGGACTCGACATGTTTAAAACGATCAATCCATCAGCCCTCGAACTGAAAACCCGTCTTTCATATATGTCATTACCCGATTGCCAGGCAGCTATTGCCTCACCGGTTTCATAATTCACGCCTCTTGTGTAATTTTCAAAAGCTTCCTCATCATTTAATACCATTTCCATCTGGCAGGCTGGCACCAGAGGATCTGTCCATAACATGTAGTCTCCCTTGATCCCAACTTCCTCCCCGGCCTGGATCAATTGATCCGTGGCACCCTCACTATTACCCTCAAGCATCAATTCACGTGCTTCCTGTAGCCGTGAGCCCAGATCCGGAGCAGGATATGGAGGATATTGAGGCATAAACAGTTTTTCATGGCTCATTATTATGCGTTCATTATGAGGATCTCCTATAACGAGTGCTCCTATTGTACCATTGCCTGTAAGCATTGCCTCTTCCCATTTTGTAGCCTTCAGATGGGTTACATATCCATGCTCCGGTGGGTTGATCAGAAAGTTGTCACCGGCCTCACCGAATCCATCTCCGGATCCCGGGCCTTTGCAACCAGTAAAGAATATAAGAATGATAAAAACGAAAGAAATATGTTTCATTGTATTTAATTTAATCCACTTGAATTTTAAAACTCCAGGCATGATCGCATGGCAGGGGATCAGGCAGTTCATCTATTACAAGATCATCCCCTTCCTGGTGCCATTTAAGATTCAGATCACTCCCAAGCATTTGAATTGGAGAGCCCGCAGCTGGTTTAACGCCTGGTATGATATAGGGCGCCTTAGGAACTTCACTGTCTCCATAGTCAGCGAATCCGACTGTAGGTGGCCATTCATTTCCTAATTCTACTGCATAGAGATATCCATTTTTTTCCAGGAAGCGAATCGAACCAGCTCTCCACTCATCAATTCCACCATCGACAAAATGAGCTGGTTTGGCAGCATAAAGCGCCTCCCTGTTGATTTTCATCCAGTCACCTATTTCCTGCAATCCTTTGATTTGTTCCTCCGGAAGGGTTCCATCCGCCTTGGGGGCTACATCAAAAAGTGTTACGCCATTTTTGCTCACCCGGTCGACCACACCATCAACCAGCATATTCACCGGTCGGCATCCCACTCCTTCCGCATAAGCCCAATAGTTTCCAATAGGAACATCTTTCTGCCATCGTTGTTCCTGGGGTTCAGTCATCCCTTCCCATCCCCATACGCCACCACCAAAGATGCCACCTTCGATGTCAAGTATAGAACATGATAGTGGTGCTTCTCCATGTTTCTGGGCAATTAACACTTCTTTGCCCCATTTCTGGGCTGAGTTGAAATAATGAGCTAAAAAAGGTTTCCAGTTCTTCTTGCCACAATACATATCCTCAAACCAGATCTGATCCGGTTGATAATTATCAACTATTTCGAGCAATTTCTTATTTTGAATACTGAAAGGAGTGGCTTCATATAAATCTTTATATTTCGGATCATTTGGTCCTACACCCTTAGGACAGTAATCCCGTGCTGCATCAAACATCCAGCCTGGTCTTTCATGCAATGTTGCAACAGTTTTCAAGCCTTCTTTTCGAGCCGCTACAAACAGATCTCCCAGCAGATCTCGTTTTGGTCCAGTGTCCATAGAGTTGAACTCATCAAACTCACTGTCCCACAGAACATAACCGTCCCCATGTTCTGCAGCCAATCCTACAAAGTCTGCTCCGGCATATTTGTATAGCTTGACCCACTCATCGGGATCCCAGTTCTCAGCCTTGAACAAGGGCACAAAATCGTGATAGTTAAATTCACAAGGATCGCCATACGTTTCTTTGTGAAAATCATAGACACCAAAATTCGGTTGTTCATCATCATTCGGGACGTACATAAACCAACCATACCACAATCCGCTATCTACCTGCTCTTCCCCATCATTGAACCGGAAGCCGGGAACGGAGTATACTCCCCAGTGGCAATAGATACCTATCACGGCCTCATCGAACCATTTCGGGACCTCCCATTGAGATAATGATTTCCAATTGGGTTTGTATTCCTGCGAGGAGACCTTTCCGGATAGGAAGAGAAAGATACTTAGTATTAAGATGATCTTTATACCGGGTTTCATAATCAAATAATTATAAACTTTAATAAACTATTCAATGGAGAACCAAACGGATTTATATCAGATTTCCTGTCATTTGAAATACAAATGAATCCATTTTATCAGTTCCTTTACATCATCCCTACTAATCAATTTTCGGATGATGGTATCGCTCTATTTTTATAACATAGGCATGATCACAAGGCCTTTGCTCTGGTAAATCGACCACCAAACCATCCGTAGTAAGGTTCCAGTTCAGATCTTCACTGTGCCCGAGTAAACTGATCCGCTTAATTTCTTCCTTGTAAAAACCCGGATATCCCGGTCCTTCATCCTCTTCCATAACTAGATTTTCGCCATCATAAATGAATTCTACTTCCAGGTCGGCTACTTCGATATAAACATCTTCAAATTCCTGTTCAAAATATCCCATCATTCCATCACCTGCTTCCCCTCCTGATACATGAACTTCGTTTTCCTCCTTAAATTCAAAGGTGTAGATAGCTCCTTCGTATTCAAATGTCAGCGTTTTGCCTTCTACTGTTGGAATATCACTTCCTATACTGCCTGCTTCTTCCTCAATCTGTTCCATGTCAACACCTCTGAGGCTATTAATGACCGCCTGTTCCCCGGGCCAATCAAGAAATATCGCATATAGGTTGTCTCCTTTCACTGTAAATCTGACATCTTCAGCGGTATACACTATATCAGATTCATTAAAACCGATATCCGAAGGATCTTCGCCTAAATTTGTGGGTCCTTCTCCTGCCACCATCCATGGGGTTGTCTCATAGATAGCCTCCCCGTTCACGTCAAGCCAGGCGCCCATCGCCAGCAATACCTCTTTAGCACCTTCCGGGATGGTCCCGTCAGGTTTTGGGCCTACATTTAGCAAAAGATATCCATTCTTACTTACCCTATCTACCAGGTTGTCTATAAGCCTGTTTGGGGTCTTGAACGTAAGGTCATTGGCATATCCCCAGGCACCACGGTCATCAACTGAGTTGTCAGTTATCCACTCGTTATATGTCAGATTTGGTTCCTGACCCAGTTCCAGGTCCCTTACGCCCGTACCCGGGACAATATCATGGCCTTTATAGGTTACAACTACTTCTTTGCCATTGGCAGCGGCATGATTATAGTAATACGCCAGGAAATCCTTCACATATCCTTCAGGTATTTCATCAAGTGCAAAATCAAACCAGATAAAATCCGGGCTGTAGTTATCAATCACTTCAATAATCTTCCCGTACCATTCATCGAGAAACTCCTGATTCCGCATTTCTCCCGGTAAATGATACTGACCATATAATCCTGCATTATCGGGATTTCCCGTATCGTACCGTTCGTCAGCCACCGGGAAAAAGAACCAATTGGCCGCATGATGAAAAGCCGTAACATATTTCATCCCCCTTTTCTTGATGGCGGCTTCCAATTCTCCTACAACATCCCTTTTAGGTCCCATTTTGGCCGCATTCCATTCCGACCATTGTGTATCCCACATGGCAAATCCGTCATGGTGCTCGGCCACGGGGCCCGCGTATCGCGCACCTGCCTTCTGGAAAAGATCTGCCCATTCTTCAGCATCAAACTTATCAGCAGTAAACAGGGGGATTAGGTCCTTATAACCATATTCCGGCGTGAGTTTACCAAAGTTTTCCTCAAAATGTTGCCGGGCTTCACCATTGGGCTCAAGGTATAAAGCAAAAGAGTACCAAGTGGTGTTTGAACCATACGCATGTACCGCATAAGGTCCCCAGTGTGTATAGATCCCAAATTTCCCATCCTGTAGCCATTGTGGTGTCTGTACCCTCCTCAATGATCTCCAGTCAGGTTGATATTTTTCTGCTTCTATTTGCTTTGGTTGCTCACAAGAGATGCAAAACAATATTAATAATAGAATTATTAAGTTTTTGTAGGTTTTCATGGGATTAAAGTATTTATAGTACAATTATGATTGATTTCTTAGCAATAATTAATATAAATCTGGCCCTTAAATAGTATTTTGTGTTAGAAAAAAGGCCTTAGCATTTATTCCTCATTAAGGATTATAGTAGACCAGCTCCATTTCAGCCCAGCCTTCATAACCTTCCAGGGGGATCTGCATGGGATCGCATACTTTCAACCACTCGATATTCCGTGGTTCAGCAGCTAATTTCTCCATATCCCCTTCGAAATCACTCCCGACATATTCGTAATATCCAAATTCATAGTAATTTCCATCATCCAGTTTTTGAAGAAAAATGGAGAAATTACGCATGTTGTATTTTGTAAGAAGATCACGTACTCCTGGATTGTCTGGTGCATGTATTCTTTTATATTCTTCGATCTGATCCTCTCTGATCTTCACCACCATACCTACCCTTTTGGTAACCTTTTCTGCCACTGGTGCTTCAGTAGAGCTTTCCATCTGACCGGTATTTCCAGTCTGATTATTACAGCTTATTACCACTATTGCACTGCAAATGATGCTAATAATTGATATTGATTTGATCATGTTTATTCATTTTATCATTAAAAGAAAAATCACGTTTATCGTATTACAAATTCTACCTTTGAGTTTTCATTTATATCTATCCAGATCGCCATTGTCTTTGATCCATCGGTATCCCTGAAGATTCCCTGTCTACATTCTACCTCCTTTTCACGAATAAATACTTCAGCCATATCCTTTTCACCCCAGTTTTTCAATATGACAGCAAGATTAGCCAAAGGCGATTCTGCACTTGCTGTTATTGAGAATGAAATATTGGCTTCCTTTTTTTCCAGCACATAGGCCCTTTGTGCCGGGTCATATTCTCCTGTTGCACCAACCATTTCATTGATTTCAGGGGCATTTATCCAGGATCTGGCGAGCGGAACAAGTTGCTCAGGATCCCAGTTCAACATCGCTTCCATAAGGATCTTTTGATAATATGGAGTCGGCCCGGACCTTTCTTCCTTATAGACAACAGGTGGCACATGGGTCAGAGAACTGTGGGCTGTACGGTCAGGGTAAGTGGCATATCTTCCATCCGAAGGCATCTGGGCTACCGGCCAGTGGTTCCATGACGGGAAGGCTCCATATTCTGTGAGTTCACCACTGTAAACATCAGATTCCCCAAACTCACCTATGGTCACCGGTTTATATTCCCCGGTATAATTGATATACTGAATGCATTTTTCCTCAGGTTTATTCACATTCTCAGGAGGGTGATTAACCCAGTCATAAGTGAACATTTCTCCCTCGAGGTTTAACATGGTCAGGGCGGCTTTTGTATTGATGACGTCCTCCGGATGTTGATCCGGCCCAAATATACCCATGGATTCCTGCCACTCATGATTTCTTTCACCATGGGTCCATAAATGCATTGTTTTTACTGCAATTCCATCAGGATAGATATAATAATACCAGTCACTCCAGTCACACCAGCCATATTCCTCCTCATAATTGGCCATGACATGCTTTACGTCAATTAAAGGGTATCTCCAATGTACTACTGTTCTTGCCGGTGTATTTTCAATGATACGTACGTGATTGGTATAGGCTTCCTTATCAGACATAGGTTCCTGACATCCTTCCCCACCCGTTTTATTCCAGGTTTCATTGAATTCATTGCTATACCATTGTCCCCTTTCGTTGACCATCATCGGGATATATCCCGTACCTCGCCAGAAGACAAATTTATTCGGATTGGAATCAAATTCCACTACGACATCGGGATGCTCGCTGAAACGCCACAGATTATCCCAGACATCGTAAAACTTTAAATGGGTGTAATAAGCACCAAAAACCTGTCTGTTATCACCAACCGGCAGGACACGTTTGTCCATATCAACTTCTGTGTAATAATCCTGGTTGACCGCAATATTTTGATAAGTTTGTGATATCTGGCTATCAGTCAATGCGACATCATATATTCTAATTTCGTCAATCAATCCATCTATGGAATAAGAATCAGAAAAGGTATTGTCCCTGACAGGTCGAATAGGCCGACGGTCTTTTCCTTTTCCGATCCGGATATCCTTTTTAGAAGTCTGAATCATTCCTTTCCCGGCACTCAACTCCCCTACTTGCCGGCCATCGACATAGACTTTCATCAGTCCGCTGGCCTGATCATAGGTAGCAACCAGGTGGTACCATCTTCGCCGCTCCATATGAAAATCGGTGTTCAATTGCATCCAATTATCATTTATTCGAAGCTTGAAGGACGGGTTGCCATAACCATCGATACCCAAAAAGTATCCCTGATCATCATCCTCTTTCATTACAAAATCAAAATTCTCTTCATCTTCATCATTTTCCAATGATTCCTCGAACTCTTCACGCCCCTCTTCACCTCTGAGAAATGCTTCACCACCCTTCTTTGTTAACAATTCTTCAGGTGTATCATCCACCTGCTGTATGACTGGAACAAAACTCCAGGGATAGGCACCCAGTGTTACCCAGGCTTCAAGGGTAATGGCATCTTTGATAGCAGGGGCTTTTTCAGCCGGAAGTGTTATCTCTGAAAAATAACCGTCAAACTGAAGTGCAGAACCAGATACCCCTTTTCTCCAGAGGGTTTTACTGCCGGAAACTTCAGATTCGGCAGAACTTATACTTTCCTGGGTATGATTACCCACATGCTCATCGAATTTCCACCATGCTGCTGGTTTTACAATTGTTTTATTGATGAATGGATTGCCTTCAATAATACTGGGTTCAGAAAAATCAGAATTTTCGATCAATTCCAAATTTGAAATTCCTTTCGGGGTCAATTTAAAGGTTTGTATTCTGGTATTCGCGGGATCATGCCATGTATCGATACGAGGTGTCCCTTTACGAATGGTTCTTTTAACCTCCCCGGAAGGTTTAATATAATAATACTCATCTACAAATTTATCAGATGAGACACCGCCTTGCGGGTTTCCTCCAACGAAAACCGGCAAATACCGCCAGTGAACAACAGCCTCCTCTTTATTGCTGGAAATTATCCTTACAAATGAATAGATATTGGTCCTGTCCGGCATTTGATCGGAACCATCACCGCTCCTTTTAATGACCTCATTCACATACCACTCCTGATCACCATTTTTCAGAAAAGGCAGATAACTGGATCCTCTCCAGAAATTAAACGTCATACCTGACTGACCAAGATCCACAATAATATCAGCATAGTCACCGACCCTGGCGTACTTCTCGAATTCCTGACCAGAATTTATTCGCGTATAGAAGGCGCCGAACTCCCCTAAAGTTTTGAGGTCTGATGATGGTCCATTGTTATTACATGCTATTAGAGTTATCAGCAGCCAGCTTAATACAGCAACTTTAATATACTTTGAGGACATGATCGGATAATTTGGTATACTATTTATTTACTGAAAATAAAAGACTGATCCGAATTGGCTTCCATCCTGAGCCAGACAATCAGATCCCTTGACTTCATTGATTCCCTGTAATCAACTTTTACATTCTTTCCAGGTTTCAATTCTTTACCATTGACCTTAAGGGATTTGAGATCTTTATCCCCCCATCCGTTAACCACGAAGGCTGGATTATATACCGGTGAGTCCTGGGTACCTTTAATGGTTACATTCAATGCCTTCGGAGCCTTAACAAGATCAATGACAAAAGCCAGCTGCGCAGGATCATATTCCCCACTTGCTCCCTGATCTACAACGATCACAGCTGGATTCGACCAGCTTTTTGTCAAGGTCACGAGCTCTTCAGCACTTTTATTGGTCATACCATTCAACATAATCTTGGAGATGGAGCGATCGGTTGTTTTAAAAGCGCCCCAGTACCAATGTGAAAGAGAAGAATGTGCAGCTCTGTCCGCTGCCATAGCATACCTGCCATCGGTAGGACGGGGTGCTACTGGCCAATGGTTCCACCAGGGGAATACGCTTACATCCCGTCGAATTTCCCCTGCATAGAAGTCCATATATTCAAAATCCTGAGGCCTGACCACAGAAAAGGGCTTAAATTCAGATTTTGTATTGATCACCTGGATTATACCCTGGTCGAAATCCTCTGAAGTCTCAGGCGGGAGTTCATTTTCCCATGAATAGGTTTTATGTTCTTCCTTCAGGTTGGCTATGGATACTGCTCCGTATTCAAGCAGGTCTTCCGGTCTTTGTCCTGGTCCCAGGACAATCATACTTTCCTGCCACTCGTGGGCTGCATTTGGTGCATTACTCAGGATCACGTCATTTCTGACTCCGGTCATATCAGGGTATATGGTGAATGTTTCATTTGTCCAGTCACCCCAGCCAGTGGTCGGATCCTCAAAGGCAAAATTACCCAGTACATCCACAAGGGCATAACGCCATTGAACCACAACACGGGCATCGTTGCTTTCAATGATCTTAACTGTGGAATATTTGGCTTTTTTGTCGGACATGGGCTCGCAACTGCCATGGTCATTCCAGCCCTCATTAAATCCGTTATTAAACCAGATATTATTTTCAGTGACCCAGCATGGAATATATGAAGTGCCATGCCAGAAAACAAATTTACAATCGGTCTCTTCAAACTGGACAACCACATCGGCATTATCAGCCAGTGCCCATGGGGCATCCCAACCCGGATAGTACTTTAAGGTGGTATTTACCGCCCGGAAGGCTCCGGGAGATTGAGGGCCGGAAGGTAATATTCTTTCTGGAAGCTCCGGCGATTCATCCGTTTGATTAGCATTAAAGGCAGTGGATATTTCATTATCCGTCATAGTCTGATCATAGATCTTCAATTCATCGATAATACCATCCAGATAAGTATTTGATCTTTCTGTTCCTTCCGGCCTGATCGTACCGTATGGCCGGTGAGCCTTTCGGCTCTTCCCGATAAGCATTGATGTTGAACCTACCAGTTCATTGATCGATGGAGTAAACTTTCCTGCCAGCATTCTTGAAGCAATCTTTTCTCCATTGAGATACAGGGATATGCCCTCTTCCATTGAATAGGTGCAGGCTACGTGAGTCCATGTATTCAGAGGTATAATATCTTCAGCGATCATGGCTTCTTCCTTCCCATTCGTGGCTATGCGCATGGTTGGTCTACCCCAAGCATCAAGACCAAAAAAGTACCCGGTATGATAACCATCAGCCACATCCCGCTGATGATCAACAAAGGGACACATATTCTTTGGGTAAGCACCTAACGCCACCCATACCTCTACTGTGAATTCCTCTGTTATAACAGGAATATCCTCAGGATCGGGAATCTCAATATACGCGGTATACCCGTCCAGAAGTACAGCCTTGTTTTTCACACCGTTTACGCTTTTATAATACTTCCCTTCAAGATCGAATTCCTTCCCGGAAACCGATTCCGTTACATAGGCGAATACCTCTTTGGGAACATAGGTTTCTCCCCTTACCATTTCCACGATTTTACGTTCAACTCGCAACTCATCAAAATCCCAATGAGCAACCGGATCACTCTGTGACCAGCTGATATTTGACATAAGAAGTAGTAATGAAATTAAAAGGCCATATTTTTTCATAATCGTCAATTATTTAGTCTGGGTTAGTTTTTCAATCAATTTCGTTTCATTCTAATAAAAGAGAGATCCCCTATTAGGGAAATATCGTAGATTCAGTGATCAGTTACATTAGTAAACAGAACATCCAAATTTTAAATGGTTTTAGTTATTCTCAGCTTTATTTGAACTAATTGTTTTTTTAAAATTAGGGTTATGGTTTAAACAAGAGTTAAAAAAGCCTGCCATAAGACAGGCTTTTGGATTCAGCTTTATTATTTAACCATGCAATTTTAATAATTCGGATTCTGTATTAAATTCGGATTCAGATCCAGCTCAGTTTGGGGTATTGGCCCCACATCATTTTTACCATCAGTAAACGTTTCAAAATTCGGATCATTTGTATTGCTGCTGCTATAATCTCCCCATCTTTTAAGGTCATCAAAACGAACCAGTTCTCCGGCTAACTCAACCAGTCTTTCATGTTTGAGTTGTTCAAGAAATTCTCCCTGACTGAGTCCTGGTTTTACGACGCTTAACGGATTCATGTTTGATCTTTCACGAACCTCATCAACATAATCATAGGCATCCCCTGTCTTTCCATTTGCATTCAAAGCTTCAGCATATAACAGGAGCACATCCGCGTATCGAATGAGGTTAAAATTCGTACCCGCCATTTGATCGATCAATTGACCATCATTTGTTGCGACAATTTCCTGTTCCGAATATTTATAAATACCAGATACGATATCAGGATTAGGAACTTCAGCATACCAGAAATCCCAGGGCTCACCATAATAGAGCCGTGAGGAATTCTCATGGAAAATGGTAGCATCCAATCGAGGATCAGGATTCCCGTCCGCATCATTCTCAGTCTGAAAGGACTCTAAAATGAAATTTGTAGCTTGAACATCCCCGAAAGCACCGTTTGATTCTTTCATTGAATAGAACATGGATCTCAAACTCCAGTCATTAGCTTCATTTCCTTCCGTTCCATATGTAACAAAATTGGTCGTCAGGATGGCTTCCGAATTAATGGAGTTTAAATTCAGGAAGTTGTCTTCGAAGTCATCAAGTAATTCATATTCATTTGAACCGATGACCTGTGATAACAATAACTCAGCTTCGGAATATTCCCCCTGTTGCATATGTACCTTGGCGAGCATGGCCTGGGCAGCGCCTTTGGTGATCCTTCCATAATCAGTATCCCTGTATTCACTGGCCACTGGAAGATCGGGTATGGCCAGATTGAGCTGTTCTTCCATCATTTCATACAGCTGTCCTGCCTCTGCCCTGGGTGGACGGTCTGCCGGACTCTGTATGGCATCCACATAGGCCACGTGGTCCCCGAATACCAGTTGCAGATGATAATATCCGAGCGCCACAAAGAATCTGGCTTCTGCTGTAATTTGAGGCACTTTTGCTCCGGAAATATCCGGTGCACGTTCTATCACCTGATAGGCCCTGCCGATCATATTGTACATCGTAAGCCAAGTATCATGGAAGCGATTCAAGTCATCTCCCCTGAACCTGAAAACATCGTAGAACTCATAAGGATATTCGTTGGTCCCTTCATCTGAGAGACCACAATATAACCATTGAGCCACATCTCTCCAGTAAATTTGCAGCACGTCATAACATGCATAGACACCCATCTCAAGTTGATCCTGGTTGGTCCAGAATGTATCCTCATTCTGCTGATTAGGGTCTGTTTTTTCCAGATCAAAACAGGCTGCCAGCGAAAGAGTCACGATGAGTAAGAATGTTTTGTTAAATATTTTTTTCATGACTTTATTTTTTATTTCTTTCATGACTATAAGGTAAGATTTAATCCAGCACTGAAAACTCTTATCTGAGGGTATCCTACCGGATCTACACCCTGTTCAAACACACCCCCTTCAAATTCCGGATCCATTCCTTTATAATTTGTAATGGTAAACACATTTTGTCCGCTTAAATATATCCTCAGATTCCTGACTTTATCCCATGGAATGGAATATCCGATCTGCAGATTCTTAAGCCTGAAGTAAGATGCATTTTCCACAAAGCGTGTGCTCGCAAAATTATTGGCTACTTCACCATTGAAAGGTCTTGGCTCGGTACCCTGCCCGTCAATATACGGATCAAAATCTGCGGTGTAGTTTTCTGCATGAAAACTATTTAAATCATAATATAAGGCATTATACACATCTCTTTTACTGACGCCCTGAAAGAAGAAATACAGATCGAATCCTTTCCAGCTTGCATCAAAATTCCATCCATATTCAAATTGGGGAATTGGATTGCCGTATATTTGCCGGTCATCATCAAAGCTTATGTTTCCATCTGGTTCTCCAGTCAGCTGGCCATCTTCGGTGCGGCCATTTACATCCTTATATCTAGCATCTCCCACTACTGGAACTTCTCCATTAATGGTTATTCCATCCTCATTGATTTGTTCCTGACTGGTATAGATCCCCAGGTATTCCACCAGGAACAACTGACCAAGGGGAATCCCTAACCTCGATGTTGAAAGATAGCCCGGAAATTCTGTCACGCCAAATGGCAATTTCGTAATTTCATTGGTGGCATGCCAGGCATTGAAAGTCGTGCTGAAACTGAAATCACCAATTACTTTTTGGTAGGTTACAGATGCTTCCCAACCGCTTCTTTCCATGTCCACAGCGTTGATGGTTACCAAAGCTTCATCCCCTGAAGGTCCAACGGAACCAGGCACCGCTACATCGGCCAATAATCCTTCCAGATTCCCTATAAAGAAATCCCCGGTAAGAAACAGCTGGCCATCAAAGAGGGAAATATCCAGCCCAATATTTGTTTCTTTCAGGGTTTCCCAGGTGATATCCCGATTTGCCAGTGCCCCTCTTGTGGCACCAATCACTAAACCACCATTGGGGCCAAGATTATAATTAACGCCATTTATGGCTGCAGATTGGACCAAAGACTGGTATTGATAATCATCTATACTTGAATTACCCACAATACCATAGCCAGCCCTTATTTTCAGATCCGAAATAACTCCAGAATTGAAAAAACCTTCATTGGCTATATTCCAGCCCCCTGAAACAGATGGGAAGGTTCCCCAGCGGTTTTCTTCTGCAAATTTTGAAGATCCGTCATGTCTGAGAATGCCTGTAATGAAGTACCTTTCATCAAAATTATAAGTTACCCTGCCAAGAAAAGACCGGATCGCTGAACTGAATTCAGCTCCAGAAGCCTGGGTTGGGGTAACACTTGCATCCAATACCCAGAAATAGGGTGGCTCGGGATGACCATTGACGGCTAAACCCGACTGAAAAGCACCATTGATCTCCTGCTCGGTATATGTCGCCATAACAGAGAAATCATGCTTCCCGAAGGTTCTGGCGTAAGTTAGCCTGTTTTCTATGAATATTTCAGTGGATTCACCTCTTGCTTCATAAAGTCTGGATTGATCTATGGTAGCCATACGGATTTGATTACCAGGATTATATTCTTTGGTCTTGTCTGTGATACTATTGATACCGATACTGAAGTGATAATCAAGTCCTTTCACGATGTTCCAGTCCAGATAAATATCGCCAAGAATACGGAGTGACTCATTTATATTCTTATACAGATCCTGAAGTCCTACTGGGTTCACGACATAACAGGTGGCAATCCCAATTTCACCATGTCCATATCCATTGGTCTTGAGCGGATCATATACGGGGATGATCGGCAAATTGGCAAAGGCTCCTGGAACAGCACTATCAATAAATTCCGATAAACCCGAGTCACGTGTTCTGCTGACCATTAGGTTTTGACCGATGGTCAGTGTTTTATATGGCTTGAAGTTTGTATTCACCCTTCCCCCAATACGGTCAAATTGTGTTCCTTTAATGGTACCTTCATTATAAGAACTGTTGACTGAAAAATAGGCGTTATACTTTTCACCTCCACTGGAAAGACTAATGTTAAAGTCCTGTAGTAAAGCAGTATTATCAAATACTTCTTTCTGCCAGTCAGTGTTTACACTCGGATCAAAATCAACATCGGCTTTGGTCATTCTTGGAAGACCGGCATTATCCTGGGCAGCATTGTTAACCCGTGCAAAATTCACATTGTCCATTGTCTCGACGCGTCCAGGAATTTGTTGAAGGCCAGCAAGCAAGCTGATATTGATCTCCGGTGTTTGGGATTTACCTTTTTTAGTGGTTATCACTACAACGCCATTGGCAGCCCTCGATCCATAAATGGCTGAGGCAGAGGCATCTTTCAATACCTGTATCGATTCAACATCGTATGGGTTGAAGTTCGGACTGTCATCCGTCAGGATCCCGTCGATGACGAATAGTGGTTCGTTGTCTCCGAAAAATGATGTCCCCCGGATCTTTATTTGCCCGGTACTTCCTGGAGCACCAGTTGTGACAACTGATACGCCTGGTACACGACCCTGCAGTCGGTCTGTCAGGTTCTGGTACTGGCTCTTATCCAGGTCTTCTACATCCACAACGGCAACCGCACCGGTTATGTCTCCACGTGCCTGGGATCCGTAACCAACTACTACCACTTCATCGAGCTGTGCAAAATCCGGAACCATTTCAGCATTGACCGCCGATTGATTTCCCACGGGTATTCTTTGTGTTTTATATCCTACAAAACTGAACAATAGGGCAGCATTCTCATTGGGTACCTCTACAACATAATTGCCGTCTACATCTGTAATGGTACCCTCGGTAGTTCCCTCGATCAATATATTCACACCCGCCAGGGCTTGCTGATTTTCATCAGTAACTGTGCCTGATATTGAAATCTGGGCAAATACTGAATAAGTCATTACAAAGAATGAAAAAATCAGAATTGCCAGGCTTTTCAAATCAAACAGCTGTTTTAAAAAATCTTTCATATCTGTTTTATTTAGGTTCATCAGGTTTTATTTTCCAATAGCGATTTCTTTGACTTTAAATGTTTCAAGCTCTGTTGCACCGAATTTTTCGATATAGATCTCTGTTATTGCAGACAGATCAACATCTCCTCCAACCCAGTCGTTCAGGTCAGTTTCAAATGTATTCCAACTGGGATCATCTAATACCACCTGATCAAATGGTTCACCATCTCCAAATCCGCCTTCACCACCATTGGCATCTACTATGGTGATCCAAAATTCCTCAGACCATAAATCCGCATATTCCATTGAAAATGTGGGATTGGTTGAAAAATCATAGGGCTCCGGGAACACGATCGACATTACATCATATTCTTCCATCGTCCACTCCAGCACACCATTTTGTACTTCTCTTGCAGCACCTGGTGAACCTTCCGCTCTACCTATGACTGTACCATCATCCAGTGTATAGTCGTCAAAGCTTGTTCCATTAGCTATTGTTGAAAATTCAATTACAAATGGCTCAATAATACCAAGTCCCATATTTTTCAACTTGAAAGTCTCCAGATCTTGGGCATCGAAAATTTCGATATAGATCTCTGTGATTGCCGAAAGATCAACATCACCTCCAACCCAGTCGTTCAGGTCAGTTTCAAATGTATTCCAACTGGGATCATCCAATACCATCTGATCAAATGGTTCACCATCTCCAAATCCTCCTTCACCTCCATTGGCATCTACTACAGTAACCCAGAATAATGCGCCCCAATTATCAGCGTACTCGAATACAAATGTCGCATCCTGGCTCAAATCCAATGGAGCAGCAAAAATGATGGACATAACATCATATTCTTCCGTCGTCCATTCCATGGCTCCACTCTGTATTATACGAGAAGCTTCCGGTGAACCTTCTGCCCTGCCAATTTCGGTCCCATCATCAAGTGTGTATTCATCAAACGGGGTTCCATCAGGAATGCCCGACAGATCCATGAACCACTTATATTGAGTTTCCGGTTCGACAAATTCAGTAACTTCGACCACAATCTGATCTTCAGCGGGCGGATTACGATCAGTCCCATCTTCAAGAATCATTTTGATCGTTGCAAATCCCAATCCTACTTCGAAAATGGTCATGATATTTCCACTGACTTCGACAGTAACTACATCAGGATTCTCACTGGTGGCAGTCACCGTGAAATCATCCCCTTCAGGATCTGATACAATAATATCCAAATCCACTTCGTAGGTTTCAAAACCAGCGGCAAGTGTTAGCGTATCTAACGAGACCTTGGGAGGTTGATTTATAATTTCAACTTCCCTGAAGTCCGGAAGAAAAGGCTCCCTGCATGAATTCGTTGTTATAAGAATTAACGCGAAGGAGAATAGGTAAAAAATCAATAGTTTTCTCATAATATTTCCTTTATGATTTAAAAATTGTTCTATACATTAAAAATGTTCTCATTTGTTTTTATATGAGCTATATTTAATAACATGCTGTAATTATCTCAACCATTTCTGCCCTGGTCGCCACCCTTGGATTCGCCTTGTAATCCGGTAAAACCATAGACTGATCCGCAAGGGCTTCAATTTCATCTTCAGGCATATTTACATCACTTAGTTTTTTAGCTAATTCCGTCTTTTTCAGAAATTTTGAGATTTCTTCCTGACTTTCGGATGCTGCCTCGTTGTCAGATACAGTCAGTAAATTTTTGTTGAGGATCCGGGCTAGACGGGAAAAATCTGCGGTTGCAGATTTCCATGTAAAACCTGCAAAGGTCGGATATACTATGGCGAGTGCCTCACCATGGGCAACATGTGGATACATCCCCCCAATGGCCATTCCTATTCCATGAGGTAATGTCACACCGGCGTTGGCAATGCATAGCCCTGCAAGTGTATCGGCCCAGGCCAGTTTTTCCCTGGCCTGAATATCCTGAAGATTATCAAGTAAAGTGGGAAGATTATCAGCAACTAACTGAATTGCTTCCCATGCCAGGAGTTCGACATAAGCTCCGCTTCCGGGATTCAAAATGCTCTCAAATGCATGACACATTGCATCAAATCCTGTAGTTCCTGTCACGAACTTAGGAACCGTTAACATAAGCTCAGGATCAATAATACATACCTGCGGGTATAAAATATTATTGTATAAAGCCGATTTATCCCTCTCATGCGGATTAGTAACCACAGATACCTGTGTTACCTGAGATCCGGTACCTGAAGTGGTTGAGACCGCAATAACAGGTAACAATTTCTTTTCGTCAGGTTGAGGAGTTTTATAAAACAAATAATCCCAACAGGTACCTTCGTGTGTAGCTTCAACGGATATGGCCTTTGCAGAATCCATGCTCGATCCTCCTCCCAGACCAATTATCACTTCAGCTCCAAATTCCCGTGCCATTTTTGCACCGTCAGATATGGACTCAACAGTAGGATTCGGTATAACACCGTCATAATGGGCAGTTTTTATTCCTGCCTCATTCAACAATCTAATTACTCTATTGTATTGATCCTCTAAAGCAGGTACAAGTGCCTGCGTTGTTACCAGTAAAGCCTTATTACCATATTTAAGTGTCTTTTCCGGAAGTTCGGCAATTCGACCCCGACCAAACAAAATTTCGGTGGTCTGATGAAAATTAAAATGCTTCATATTAAAAAATTTAAATCATGTGATTTTTCCCTAGAACAAGTCGATCATCACTTTCATGGTTTTATCACCTTGTTCTTCAATGTATTTATAAGCATCAAGGTATAATTCCAGCGGAAAGTGGTTTGATATCAAAGGTTCGATATTAATCTTTCCAGCTTCAATCATTTGAACCGCTGCTTCATAATCTTCATGCCGGTACATCATCGAGCCAAACACATTGAGTTCGTGCTCTCCGAGGAAGTACATGTTAATGGTAGGATTCTGGGAATAGACGCCTAATATAACAATGTCCCCACCTTTCTCCAAATTTGCCATCATATAATCCAGGGTAGACTGTACGCCAGCTGCCTCGAATCCCACCTGAAATCCATCTTCTCCAAATACTGATCTCGCACCTTCATCGAAAGGTGTATCCGCAACATTCAGCGCGTGATCAATCCCGCATTCCCTGGCCTTTTCAAGCCTGAAATCACTTATATCAGTAATAAGTACCTTTTTGGCGCCCCTGGCCTTCGCAAACTGAGCCACCATGTTCCCAATAGTTCCCGCTCCTGCTACCACTACATTCTTACCTTCTATGCCTGTTGTCCGACTGGTTGAATGAGCCCCTACCGCAGCAGGTTCTATCATTGCTCCCTGTTCGAGAGAAAGTGAATCTGGCAATACAATTAAACGATCCTCAGGAACAACAAAATAATCCTGAGCAACTCCGGGAGCCTGAAAACCCTGTACTTTCAGATTCTGGCAGGCATTATATTGTCCTCTTCTACACGGAGCACAAGTTCCGCAAACCAGTTGGGGTCTTGCAGTCGCCTTCATTCCGGGTTTCACCATCGTAACTTCATTACCTGTTTCCTGAACTATTGCCGAATATTCATGTCCCTGAATTACTGGATAAGGTGTAGCCGGATGTTCTCCATGAAATACATGAATATCACTTCCGCAAACACCAATTCTCTGAATTTTCAACAATACTTCTTTTGGTCCAAGCTTTCCGGGAGCAGGAACATCTTTGTGCTCAATTACCCCCGGTGAAGTCATAACAACTTGTCTCATATTTATATTCAATTAAATTATCCCTCCATAAGGAGGATTTGATAAAATAATAATTTCGTTACATTCTATATCCCCCATCACGCAAAGGTTGCATATAATATTATAAGTGAGATCACCAGCAACAATACCAGAACCCTGACATCTGTAAATGATTTCACCTTACCACTAACCGCTGCAAGTGGATGCTCCCAGGTGTACTTCTCAATTATTTCCTCATCTGGTTTCGGAGTTAATTGACTTGCGACCAGGTAAATCACCACGCAGATACAAAACAGCCACCAGGCCTGCATCATAAAAGGGATACCCCAGGTTTCGGTTACTATTGAGGTTCCCTCAGGGGTAAACTTGAAATCGAGAATAAAGGCAGTTAATCCTAATATTAATCCAATAATCAGGGTAATCAAGGAAGCTTCCTTGGTTCCCCGTTTATACAATACCCCAAATAGAAGAACTGTTGCTACCGGCGGGGATAAAGCTGCAGCCACTTTATTAATTGCCTCAAAAACACTGGAAAATTTATCGCCCTGTGTTGACCACAATGCAGCGAAAATCATAATGAATATTGCCGCTACTCTTCCGATATTAATAAGGTTCTTATCAGGTGTTTCAGGTTTTAGCCTTTTATATATATCAACAGAAACAAGTGTGGAAATACTATTCAAAGCGGCCGCTATGGTGCTCATTAAAGCAGCCATAAGAGCGGCGGCAAAAAGTCCGATCAATCCAACAGGCAATAATTGATCGATTAATACGGATAAAGCCATATCTCCAGGTTTGGAAACAGCCGGCACAGCTGATTTTGCTGCATTAAAGATCTCCTCTTTAAATAATATAAATCCAATGATTCCCGGAATGATCATGATAAAGGGTGTGAGGAGTTTTAGAAATCCTGCAAAAACTGGTCCTTTCTGAGCATCATCTTTCGTTTTTGCTGCAAGAACCTGCTGGACAATGGTCTGATCTGAACACCAATACCATAATCCCAGTATAGGATATCCGAGGAATGCCGCATACCAGGTTAAGCCGCTACCGGAAATCGTATCGAATCCATTGGCAGAAAATTCCTCATTGATTTCAG
This sequence comes from uncultured Roseivirgaceae bacterium, assembly GCA_964389805.1. GTDB lineage: Bacteria > Bacteroidota > Bacteroidia > Cytophagales > Cyclobacteriaceae > JAGTVG01. The sequence goes on along the minus strand of CAYMFU010000311.1, from coordinate 486 downwards.
TGGTTAATTCAGCGATTGAAGCATCGGAATGGAGTACATCCATTTGACCTGGCCTTATGAGCGCCATGAAATTCTCTATAAAACTTCCTGTCATACCCGTGGAGGCCATAAATTCATTAAGCTTTTCCAATCCAGCCAGTGTTAATGCAATTGATCCAAATATCAGGACTCCTGTCTGGACTGCCTGGGTATACACAACTGCTCTCAATCCGCCAGCCACGTAGTAAATCAAGGTTAGAAAAGATAATACAGTAATAGAAGTCCAGACACCCACTCCAAAGAAACGCTGAAAAATGATCGCACCGGTATACAGGCTCAATCCAATATGAACAAATAAAGCTCCGAGTATAGCGATAAAGGCAAATACCGTTCGCGACCGGGAATCATATCTCCTTTCAAGAAATTCTGGCAGTGTCTGTATTCTATTTTAAGAGTAGAATACAGACACTGCCAGAATTTCTTGAAAGGAGATATGATTCCCGGTCG